>LNEO01000272.1 GCA_001465015.1 Deltaproteobacteria bacterium Ga0077539 | reverse complement strand
GCGCCAAGTGAGGAGAACGCCGGTAGGCGCAGTGCTGAAGCCCCCACCCGCGCTGCCGCGCGCCGCGGCTCGATGTAGAACGTCGTTTCGTCGCTCGATTTGCTACTCTGTCTCTCTGTTTCAGCCGTGAAATTTTCGGCGCCTATGCTCTCGAGCGTCAGCGCTCGAAGCGCGCGTCTTCGATCACCTCGGTGCGCAGCGCCCGAAGGAGGATGGGCCATTGGCCCGCGCGAACCTCGGTGCGGTTCTCGACCGTCGCGTACACCAACATCGACGTCGTCATGCCCGTCGCCGCGAGTCGTCGCAGCACGCGAGGCGGAATCCGCGCTGCACCCACAGCGGTCGCGTACGACGCTCCGACGTATGCGCGGCGATCCCCCGTCGCGCCAGTGTACTCGCGGTTTACGACCACGGTGATGCGCTCACCGGACATGGGGTTCCATCGCAGCGCGACGTCCTCCGTGGTTCGCACGACGTTTCCCGCGGGAGACTCGAGGCGAAGCCCCACGACGCCGGGAGTGCGGAGCTGGCCCTCGAACGCGGGAACCTCCGCGCCCATCGCGGTCACGGTCAATTCGGTGCCCGGTGACAACGCGCTGTCGAGCAACATCGACGACGGGTAGGAGCCTTGCGAATCGGGCGAGAGCCTCCCGATCGTCGCTCGGGTGTTTCGCACATCGATGCGCCCAGCGTGAGCGCGCGGAATCGTCTCGCCGTCGGGCTCCTCCGCGTCGGGGCAGTCGGCAAAGAAATACTCTCCGTCCGAAAAAGCGGCGCACACGCGATCGCGCTCGCGGCGAAAGAACCCAGCGGTCGCGTTGTTCGAGATGCTGCCTCCGAACAGCGTCGAAGAGACCGTGACCACGCCCGAGCGCGTGTCGTCGCTGCGCACGCGCCCATCGAGCCCGACGAAGGGCGATGCGTCCGTCAGCCCCGCGTCGCCCGCCCCGGCCTCGAACGGAATCACGATCACCGCGCCGTCCGCCGAGGGAAACGGGTCGCGAATCGTTGGGTCGGGATCGATTCCATACACGCTCTGGCCGCAGTGGGCGCTCGCGACCGCGCACAGCACCGCGAGCGAAATGCACCGCTGGGCGGGCGCCCCGTTCGTCGTTTGAAATCGAAGCATCGCGCATAGCCTGCCACTGATGGGTGGGGGCGTGCACGTCGCCGCCCTGCGCGTCGACAAATTCTGTGCTCAACTCCCGAGAGTGCGCGGTCTTCTTGCTTTCATGACCTCGGGTTCGCTCGCGCTCGTCGCCGGGCTCTCTGCGGGATGCGGTGCGAAAACGGGCCTCCAAGAGCGCGGCGGCGTCGACAATCGTCCGATTCGCCCGACGCTTCCGGCAGTGTGCGGTCCGCTTCGCGTTCGGGCTCCGGTCGGGGCGACCGCTCCGCTCGAAGCGCGCGTCGAAGCGAGGACGGTCCCTGATCGCGGCTATCGCTGGACGCTCGTGCGCAAGCCGCTGGTCTCGAGCGCGAGCGCGCCGGGCACCGATGCGCGCACGGCGAACTTCGTCGTCGACGCGGTCGGTGAGTACGAGTTTCGCGTGGACGCTCCGCTGGCGAGCGGCGACGCGGGGATGCTCTCGTGCTCGGTGTTCGTCGAAGGCCTCAACGTCGACCCCAATTGTCCCAACAACGCGCTGCCCGAACCGGCGATCGTCGCGCTCGCCTCGAGCGGGATGCAGCTCGCGCTCGCGCCCGCGTTCACCGCGGCCCGAAGCGCGACAGAGCGAGACCAGAGCCTCCACGTCGCCGAAGCCGTGCGCGAAGACGTCGCGATGGCAGCGATCGAGCTGCCCGCGCCGATGGGCATCGATGCGCTCGCCCTGACGCTCGAGGCGCAGTTGACGGCCAGCGTGGGCGCGGCGCCGATCCTCGTCGGACAGTCCGGACGCACCGTGGACGGAGCGATCACGCGACGGAGCGCCTTTCGCGCGACAGCAGCCCTCGAGACCTACGCGTGGGTGGCTCGCGATCGATTGTTGCGTGACCTCGCGCGGGTCGAGCCCGGCGCATCCCGCGGCGGGACGCGGCTGTCGCGTTCGTTTGTGTTCGAGCTGACGACGGTGGCCGCGCCGACCGCAGGTCGCGCAGTCGTTTTGCTCACGGTCGCCAACGAGCCGCTGGTGGACGACCCGCGCGAACCCGCAGCGATTCGCGCGGCGGACGTGACGCAGGCGACGGGCCTCGCGAACGCGGGGCGCTCGGTGGGTCTGCGCTGCCAGGCGCTCGTGGCGACGCGCAACGCGACGGCGGACTTCTTGTGGTTGGTCGACACCTCGGGCTCGATGGACGACGAGCAAGAGCGGCTCGGACGCACGGCAGAGCGCTTCTTTCGCGAGATGAACGCGGCGGGAATCGACTTTCGCGTCGGCGTGGTCCAGGCGGGCGGCGTCGGGCCGGTCAACCTCGACGATCCCGGCTTCGAGTGGATCTCTGGCGCTGCCGCAGACGGCCCCGAGCGGCTGGCCTTTACCGTGACGCACCAGCGCTTTCGCGACGAGGTTCGCGACCAACGCGCGCCGTATCCGCTCGTAGGCCAGGCAGAAGAGCCAGTGGCCGCGACGGTGCTCGTGACCGAAGAGATGGAGCGTCGAGCGCGCACCGACCGCGATGATCGTCGACGCTTCCGCGCAGACACCACGCGCGCTGCGCTGTTCGTCACCGACGAAGAGGGCGGCAACGACGATCGTCGCTACTTCGCGATGAACGCTGGCCGCTGGGGCGCGACGCCCGAGCGCAGGATCGCGGCGGTGGCCGAGTGGTTTCGCTCGCGAAACTTTCTCACCTTCGGTCTCTTGGACTTCTTCGGCGACGCGCGGTGTCCGTCGCAGCGCAACTTCGGGCCCTGCGTGATCGCGGCGAACGGAGGAGGCTTGATCCCGCTGTCGACCGCGCAGGACGCCGAGGTGAGCGCAGGCGTCTCGCGCATCATCGACGCGATCGCCGCAGAGAGCAGCGAGTTCGTGCTCAGCGGCAGCCCGATCGCGTCGTCGTTGAGCGTCAGGGTGGATGCGACGGAGGTTCCGCGGTCGCGCGCCGAGGGGTTCGACTTCGGCGCAGGCCGCCAGAGCATCGTGTTTCGCGGCGGACGCTTTCGCCCGCGCATGGGACAGTCGGTGCGCGTGGCGTACTTCTTCTGGCGCTAGAGCGCGTCGGGAGCCGGTTCGTGACGGCTTACGTCCTCGCTCGCTCCCGCGCCGTACTACAGTACGGCTTGGTCGTTCGCTGCGGGCGCGCTCGTCACAAACCGGCTCCGGACGCGCTCTAGAGCGCGATGGGGCCGTTCGCCGCGCGTTCAACGCGATGATCGCAGCGACCGTCTCAGCGCGAAGAGCTGCTCGAGGTTGGCGCGGATGGTGTTGGCGTTCATCACCTTGGATTCGCCAGAACGGCGCGCGCGCATGTCCGTAGGCGTGCTGCGCACGCGGTAGGGTCCGTTGAAGACGCGAAAGATGAACTCGAGCAGGATTCCCCAGCCCCGCCCGCTGAGCTCGAGGGGGATGTCCTTCAACAGCGCGGTGCGAAACATCAGCACGCCCTGAAACCGCGGCATCTTGCCGATGAGCAATCGGTACAGGACTTTTTCAGCGATCGACGCGACCCGCGCAAACGGCGGTCGTTTGAAGTTGGGCAGGTATCCGAGCAGCATGTCGAGCTCGCCCATCTGCCGATAGAACCTCGGGATGATGTCCGGCGCGAACTGCCCGTCGGCCGGATAAAAGATCAAGAACGTCCCTCGGGCCTCGTCGAAGCCAGTGCGATACGCGCCGCCGAGACCGCGATTGACGCCGTGATGCACCACGCGAACGCGCGCGTCCTCTCGGGCGAGGTCGTCGGCGAGGCGGCCCGTCCCGTCGGTGCTGCCGTCGTCGATGATCATGATCTCCCACGGCTCGGCGATCGAAGCGAGCTCGCCGACCATCTCGTCGATCACCCAGCGCAGGTTGGACTCTTCGTTGTACGCGAGGATCGCCACCGTCAGCGCGAGAGACATCCGCGCCTCGCTCGGCTGCGCGCCGTGTGGGCGCTAGCGGTCAGCGCGCTCTTCAGGGCCAAAAGAATCATCGGCGGATGTGTACGCCCACAACGCGACGGCGCGCAACGTGCGCGTTCCGACGCGCGATCCGTCATGGAGGCTCACGGCCGGCCAGGGAGTGTGACTGGGGATCGTGTGCGTGCGTGCGGGGGTCTGCGGGTCTGCCCCCGAATGAATTCGGGGGCAGTGCGCGCCGCAAGCGCGTCGCGGGCCATGCGCCGCAAGGCAGCGCATGCAGCGGGCGAAGCGAGCGGGACAGCACAAACTTGTTTACAGGCCCACCGAAACGACGAACACATCCACAGTTCGAGCCATCGAAGCGCTCTCGCGCTCTTCTCCCTCTTGGCCATCCTCGCCCGCTGCATGCGCTGCCTTGCGGCGCATGGCCCGCGACGCGCTTGCGGCGCGCACTGCCCCCGAATTCATTCGGGGGCAGACCCGCAGACCCCGCAGACCCCGCAGACCCCGCACACTCGCTGAGCTCCTTGGCAGCCCCCGCTCGCTCGCTCGCGCACGATCCGCAATCACGCTTCGGCCAGGTTCATTCCCCGTCAGCGGCATCGACGGCGCCCGCACCATCGGGGCCGTCGACGTCCGGATCGGACCCGTCCGAGCGCGAAGCGTCCCGGCCCGCGTCCGCGTCACCGTCGGGCTCGCATTGGAGCTGTCCGCACACGTTTTCGAGCGTCTCGAATCGAACGCGGGTGAGAAGGCAAGCAGCGCTCCCTGTGTTCGCGAAGCGAACGATCGTCGTTGTCTCGGCGCCGATCCCGTCGATCGATGAAATCTCCGAGCTCGGCTCGCGGACAACCATCGCGAACGGGGACCACTCGCGCTCGGTCACCACCGGGGCTCGAATGGCTGTGTCTCGATCGCCCAACAGCACGAGCGCGCCGCCTTCTTCGCACCGCGTCAGCCCTGCCACTTGCGTTCCGTCGGCGCGACGAAGCGTCTCGACGGTGATCGCCACCTGCGAGTCGCCCTCGAGGACGATCGCGCTCACCGCGGGATGAAACGACGGCCCCACTCGCACCGCTCCGCGCTCGGACGAAGCGGGGCACATGGGCCCGGGACAATCGCGGTCGATTTGCGGCTCGCTCGTGTACGCGACCCTCGACGCGACGCGCACGCATCGGGCGGGGCACGGCGGGCGCTCTGGCCGCGCCATGCAGGTGTCGGGCGCGGTGAAACACGCCCCGATCGCGAGCACCGACACGAGCGGCCAGCGTGTGCGCGGCGGGGGGCGCGCGATCATCGCAGGCCCCCCACCTCGATCGCCGTGGTGAAGCTCGAGAACGTGGAGTCCCAGAACCAGCCACCGGCGCCGTTCCAGGGTGAATACGTGACGGCGACGCGAAGGGCGACGTACACGCCAGCATCGCTGAAGTACCCGCCCACCATCGCGGATCCGCCGACGCGAAAGGTGCCAACGAGCTGCGAAACCTTGTCGAGCGACGCGTCGCCGAGAACGCCCCCCGCTTCGATGACGATTTCGTTCAGCAACCCCGTCGCGCTGGAGCGGCGATTCGTCGAGAGCCCGAGCACGACGGTCGCGTCTGCGAGGTTGTAGTGAACCGCTCTCGTCGGAGGGGTCGGAGGCGTCGGCAGCGATCCGGTGTGCAGCAAGCCCAGCCGGCCTCCGATCACGACGATGTTTGCAACGCGGGTGGTCGCTCGCACGGCGACGCTCGTTCCCACGGCGAGGTGGCCGTGACCGAACAGCGCAAGGGTCTGCGCGTAGCGCGACGGAAGAAACACCGCGAAGCCCAGCTCACCCCCGACCCGAACGCGCTCGGTCGCTCGCGGCGTGGCCGTAGCCGCTTGCGCCCGCGCGTCAGCGACGAACGAGAGCACCGATGCACACACAATCAACGCCGCCCAGAGAGACCTCACCGACGCCTCCCGAAGAAAGAATGGACAGCGATCGTAGCACTCTGAAGTTCTACCGGCTGGAGTTGATCTCGCCGTTCTGCCCGCGGGAGCGGCCGGGTGACGACGATTCAGAACTGCCCGCCCAGCACCGGAACGGCCAGCGTCGAGACAAACGAGGCTCCGAGCTGAGAAGAGCGCTCGACATCGAACAGCGAACGCCGCCGCGGTGGTAGCGGCGTCACTGTCGCGGAGCCGCGAGAGTGCGCGAAGAGCATGATCCCAGCGGCCAACATCATGGGCGGCACCGCCCAGAACACGTAGGCAGGAATCATGTCTTGTTGCACGACTGCCCTGCCATAGAGGTCCATGTGTAAAAGAAAGGCCCCCGTCGCGGCCCCGAGGCTCGATGCCGCGAGCCCCACGCCAGCGAACCAGAGCGCAGGTCGCGGTCCCTGCAACCGAACGCGAGCGCGGCTAGCCGGCATCACGAAGGACAACTCCGCGCCCTCGATCGGCACAACGCCAGGAGCGCTCGTCGTCCAGAAGACCCTCTGTGCGCCGGGTGCCAACCGAAGCGTGCACGGCAGGCGACCAGCTCGCCGACGACAACTCCCGTTGAGCCCTTCGACAACGATGACTCGCGCTTCGGGTTCGGAGCGGAGGTGCGCCTGGAAACGCGTCGGTCGACGTCTCGGAAGCTGTTGCGCATCGACTCTCGTCGTTGCGACCGCCGTCGCCAGGCTCAGCACCAGGTTGATCACGCTCCGCGCTCGCATCGGTTCACGCCTCGAGCGAGCGGTCGTCGAGCTCCGGCGGCTCGAGCGGTCCGCCTGGTGGAAATCCGCGCCGGCAACCGCGGTCGCGCTCGGGGACGGTGCAGAAGTCATTGCCGGTCCGCGTCCAGCCGGGCACGAAGTTGGCGTCGGACGCGTCCGCGCCTCCGTCGACTGGACACTCGCAGAATCCACCCCCCAACGGGCACCCCGCGATGCGCGTCGCGCCTGCGAGCGCGATCGCAGAGACGAACCTCAACCACCGCGACGAACGTTGCATCGCTAGGAAGCATAGAACGATCCGAGGCGGTCGAGGACGGTGCGACGCACGATCCGGGGGATCGATTTCAACAACGGCGTGTGAGAGTACGAGACGCTGCGGTTGGCCACCGGAAGGCGCCGTGTTTCGATTGGACGTGTCCGGCCGTCGATGAAGCGATCGAAGCGCGCCTGCTGCCGGCGCATGGCGTCAGGCAACCCGCTCGCCCCGCAGCGCCCGCACCGTCGGTCGAGCGCGTCCTCGCGCGAAGGGCATATATGCCCGAAAGAGGGCATATATGCCCTCGCGCTCAGCGCCTCGGTTTTGCCGCTTTTTTCGTCTTCGCGCGCTTCGCCTCTGCGTCCTTGGCGTCCTCTCGACGCTCGCGGGCTTCGCGCGTTCTCTCGTGCGCGCGAGCAGCGTCGCCCACCAGCTCCGCGAACCGACCGAGCCACGCGATCGGAACATCGCCGAACGAAAG
Organism: Deltaproteobacteria bacterium Ga0077539; assembly: GCA_001465015.1. Lineage (GTDB taxonomy): Bacteria > Myxococcota_A > Polyangia > Polyangiales. The sequence goes on along the minus strand of LNEO01000272.1, from coordinate 918 downwards.
GGCCTCTCTCTTCACTGACACCGCGACGCCCTCGAGCGGCGTGTTCGTCATCGCCGTCGAGAGGGCACGGACGATCGGCGCGACCACCGCTGGTTTGCCCGAGCCCTCCGAGCGCTGTGCGTTGAGCAGCGCCTCTTCGACCTCGTCCCACGACGCGTCCGCGAGCGATGCGAGCTTCGACTTGCCGCCCCGCACGACAGGGATCTTCACCGTCGCGAACACGACCGGCGTGCGCCCCTTGTCGACGGTGATTTTCTTCTGCGCGACGAGCAGCTGAATCACCTTCTCGAGCAGCGTCGGCCCGAACCGCTTGATCTCTTCGGCGTCCGCGCAGCGCGCGACGAGCACGTTGCGCCGCACCGTCCGCGGGGTCTCTTTCAAGAAGCGCGTGCAGAAGTCGCTGAAGCTTCGGTAACCACCCGCGAGGTACGCCGGGGTCTCTGCGTCGATCAACGTCGCGACGAGCTCGTAGCGGGCGTCGAACTTCGTCGCGTCCTGCTCGACCAGCGCGCGGAGCTTGCGCTCGATGGCACGCCAGCGCGAGACCAGCTTGGCGTCGACGATGTTGGCCTCGGTGGGCTCTAGCTTCCCGGTCACGCCCGTCGACGAGGCGCGCGCTGCTCTTGGGCTGTCCGCTCGTTTCTTCGTGGTCATGAGCACGAACGGTACCACTGCGCGGATGTTGGTCCGCAGGGTCGGCATCGCTGGGTGTGATTGCAGATCGTGCGCAGCGACCGCGAAGCGCAACCCCCACCCGCGCTGCCGCGCGCCCCAAGTGAGGAGAACGTACTGGGCGCAGAGCTGCTTCGCAGCTCCCACTCGCGCTGCCGCGCGCGAGCGAGTGCAACGACAGTGGGCGCAGTGCTGAAGCCCCCACCCGCGCTGCCGCGCGCCCCGCCCCCGCCTGGAACGGCAGGG
>LNEO01000271.1 GCA_001465015.1 Deltaproteobacteria bacterium Ga0077539 | reverse complement strand
CCGTTGCTCATTGTCCGTCGTCCGTTGCCCGTTGCTCATTGTGCGTCGTCCGTTGCCCGTTGCCCGTTGCTCATTGCCCGTTGCCCGTTGCTCGTTGCCCGTTGCTCGTTGCCCGTTGCTCATTGCCCATCGCCCGTCGCCCGTTGCTGCGCCGTCTGACGGTGGTCGCGCGAAGCGCACCTTTCGCCGTGAGTCTTCGAGCGGCGCCCAACACGGGGTTTGTTAACCCCGTGCGAGAAACACCTCTTTTCAATCGGTCGTCTCTCCCTTCGAGCGCGACGTGCGTCTCGAGAGGCATTTTCCACCCCATTCGTCGGCAGCGATGAGCGCCACGCGGCCGGTCGCAGAACATCCAGCGAGCACGGCAGAGCGTGACGATCGCCCAGCCCGCGGCGTACCATCGTCCCCATGAGCGATCGACCGCAGCGCGACGCTTCGAAGCCTGGGCTCGCTGAGCGACGGCATGCGATCCTCTGGTGCGTGGCGAGCCTTGGCGTTGGCGTGTCGGCGCTTTGGGCTCCTCATGGGGCAGCGCTCTACTGCGAGTCGCTGCGACAGCTTCACGACGGGGACTGCCCGACCCCGCGCTGCACGCGCGAGGCTCGCGGGACCGGAATGGCGCGGCGCGATGATCGATTCGAGCGCTGGTTCGTCGAGTTCCGGTGTCCTCGCTGCGGCGAGGTGTTCTCTCGGTCGACCGAGGAGCTTCACGCGCTCGTCGAGCGACTCGGGCGCGAAGGCGGTTGCGAAGCGCGCGGCGAGCAGGCGAGGGCGTGCTCACTCAGGACTCGACGCGCTCGATGAGCGTCGCGACGCCGAGACCCGCGGCGCCGCTGACGGCGGCCACGGCGAAGCGTCCGCCGATGCGCTCGAGCTCGTCTATGGCGTTGATGAGCAAGATGGCTCCGGTCGCGCCGAAGGCGTGGCCGAGGGCGAGCGTTCCGCCGTTGGGGTTGAGGCGCTCGTCGTCGAGCCCGAAATCTCGCTGAAACTTCAGCGAGAGCGCGCTGAACGCCTCGGCGAACTCGAACACCGACACGTCGCTGGGCGCCAGCCCTTCGAGCGCGAGGACACGCTCGGCCGCCAGTTGCCCCGCGGTGAGCATCACGACAGGGTCCACGGCGACGCTCGCCGCGCGAACGATGCGGGCTCGCGCTCGCAGTCCACAACGCGCTGCGGTCTCTCGGTCGCTCAACACCAGCATCGCCGCCGCGTCCGCGAGCGGCGGAGAAGACGCGCGGGTGTGGCGGTGCTCTACCCGCGAGACGCCTCGATTTCGACCGAGGATCACCGCGTCCTGCCCTTGCTCGCCGAGCTCCAAAAAAGCAGGCGGTAGCGCGGCGAGCTCGTCCGCGGTCGGCGCAAAGCTCAGCAGCTCGTCGCGATCGCACGCGCTCTGTCCGTCCGCTCGACGCGGGGCGACGATCGAGGCTCGACCGCGGCCAGCGCTGTGCGCGGCGCGGGCCTTCGCTCGCGTGCGCAGGGCGTACGCGTCGAGCTCGCCGCGAGAGAAGCCCTCACGCGTGGCGACGAAATCCGCGGAGATTCCCATGTGTACCGTGCCGATCTGGCTCATCACGGCGGGGTCTGTGTAGAGCGGCCCGCGGTCGGCGAACATCGGGACGCTCGAGATGCTCTCGACGCCGCCGGCGATCACCAGGCCCGCCTGGCCCGCGAGGATCTTGGCCGCGCCGAAGTTGACCGCGTCGATCCCCGAGGCGCAGAAGCGATTGATCGTGACGCCCGGAACGTGGTCGCCGAAGCCCTCGAGCAGCACCGCGGTGCGCGCGAGGTTGGTGCCCTGTCCGTCCACTTGCGTGGCGCAGCCGAGGATCACGTCTTCGGCGAGTGTTGGGAGGGCCGGGGCGCGTTCACGAAGCCCAGCGAGCACTGCGCGCGCGAGGGTGAGCGCGCTCAGCGAAGCCAGTGCGCCGCGGGGGCTGGCCTTGCCGCGCGGCGTGCGAAGGCCGTCGAGCACATAGACGTCGCGAGCGCTCACGGCACAGGTCCGCCCGCGGGCGAGAGGTCCTCGAGCGGGACCCAGGTGCTGTGCGTTCCGCTGGAGATTCGCTCGGGCAGAAGGACGCGGGCGATCGGACCGCGATCGATCGCGGCGAGGTCGAAGATCTGGCACTCGCTGCGGTCTGCGTTCATGTCCGTCACGAACGTCACGACGTAGGCGTCCAGCTCGTCGGTCTTGCCTGTCTTCGGCGCGATCGGCGACTCGCTGGCGTACACGCCGCGCGCGAACTGCCACCGTTGCTTGTTGGTTCCCTCGGCGTCCATGCGCACGAGGCCGTTGAAGAGAAACCACCCAGGCTCGTTGGTCATCGTGACGAAGTACCGGTGCCGCTTGCCCACGTACCGCCCGTGCACCATCGGAAACTCCGTAAACTCCTCGTCGAGCTGCTCTTCTGTGCATCGCCCCGTGCGCAGATCGAAGCGCCATCGATGCGGTCGCGACTGAAAATCTCGGATCGAAATGCTCCGGTGCATGACCGACCAGGGCCCGTCGTCGGGGCGGTGCTCGGGCATGGGCTTGTGCTGAAAGTATCCGTCGAGCACCAGCGAGTCGCCGTCGTCGAAGGCGTTGATCCAGTGCAACACGTACGTCGGGCTCGCCTCGAACCAGCGCAGCTCCTCGGCGCGACCCCGCCGCGGAATCACGCCGAATCGCGAGGGAATATCCTGGTAGAACCGCGCTCGATGCGCGCCCTTGGCGAGCAGCGCGGGGTCCCAGAACAGCGGCAGGTCGTTCAAGATGGCGAACCGCTCGCTGAACGCCATGTCGTGCGGGAGCCTGGGGCCCGGAAGCTCGATGGGTACGTAGTGGTCGAGCTCGCCCGAGGCCGACACGACGCCGTAGTTCATGAACGGCGCCTTCTTCGAGTAGTTGAAGATCAGCAGCTCGCCGGTGTTCTCGTCGAGCTTGGGGTGCGCAGAGATCCCCCACTCGGAAGGAAGGCGCCCGCCCCACGACTGCGGCCCGCGCTGCTCGAGCGTCCGCGGGTCCGAGCGGTAGCACTCGCCGCACTGGTAGAAGGTCGAGAGCGCCTCGCCCCTGTGCACGATGACGTCGGTGCTCGACGCGTCCTTCATCCTCGTGCGCGCTCCATGGCCATCGCGCTGGGATTTTTGAGGGCTCTCGAGGATCCCGGCCCACAGCGGCGCCCCTGCTTCGAGCTCGGCGGCGAGCCCCGAGGTCTGCACCATGCGGTTGCGGTAGCTCGCGCGTCCGTCTTCGAACGTGATCGCGTGGAGCATCCCGTCCCCGTCGAACGGGTGGTAGCGACCGAGCGCCGGCAACAGCGGGTTCTCGGTGTTGCGTAGGTACACTCCGTTGAGGTCCCTGGGGATCTCTCCTTCGAGCACCGTGAGGTCCGACGCGTCCCACTCGCGGCGCTGCGGTCTCCACGCGCCGGTGCGGTACGGGTGATCGTCGTCCTCGGGCAAGAGCGCCGGGTACTCCCTTACGACCGTGGCCTTCATCGCGATGCTCCTGGTTCGACTCCGCCCAGGACGAAGCACGCCGCGGTCGTCGCGCTGCCTCCAAGGTTGAGAGTGGCGAACATACGTGCGTTGTCTACCTGTGTTTCTCCAGCGCGATCGCTCACCTGTCGGGCGGCGTCGAGCACCATGCGCACGCCCGTGGCGCCCACTGGGTGCCCGGCGCCGATCAGCCCGCCGCTCGGGTTGATGGGCGTGCGACCGCCGCGCTCGGTCCAGCGCTCTTCGATCGCGCGCCAGCTCTCTCCGGGCGCGGTGAGCTCGAAGTGATCGATCGCCATGTACTCGGTGGTCGTGAAGCAATCGTGCGTCTCGATCCCGCTCAGCGCGTGGACGCCAGGGACAGAAGCCCTCGCGAGCGCCTCTCGAATCGCCTGACGAACGTGCGGAAACAGCACGTCGTTTGGTTCTGCGCGGGCGAGCTTCTGATCGAGCCCGAGCCCCGCGCTTCGGTGCCCCCACCCGAGGATCCTCGGGATCGACTCGAGCCGAGCGCCGCGGCGCTGCGCCCACTCCCGCGCGAATCGCTCGCTCGCGAGCAAGATCGCCACGGCGCCGTCGGTGACCTGTCCGCAGTCGTGCCTTCGCAAGCGCCCTTCGATCCGCGGGTTGCTCTGATCGTCTTCGGCGAAGCTCGCGTCGGTGAGCTTCCACCCGCGGGTCTGCGCGCGCGGGTTGCTTCGCGCGTTGTCGAAGTTCTTTCGCGCGATGGCGGTGAGGTGCTCGCGGCGCAGGCCGCCGTAGCGTTCGTCGTACGCGTCTCCGACGCGCGAGAACATGTGCGGCCACAGATAGCGGGCCGACTCTCCCTCGTGGCCGACCCACGCCGCGGCGCCCAGGTTTCGCGCGCACGCTTCGCCAGGGACGTTGCGCTCTTGCTCGACCCCGAGCACGAGCGCGCACTCGTAGCGCTCGGCCTCGATCTCTGCCATCGCCGCGAGGATGGCCATCGACCCCGAAGCGCACGCGGCCTCGTGCCGCGACGACGGCGCGCCCCACAGACCTGCGCACACCGTGGCGGGCATCGCTCCGAGCTGCGCTTGTCCCGTGAACAGCTCGCCGAACGCGTTGCCCACGTGCACGACGGCGACGTCGCGCGCGTCGAGGGCACAGTCCTCGAGCGCTCCCTCGACGGTCTCTCGCACCAAGGCGTCGATCCCGAGTCCTTCGCGTGCCAGGTTGCGAGCGAAATCGCTCTGATAGCCACCCAGAACGAAAGTGTGTCTGCCCACAACGAGAACGATATCACCGAGGTGCGTCGCGAGGAGGGCGCTCGAAGAGGGACGAATGCCTTTGTTCTTCAGCGTTTTTTCGCGGGACCGATCGGTCCGCAAGTGGCACCGATCGGTCCGCACGGGATTCTCTGCTCCAGCGCGGCGTTGCGGCGCTCCATCGTGCCGCGGACGGTGAGACACTCCATTCGTGATGGAGGCGAACTTCTCTGGGCTGATCACGAGGATCTGTGACTCGAGGGTGCTCGAGCCCGATGCGGAGGCGGACGCGTGCGGCCCTGCGTTCGAGCGGTTCGTTCGCGATCGCATGGACGAGTGGCACGCGGCGCTCGACGCCTTCGATCAGCAAGGAACAGAGGGGCTCTCGCGCGAGGTCTTCATCACCCGATCGGCCAAGGAGCTCGCGGTTCGAGCGAATCCCCTCGCGCTCGGCAAGAGAACGTCCGCGTTGGCCGCGGCGCTTCGTCGCCTGACCGCCTACGATCCGTCGGACACGGCGAGCCCGCCGATGGTGGCTGCGCTGCGCTCGGCGTGGGAGCCTGCGTTTCAACGCTCGTCGGTGTGGAAGAAGACGTCGAGTCTGTTCAACGAACAGTGGCCAGCGCCCTGGGTGGTGCTCGCGTGTCGGGCGGTCGTGCGCGAGGCGAGAGCGCTGCAGCTCGACCGTCCGTCGCCGATCGAGCCGTGGCTCGCGTTGTGGGCGCGAGGCGTCTGGGCGGTGCCGTATGGTGACGGAGCGGTGGGCGTTTGGGTTCCGCGCGCGGACGAGGGCGAAGAGGGGATCGCGCGCGCGCTGACCGAGTGCAGAGAGAGCCTGTGGAACGTCGAGGACTCCGTGGCGTTTGGATTCATGCCGCCGCGCTCGATGGTCGGCCCCGGATGCCACGGCGTTGTGTTCTTCGGGCCCGGACCGACGGACGGGATCGACCAGACGTCGGGTGTGTGGCTGATCCCTCCGATGCCGTCCGCGACGGTGAACCCTCCGATGCCGACGAACATGCCGATGCCTCCTCGCGATCCCGTGATTGGGTCTCCTTCGGTCGCCGCAGAGCAGGCCTCTTCGAAGCAAGAGAGCGAGCGCGAACAACCAGAGTCCCCTCCGACGATGCTCGATCGTCTGCGTCGTTGGATCAAGAAGTAGCGCGCCGTCGGCTATCGAACGCCGGCGTCCGCGGCGGGGCTGCGCGGCTCGAGCGAGAGCGGCATCGGCACGGCGAGCGCCGCGAGCATCGCGTCGTAGTCCTGGTGCGCCCGTCGGTTGCGCTGCGGTCGCCCTCGCAATTGGTCACTGCAGTTCCATGGGACAAAACTCCGGCGAATCATCGCGCGCAGCGCGTCGACGCTCTCGCCCCAGAGCCGCGCGCAGAGCACCTTCGAAAACGAGTCGATCGTCTGCGGACGGGACGGACACCAGCGCAGGGCAGCGGCGATCGCCTCGGGCCCTCGGTGGTCGAAGGTGCCGTCGGGCCTCGAGATCGCGACGAACCCCGGCGTCATTTCGTTGCGCTGATAGCCAGAGCCGCAGTGATCTCCCGCTGCGACCTCGCGAGCTCCGATCAGGTCGGGTCGACCGTCGTCGTTGGCGTCGCGCACCGCGCGCAGCGGAAACTCCGAGGGCGTCGGGTACGGCGCGATCCGCCCATCACGAAACGTGAAGAGCCCCGACCAGAAGTAGCGCGCTCCCTCGAGTTGATAAGACGACGAGAGAAACAGCTCGGGTACCTCGTCGTGGTCGAAGTCATACCGGACGATGTTCTCCCAGGTGCCCGCGATGTCGTTGCAACAGTTCCAACGGCTCGGTTGTTCTGGCCACACCTCAGGCGGACGGTGGTCTGTCCCCTGATCCATGCTGGTGTGAATGTCGGCGTTGGTGGCGATCGCCCCGCTTGAATCGATGTGCGCGAGCGCGACCAGCGCTCCACCCAACCACGGATGCGACCAGTCGCGGTGCTCCGACGGAAAGCTCTGCGCCGAGGTGATCACGAATCCCCACGCCCCGCCCGCGTAGGGCGCGCAGAGGTCCCCCGGCGCGAGCGACAGTTCGTGCGGGTTGTTCGGTGCTGGCTCGACGCCCGGAAGCTGCCTCCGCACGTGATCGCTCACGAGCGTATCGGGCACTCGAACGACGACTGATCCCCCGTTGCCGCTCGTGTCCGTCCAGTTGATGTTGAACGCGACTCCGCTCCCGACGATCGGCTCGAGCACCGCCTGGACAGTCGCTCCTCCGTCGGCCATCGAGTTCGCATTGTTCGCCAGGTTCATCGCGTACGCCGCCCTCATCCGAGCGAGCGGATCGCGGTGCTGCGCGACGAGCGTCTGCACGATGCGCTCGGACTGCTCGCGGTGTCGTTGAAGCGCGGCGCGACTCTGCGCGAGCAGCAGATCGCACCGCGCCTGAGCGGTCATCGGCGCGGCGCTGTCCTCCATCGGACGAGCGTCCGTTGTGGACGCAGCGGTGGACGCGTCGAACTGTACGCTCTCGTTCAGCGCGGCCGCTCGCTGCCTCGCCGCGCAACCCTCGAGCCAGCTCGTCGCCAGCGTCGCTGCAAACAGGAATCGTCGCAAGGCTCACGATGGTACCGCAGGCGCGACGGATGTCGGCGATCGAAGGTCTTCGATCGACCTGGTTCTTCCCTGGCAGTTCGCTGCCAACTCAGCGCGTCGCGTAGCCGATGACGCCGAGCTCGAGGACCGCTCCGTAGCGCACGCTCGCCTCGATGTTGGCGAGAGGAACCACCAGATCGACCCACGGACGAAGCGCGATGTTGAATCCGAAGCCGCGGCCTGCGGTGCTCACTTCCCAGCCGACGCGCACCGGAGCGCGCAGCGCGTAACCGCTGCTGTCCGCCCATCCATAGGCGAACCCGAGGCCCGGCGCGACGAAGAATCCCGTCGCGCTCGCCGTCGGATAGATCGTTGCAAACAAGTCGCCCCACACCATCCGACGATTGGACACCGCCGGAATGAGCAAGAGGTTGATGACTGGAACCCAGAGCGCCAGCTCGACCCGCCGATGCACCGGCACACGCATCTCGAACGCGGGACCGATCGCGGTGACGTACGGAGTCGAAGGCGAACGCGAGGTGCCTTCGATGCTGATGCCGAGCGTTGTTCCGAAGCCGACGACGCGCGTGGGGCTCGGTGGTGGCTCGGCCTGCGGGGCCTGAGCCCGCGCGGGCGAGGGCGCGAGCGAGAGCATCACGAGCGCGCCGCCGAGCACGATCGCGCGCGTCACGAACGCACCGCCTGCACCGTGCGCGTGACGCTGACGCCCGCGACCGTCGCGGTGATCGTGAACGTCCCCGAGCGAAACTCACCGGGAAAGAACATGCGCTCGTTGGTCGCGACCCCGCCGGTCGGCGAAAACATGATGGGCTGGGCGACGGTCGTCACGCGGGCGCCCGTCGCATCAGTGATGTCCGTGCGATGCACGAGGCACGCAGGCGCACTCAGCCCGTTGACTCGAATCGAGAGGACCAACATGTCCGCGCCCTGCAACCCGCGGACGATTCTTACGGTCGAGCCGCTTTCGATCGCGGTGAACGGTCGTTGCGTGTCTCCGTACGCGTCCGATTCGCTGATCTCGACGCTGGTGATCGTCGAGCGCGCGTCGCCTCGGGAGCACTGGTTGGGCGCGCTTCCGGCGCTGATGCTGGCAAAGAAGCTCTCGTCGCCGCAAGCTGACAGCCCGAGCGCGAGCGCTAGAAGAAAGCGCTTCATGAGCATGAGTTTATCTCGTCGATCGTAGCACTGCAGCGCGGACGCGCAGCGCGTCTGCAGGCTCTCAGCCACGGAAGAGACGGTCCTCGATCGACGACGGTCGTGCTTCGTCAGACTCGAGCTGGCGTCCTGCTCGTCGTGCTACGGGGAGTGCCAGCACCCATGACCATCACAACGCTCGCGCAGCTCGCCTCATCCGTCGCGGTCCTCGTCGCTGTGGTCTTCGGCGTCTTGCAGCTCCGGCAGATGGCGAAGACTCGAGCGGTCCTCGCTGCGGCCGAGCTCGTCCGCGCGATGCAGACGATCGAGTTCGCCAGGAGCGTGCGGCTCGTGATGTCTCTGCCCGATGACGCGCCGCTCGAAGTGATCCGCGCAGACCCCGAGGCGGCGGGCGCGATCCTGTCGCTCAGCCACGTGTACGAGAGCCTCGGCGTGATGGTGTTTCACCGGATCGTCCCGCTGCACCTCGTCGACGATCTCATGGGAGGATACGTGCGAAAGACCTGGCAGAAGGTGGCCCCGCACGTCGAAGCGCGGCGCTCGGAGTACGGCGTGTTCTACGGCGAGTGGATGCAGTGGCTCGCCGAGCGCCTGCACGAGCACCCGAGCCCGGGAAAGCTCTCGGGCGCGCACGTCGCCCATCGCGCGTGGACCCCATAGCGAATCGCTGCGCCAGAATTGCTCAACTCCATACAGCCAAATCGCTGCGTCGACGTTGCCCAGTCAGATCGGTCTCGACTCGGCGCTGTGCTGACTCAGCACGGCACAGAGGTGCCGCTGTCGAGCCCATCTTCGCGCGGCCCGCAGTTTGCTGAGTCTTCGATCCTATGAAGATCGCAATCGTTCGGTTCTCAGCAGCGTTGGCGTTGGTCGTCGCAGGGCGCTCGACCGCAGAGGCGTGTTCCTCGGAGGCGTGCGGCGGACTGCGCGCGTTGCCCATCGAGGGAGCGGGCATCCCTGCGAATGCAACGACGCTGCGAGTGTGGGGAATGCCCCAAGTGATGGGCGGCTTCGGAGATGGCGGTGTCAGCGATGGGGGCGACGGCGGCGCGCCGTTGACCGACATCATGGTGACGCTCTCTCGCCGAACGCCCTCGGGTCTTTTGCCCGTGACGATCGGCGGTCTTCGCGCGGCCGCGGGGTACAGGGACGTTCCGATCGCAGAGTCGCTGATCGCTGGGGAGACCTACCAGCTCACCGCGCGCTCACCGTGCCTTTTTGGACCACAAATGCTGCAGCACACGTTTACTGCGCAGCCCGGCGCGCCGATGCCGACGACCCTGGGTACGCTGATGGTCAACGGCCCGACGATGGGAACAGCGCCGACTCCGACAAGCCGCGGCTCGTGCGCGGACGAGACGCCAGCGCACGGCGCGCGGCTCTCCGTAGAGCACAGCGCGGAGGCGACTCCGTGGCGCTCGCTGTTCGTCTACACGACGCTCGTGGACGGGGTCGAGTGGCGTCCGCGCACCTCCATCCGTCCGGACGGATCCACGGGGACGACTCCGCTTCCGCCTGGCGGATCGAGCTTCGGTCGAGGCGTCGACTATGTTTATACGCTGTGCGCTCCGGGCGAGGGCGGGTTCACCGGAGGCGCGACGCCGGGACGTCACCGCGTACGAATGCGCGCGCAACTCCCGGGGAGCATGACGGTGCTCGAGACCAACGAGGTCGAGTTCGTCCTTCAGTGCGCAGCCAGTACGGACGCGGGAACCCCGGACGTCGCGACGGGAGTCGACGCAGCAACGGGCGTCGACGTGACGACGGGCGCCGATACGGGCGTGGCGGGTCCTTCAGCGCCACGCGGAGGGTGCTCCGTTGGCGGATCGGGGACGGGCAGCGGTCTCGCGCTGTCTGCATGGGTCACCGGTGGTGTCCTGGCGATGTCGCGACGACGCGCGCGTCGACGATCACGGTAGACGATCGACAGCGATCGGGCTGCGAACAGGACCATGGAGCACGCGCCGGCAAGCGGGCCCGCGTGTGGCGTGGGAAAGCAAGCGGTCCTTCGACTGCGCCGACTGCCGGCCGTGTGCCAAGCGCGTTCTTCGATGCCCGTGCTCCCTTGTGGCATCATTGGGTTTGCCACGGATGCGTAGGCTGCATGCGATTGTGAAGGATCGATCGCGGCGCTCGCGCGTCCATAGGGAGCACGATGAGCGCGCGTAACGGTGTCTGGCTGCGGCGTCTGGCCCGCTCGAAGTGGACCGCGATGGCGTGCTTGTTGGTTCTGGGGATCGCGCGCGCGCAGACCCAGCCCTCGGGCGCTCGTGTCGAGCGCGACGGGGTGTCTGTTGAGTTTCTTCGCGGGTCCGAGGTGTCGGACGTCGCGAGCGACACCTGGCGGGCCGCTGTGCAAGCTGCGCGCGGGGGCGAGGTCGTCCTTCGGCTCTCGCGCTCCGAGGAGCACCGAGGGCGACGTGACCCTGGCGTGCGCCGTCGGGTTCGCGTCTGTGATCGCGACGCCGATCAGGTGTTGATCGAGCTGCCCGAGCAGCGAGCGACGCCGGGCTTCTTTCGCGACGGGCAGTACGTGCACGGGCCAGAGAGCGTGACTCCGGCGAGGACCGAAGTGCGCGTCGAGTTCGAGCACCGAGGACTTCCCGTTTGGGTGTCTTGGACGGTGCGGCGCGACGCGCGGGCGCGACACAGCGCGAGCGAGGCCGCGGTGTTTCGGTCGATTCGCTGCACGTCGGGTCCGATGCTCGGGTCCGTCGTGATGCGCGACGGGGTGGGCGTTCCGTGGTTGCGAGACGCGGCGATCGTCGAGCGTCCGGGCCGCGCGGCAGAGCAGCGAGCGGGCAACATCGTGATCGCCGTGACGCGTGGGGCGTCTGCTCGCGTCGACGGCGAGCGACTGCTTCGACGCGTGTGCGATCGGCAGATCGACTACGCGAGCCGCGTTCGAGGTGACCGCACCGAGAGCGAGGTTCGAGTGCCGGTTGGGGCGCGCGCAGCGCGCGTCGCGTTCAGCGTGCCGACCGCGGATCGCGCGTCGTTGCTCTGGCTCGAAGACGCGTTCTTCGCTGCGATCACCTGCCCTCCGTGAGCGATCGCCGCAAAGCGCCGCACGCTCACCAGGGCAAGCGGTCTCCCATGTGGATGAAGCCGCTCGTCGAGCCGTACGCGACAAGCGTCGCGAGCGCCACGCTGGTCTTTGCGCCGTCGACGATCTCCATCGGGGCGGCGTCTCCCCCGAGGTCGGTCTCGACCCAGCCGGGGTGCGCTGCGTTGACCTCGATGTTCGTGTCGCGCAGCTCGTACGCGAGGTGAACGGTGTACTGGTCGAGCGCAGCCTTGCTGAGCTGTCGCGCGGTTCAGCGCGTCATCCCACGCCGTCGCAGCGCCAGGTAAACGACAGCGATCGCAGGATGGGCGTCGCCACCATCGGCGTGCTCACCGGGGTGAACGTCACGGTGATGCGCGCGAAGCGACCGATGTTGGTCACGCCCGCGGCCAGGAGCCTCGCTGCGATGTTGATCGGCGATCGATCGCGCGGCGCCTGACCGAGCGCGATAAAGGGCGCGGTCGGCAGCGCTGCGCGCGTGTTGGCGAGCTGAATCGCGAAGCTCAGCGTCGTGCCGACTGGCGTCTCGGCGCTCCAATAGAGCTCGCCGTACGTCCCGCGCTCGCACGTCTCGTAGTCCTCGCTGTACGTTCCGCTGCCGATCACCAGGCGACGCACGGCCCCAGTGAAGTCGGTATAGGTGTAGACGCGGTTGGGGCCGGTCAGCGACTCGCTCGTGCTCGTCGTCGGGTTGAAGCGCAAGAGCGGCGACGGATCTCCAGAGGTCGCGATCCAGATCTGTCCCGCGCGATCTGCGCCGATCGCCGTCGGGCTGGTGAAGGGTCGACCCGGGTCGCGCACCATCACCGACGCCGCAGGGACCACGCCGTTCGATACAAACGCGTCCGCGTTCCAGCTGGCGATCACCGTGTTGTTGTCCGCGCGGACGACAGGAATCCACACGCGATTGGACGAGTCCACCGTGATCCCGAGACCGTTGTGCTGCCGAGTCCCGCCGCCAGCGAAGCCCGAGGCGGCCGACAGATCCACGCGCGTCCACGTCCGCGACATCGGGTCGTACCCGAGCGAGTCCGCGCAGATCCAGCCCGAGAGCCAGATGCGACCGCGCGCGTCGGTCGTGATTCCGTAGGTGTACGACGTCGTTGGTGACATCGGGTCGGTGCCACACCGTCGCCCGCCCAGCGCCTCGCGTGGCGGGATCGGGATGTGCTCTCGGATACGACCGCTGATCGGGTCGACGGCGGTGATGCTCTGGTGCGGCGAGTGCTCCCAGAGCGTTCCGTCGGGCGTCACCACGGCGCCGTACGCGCAGCGATCGTGCGCGACCATCGAGAGCACCGCGCCGGTCCTCGGGTTGAGCTTCCAGAGGTGCCCCGCCGTGCCGCCGCAGCCGCCTACCCAGGGGTAGCCCTGCGGAGTCATCTCGTCGCCGCGGTCGATCGCGAGCGATCGAAGCACCGCGTTGAGCGGACCCACGTTGGACGTCCACAGCACGCACTCGTCCTGCTCGAACGGTCGAACGTCGGACGGCCCCGTGCTCGTGTCGATCATCCCGTTGCCGTTGCGGTCGACGCAGTCGCGACGATCCGCCGCGATCTTCGTCACGGTGCCCTGCATGGTGAACCCGCGGTTGGCGATGTACGCATCACCAAAGCCGTCGACCACCACGCGCGAGGGCATGTTGCAGTTGTTGACGTGGCAGCACATGCCGCGGCACTCACCGGCGGCGAGCCCGACGCGATACCGCGCGATCTCTCGCCCCGTCGTCGCGTCCCACTTCGAGAGCGTGCTCTCGTTGGTGTTGGGAACCCACAGATAGTCCGCTCGTCTCGACTCGGCTCGAACGATCAGCCCCATCGACGGCGCGTCGTACGCGACGCCTTGTTGCCCTTCGTCGGCGAACGGCCTTCCGCTGCCGCCGGTTCGAACGGAGTTGCACGAGGTGTCGCGCGTGTACTCGCACACGCCGCGGGGCGTGCACGTGTCGATCGTGCACCCCTCTTGATCGTCGCAATCCAAGCTGTCCGCGCAGGGACGCGCCGGTCCGGCGTCCCCGCTGACATCGGGCGAACCTCCGTCGCCTGGCACGACGTCCGCTGAGCCGCCGCCGTCGCCCGCGTCTTGGCTGACGGTCGGGCGATCCGCGGCGACATCGCGAGACGTCACGTCTTGGGGCGTCGGCGTCGGCTCGCCCGAACACGCGGCGAGCGCCCAGACCGAAGCCACCGTACCCATTGCAATCCACTTCGAGCGCATGCGGTTGCCACCTTTTCAGCGCTGTCCCTGCTCGTCAGTGCTCCGACTCGCTGAGCCCGCGCGTGAGCGCGATGATACATCATCGCGCGCTGGGGTTGGCGGCCTTCTGCCTGGCGTCCGACCGCCGCGCGCGCGCCTTGCGCAGCTCGTCGACCGCGAGCATCGCCGCTCCGAAGGGGACGCCGTAGAGCCACGCCGACGGCGCGATCGGCGCTGCGCCGAACAGCGCGTTGCCGGTGCTCGTGTACGCGATGGCGGCCACGAGGGAGAGCTCGACGAGCACTCCGATGAGCAAGAGGCGGTTGCCTCGAAGCCCGAGCGAGAGCGACGAGCCGCGCTCGCTTCGGCAGGCGATCAGGTTGAATACTTGTGTCACGACTACCGCCGCGAGGCACGCCGTCGTGGCCTCTCGATACAGCGTCGAGCGCGCCGAGAGCTGCTGCCCAAAGACCCAACCGCCGGCGCGCGCGTGCCAGATGAACGCGGTCATCGCGGCGGCGGCCTCGAACAAGCCGAGCCACAGGTACGCCCTGAGCGCGAGCGTCAGGTCGAGCAGCCGCTGGCTTCTCCCGCGCGGCGGCCGCTTCATCACCGCGTGATCGGGGGGCTCGGCGCCGAGCGCGAGCGCCGGGACGAGGTCGGTGCCGAGATCGACCGCGAGGATCTGGATCACCGTCAGCGCGAGCGGCATGCGCAAGAGCACGAACGCGAGGTACGGAACGAGCTCGGGGACGTTCGACGTGAGGATGTACGTGAGAAACTTGCGAAGGTTTTCGTACACCGCGCGGCCCTCTTCGATGGCGCTCACGATGCTGGCGAAGTTGTCGTCGGCCAACACGAGCTGCGCGGCGGCGCGGGCGACGTCGGTCCCGCTCTTTCCCATGGCGATGCCGAGGTGCGCGGCTTGGAGCGCGGGGGCGTCGTTGACCCCGTCGCCCGTGACCGCCACGACGTGCCCCTTCTTCATCAACACACGCACGACGCGCGCCTTCTGGTCTGCGTCCACCCGAGCGAAGACCAGATCCGTCGCGTCGAGCTCGAGCTGCAACCGCTCGTCGGACCACTTGCGAAGGTCGTCTCCCGTGACCGCGCGCGGCTCGACTCCCGCGCCGACCAGCGCGAGCTCCTTGGCGATCGCGCACGCCGTCAGAGGGTGATCGCCGGTCACCATGATCACGCGCACCCCGGCCTCGCGGCACCGCGCGATCGCGTCGGGAACCTCTTTGCGCGGCGGGTCGACGAAGGCCACCAGCCCCGCGAGCACCAGGTCCTGCTCTCGCGCGTCGCCTTCGATCGACGCGTCGAGCTCCCGATACGCGAGCGCGATCACCCGAAGTCCCCTGGAGGCCATCACGCTCGCTTCTCTCTCGAAGCGCTCGCGCCAGCCTTCATCGAGCGCGACGGTCTCGCCGCGCGCGTCGCGGACGAACCGCGCCAGGGACACCAGCACCTCGGGGGCGCCCTTGGCGTCGAGCGTCAGGCCCTCTTTCGTGCGAGACACGACCGCAGCGCGCCGTCGATCCGAGTCGAACGGAAGCTCGTCCACCCGCGTCGCGTCTCTCCCTGCGTGCTCGAGCCCCGCTTGCGCGAGCGCGCTCCGGGCGGTGCGCACCAGCGCGAGCTCCATCGGGTCGCCGATCGATCGATCGAGCTCTCCTTCGCGCAGGGCGTGACAGCGGTCGGCCACGCGCAACACGCGCTCGTGTCGCTCGGCGAGCGACGATCGCGCGCCCTCGTCGGACGGGTCGAACGTCTCACCGGCGACGTACCACTCGCGCACGTCCATGCGGTTCTCGGTGAGGGTCCCCGTCTTGTCCGTGCAGATCACCGTGCAGCTTCCGAGCGTCTCGACCGCAGGGAGGTGCCGCACGAGCGCCTGCCGCTTCGCCATGCGCTGCGAGCCCATCGCGAGCGCGAGGGTCACCGTCGGCATGAGCCCCTCGGGCACGTTCGCCACGAGGATCCCCACGGCGAAGAGCAGGTCTTGCCAGAGCGGCAGCCCCATCGCGACGCCCGCGACGAAGAAGCTCACGCTGAGCGTCGTGGCGATCACCGCGATCACCCGAGAGACGCGATGCACTTCGTGCTGCAGCGGCGAGAGCTTTCGCTCGACGCCTTGCGAGAGCGCGGCGATGCGGCCGAACTCCGTGCGATCGCCGGTGGCGAAGACGATGGCGCGCGCTGATCCAGCGGCGACGGTCGTCCCTGCGAGGACGAGGTTTCGCGCGCTGGTGGGCGAGGACTCTGCGCAGGGCGCGGCGCTGCGCTCGACAGCGACGGACTCTCCCGTCAGCGTCGAGGCGTTGATCCGCAGCGCGTAGGCCTCGATCACCCGAGCGTCGGCTGGCACTCGGTCGCCGGCTTCGAGCAAGATCACGTCTCCGACCGCGATTTGCTCGGCGCTCACCCGCAGCGCCTGCCCGCCGCGAAGCACCGTCGCGTGCTCGGGCAAGAGCCGCTCGAGCGCAGAGATCGCGCGCTCTGCGCGAAACTGCTGCCAGAACGAGAACAGCCCGTTCACCACGATCACCCCGACGATCGCGACGCCGAGCGTCCCCATGCCTTCGCCGGGTTGGCGCAGCTCCGAGAAGAACGCGAGGCCCGCGGCGGCCCACAGCAGCACCGCGAAGAAGTGCGTGAACTCCGCGAGCAGAGACAGCGCCCAGTGACGCTCGGCTCGGCGCTCGACCCGGTTGGGTCCGAACTCTGCGATGCGACGCTCGGCCTCGGACGGATCGAGCCCTCGCTCGCTCGATCGCATCGATCGAAGCGCGTCTTCGCGGGTGAGCGTCTCGATCTTCATCCGCTTCGCGCCGCACGATACCGACCGCGATCGCGGCGAATCGCGGAGAACCCGCGCAGCGAGAGCTTTCTCCGTGACGGCTCCGACGAAAGACAATCCAGGATTTCGCTGCCCATCAACGCCCGAGAGAGATCAGCGCGATCATCCCGACGACGAAGAGCACGCCGGTCACCGAGAGGATCGCCATCGAGCTGCCGACGTCCGGCGACTCTTCGGACGCGAGTCGGATGATCTCTTTGGCGATGTCGATTCGCATCTGCGGTCGTTGTGGAGCAGCGAAGCGCATCGCCAACACCGCCGCGTGGTCGTGCACCGCGCGCAAGACCTCTTCGGACAGCTCGTTGGCGCGCGGAGAAATCACGCCGAACCGCGCGCGAATCGTGTCCGCAGCCTTGCGGATCCTCCACTCGTTGGGAACCCGCAACAGCGAGAGCGCCGCGAAGATCCCCAGCACCCAAAGCTCCCAACGGATCGACGCGTAGAGCAGGCCGACCCCGAGCAGCGTGCGAAACGCGCTGTCGGCGACGCGGTGTCGTCGAAACAACAGCTGCTGCGCGAGCTGTCCGCCGGTGAAGATCGGAAAGGGCAAGAGCTGAAACAAATTGAGCACGAGCGTCGTGAAGGTGAGCGTGTGAATGAAGCTCCCCTGCGCGAGCCCTCGCGCCATCGTGAAGGCCAGCACGCTCGCTGCGACGATCCCGGGCAGGGGGCCGAACAAGAGCACGAGCGCGCGCTGCGTCGGCGTCGCGTCTTCTTTCTGTCCCGTGGCGATCGAGCCGAAGAACGGGACGAAGAACACCGACCGGTCCCGGTAGCCGAACCCTCGCATCGCGAAGCTGTGTCCGAGCTGGTTGACGATCAGCGCGATCATCAGCGCGACGAACGAGCCCACGGTGTCGTGCGTGTTGGCCATCCACACGAGGCCCATCGCCGAGAGCGCGAGCAGCGCGGTCGTGTTGGTCTTCTTCGGGGTCGGCGGGGCCCGAACGGCGTCGCGCGTCGCCTGATACTCGAGCTCTTCCTCGGAGACGGGCGGCTGTGCCTCTGGCTCGCTCGTTCGCGCGAGGTTCATGGCAACAGGCGCTTCGAACGCCGAGGGCGGCGCCGATGTGGGAGGGTCTGCTTCCGCTGCAGACAGCGCCGGAGATCGTTCGTTGGCCGTTGATGGATCGAGCGACTCGGCCTTGCGTGAGTCCGCGCCGGGGGCGTTCGGGGAGCGCTCTTCCCCTTCGAGCTCTTGGGTCACGCGCGGAGTGTATCGCGGTTCGGTCCCTGCCACGTGGGCTGTGTTCAGACCGAGGACCTCGTCCGCGCAGAAAGCAGGAGACGCGGTACGCGAGAAGCCGCGACGGTCGAAGCTGCTCGCGGTATCCTCGATCACCCAAGCGATGTCCGACGCGCTGACGATCCCCGACGGAACCGTGCTCGCCGGTCGATATGCCATCGTGCGTTGCGTGGGCAGCGGCGGGATGGGAGCGGTGTACGAGGCTCACGATCGAGTGCTGGACAAGCGCGTGGCCGTCAAGGCGCTGCACGGGGAGCGGGCGACCGACGAGAAGACCGCCGCGCGGTTCATTCGAGAGGCGCGGTCGGCGAGCGCGTTTCGGCACGAGAACGTCGCCGAGAGCTTCGACTTCGGGACGCACGACGGGCGGCCCTTCATGGTGATGGAGCTGCTCGACGGAGAGCCGCTGTCTGCCGCGCTCGCGCGGGTGCGCACGGTCGAGCCTGCAGCGGCGGTGGCGATCGTGGCGCCCATCGCGCGGGCCCTCGGCCGCGCTCACGCCGCGGACATCCTGCACCGTGACGTAAAGCCGGAGAACATCTTTCTGGCGAAGACTCCAGACGAGCCCGACACGTGCGTGCCCAAGCTCGTCGACTTCGGCATCTCGAAGCGGATGCGCGTCGACGACCTTCGCCTCACCGCGAGCGCCGTCGTCGTCGGAACGCCCGCATACATGTCCCCCGAGCAAGCCCGCGCCGCCCCGACGCTCACGCCCGCGAGCGACCAGTATTCGCTCGCGTTGGTTCTCTACGAGCTGCTCTCGGGCGCGCTGCCGCACGAGGGCGAGTCGTACAACGAGCTTTTGGTCGCAAAGGTGTCGCGCCCGGCTGCGTCGCTCGCCGCGCGCGCGCCGTGGGTGTCGAGCGCGCTCGACGCCGCGGTCTCGCGCGCGCTGTCGACGGACCCTGCGCAGCGATTCGCGTCGATGGAGGCGTTTCGAAAGGCGATCGAGGGCGCGATCGACGGTCCGTTGCCCAAACCCGCGGTCCCTGCTGTCCGCAACCCGCACGGTGAAGCGCGCGCGCTCGCGCCCACCGAGGTCGGCTACGCGCCCACCATGGACGCGATCGCCTCGGTGTCTCCCGAGCAGCCATTGGTGTCCGACGAGACGCTCTTGCCGCGCGCGGTCTCGACGAGCGCTCAGCCCGCCGTCCATCCTCGATCGTCCGCGCGCCCGGCGCTGTGGATCGCGTTGCCTGTCCTCGCCCTGGCGGCGGTCGGCGTGATGTCTCTCCGACGTGCATCGCCCGCTGCGGCGGGCGTGACGGTCAGCGCTCCATTGGTCCAGTCCGCTGCGCCGCAACCCTCGATCGCGGAGCACAGCGTATCGATCCGCGTGATCCCATCGAACGCGCTGATCGTCGTCGATGGCGCGCCGGTCGGCCGAGGGACCGCATTGCTTCGTGTGCGTCACGGCCGCGAGCTGGCGTTGGATGTTCGCGCCGATGGCTTCGCCCCGCTCTCCGAGCGCCGCTCGTTCACGATGAACGAGTCGATCGAGCGCTCGCTCTCACCTGTGTCTGCGCCCGCGAACACACCCGCGCCGACCCCGAGCGTCGCGACCCACGCGGCCTCGCGCGCGCCTGCAGCCCCGCAAGGAAGCCGCCGCGCCTCTGCGCGGTTGGGTCGCACGGGAATCCTCTTGGATCAGGACTATCCTCGATAATGACTGGCTCCGCGCTTCGCACCAGCGTCCTCGTCGCTGTTGTCCTCGCGACGTTTTCTCTCGCGAAGGACGCCAATGCCCAACGACGTCGCAGGCGCTCGACGCCCGCCGGCTCGAGCGCTCCCAACGCGACCAACGCGACCAACGCGACCAACCCGACCTCTGGCGCCGCCGCGAACCCCGAGGCCGAAGCGCACTTTCGCCGTGGACTGCAGCTCGCCACCGAGCACAGCGAGATGCCCGCGCTCGTTGAGTTTCGCCGCGCCTACGAGCTCTCGCGCAACGAGCTCATTCGATTCAACATCGCCGCGGTCGAGATCGAGCTCAACCAGTACGCCGAGGGGCTGGCCTCGCTCGAAGCGTACGAGCGCAACGCGCCGCCGGACGTCGTTCGCGCGAGGCGGGCGCAGATCGACGCGCTCAGAGATCGCATCCTCTCGCGCAGCGGGATCGTCCGCGTTCCGCTCGAGGTTCAGGGGCTGCGAGTGCAGTGCGAGGCGATCGCTGCGGACGCCCGCATCGTCCGTGAAGGCGCGGTCGCGCGCGCGGGGATCCGCATCCCTGTGGGTCGCTACCGCGTGTCCGTCTCTGCGCCTGGACACCGCTCGGTCGAGCGCGAGTTCGACGTCGCGAGCGGCGCAATGATCACCCTCGATCAGCCGCTCGAGGCGCTCGAGACGACGGTCACCGTGCGCGCAAACGTCGTCGACGCCGAGGTGCGCGTGGACGGAAGGCTCATCGGTCGTACGCCCCTCAGCCCCATTCCGGTCAGCGAAGGAACGCACCGAATCGAGGTCACCCGCCCGGGCTACACCCGCTTCGAGATCAACGCGTTTACGCAAGGGACCGTCAGCGCCGTCGCAGCGAACCTCTTGTGGTCCCGCGGGTTGACCTCGGACGAAGCGGGCCGCGTGGCGCTCGAGCGGGAGTACCCCGACGTCGAATGTTCGCTCGACGGTGAGCGCGTCGATTGCGGTGGGATCGACATGGTTCCGCCGGGACGGCACGTGTTTCGGGCCTCGGGCCGCGACTGGGTGACGCAAGAGCAGCGCGTCGATCTCGCCCCCGGTCGAGTCACCACCGTTGCCATGGTCTTGCAGCCGAGACCCGAAGCGCGCCGCGAGTCGCAGGACCGCCAGTGGGGCCAGCGCCGTACCGGGCTCATCCTCGGGGGCTTGAGCCTCGGCGTCGGCGCGCTCGGATTGCTCTGGGCCAGCGGCACGGTCGGAGACCTCACCGACAACAACGTGGCCCAGACGTCGTACCTCGACATCCTGCTGCGCTGCACGATCAACAACGTGATGGTGATGCCCAACCAGCCGCTGATGCCGAACGACGCGTCGTTGCAGTGCGTGCGCAGCCGGATCCCGCCCGACTTTCCGTATCCGTTGATGACTCCGATGAGCACGATCGACGCGATCGGTCGCTTTCAGTCCGAGCAATCAGGGTTGCTCTTGCAGCTCGGCTTCGCAGCGGCCCTCGTGGCCGGCGGCGCGATCGGGCTCGTTGTTGGCACCGTCGTGTTCTTCACCGCGCCAGGCGAACGCTTCTCCACGCTCCCCGCACGCCGAACGCAGCCCCGGATCGCGCTCCACATCGCGCCCAGCGGGCTCGCGCTTCGCTTCTGAAGAGCGATCGTCACGACCTCAGGGCTGCTCGCGCCGGGGGTCGATCTTCGATTCCCCAGCGTTGTTCGTGCGCTCGTGGATCGCGAGACATTCTGTGTCTCGACTGCGGTGCCGCGAAGTGGACAGGAGTGCGAGCGGTCGTATCGAATACGCGTCATGTCGAACCCGCAGCAGCCTTGGGGACCAGGCGTTCCTCAGGGGTATGGAACACAAAACTCCAACACATACGGCGGCGCTCCTGCGCAGCCTGGCTACCAACCTCCGCAGGGCTATCAACCGCCGGGCGCGGCGCCCTACGGCCAGCCCACGCCCGGGGCGAACCCCTATGGGGCCGCAGCGCACTCCGTGCAGGCCTCGCTCGGCGCGACCGCGAACAACATGAAGGGCGCCGCCGTTCGAATCGGCGTCATCGTCGGCCTCTCTGTGCTCGTCGCCGGTGGCGTCGCTGCGAAGACCGCGTTCAACAAGCGACCCAACCTGGTGTTCTTGCACAACGTCCGGGCGAGCGTCGCGACCGTGACCGTCAACGGTACTCCCAGCGGAACCGTCTCGCCCGCCGAGGTCCTTCAGATCCCCGTCGAGCCTGGCAACTACACGGTGGTGAGCACGTTCGCCAACGGCGAAACTCACTCGCTCACGTTCACCGTGCCGCAGCGAGAGAGCTTCTTCGAAGGCTTTCGCGCGGTCGGCATGTTGGGCGCGCCGTTTCGCTACGCGAGCGTGACCGTTCGCTACCCGAGCTACGGCATGCGTCCCGCAGTGGCCATGCTCTCGCACACGCCTCAGCCGTTTGTCTCGCTGCCCGCGGGCGCGAGCCGCGAGACCATCAACGCTGGCTTTCCTCGCTCGGTCACGACGCGTCGTGGCCGAAGCGTCGTGCTCACGCACTACTGCCCCGTCACTGCTGACGGCGACGTCCCCTGCCTCCGGTAGCAGCGCTGCGACGCTCGATCCGCGGTTCATCGTCGCGCGTCTCGAGCCGCTGAGGTTGCTCGCACGCAGCGCGGTGCGCTACGCCTCGGTCGGTGTACGTGCTCGATCGCGATCGTGTGTTGCGCCCGCGCCGCGCGCGTCGCGACGAAGCGCTCGCCGCCGTCGACGGCGCGCGAGGCGGCCAAGAGGCGTGGGAGCGCCTGGAGGCCCGAGGTCTCTTGCCGAGCGGCACCGTCGGAGAGCCGGGCCGCATATTCGCGAGCTGGATGCAGAGCTACGACGGTCGTCGCACGTGGCACGCGGTCGAGCGCTTGCCCGCGGAGAAGACCTTCCCCACGCGCTCGAGCGACAACGAGAGCGCTCCTCCGACGGTCGGTCTCGCCTGCGCGTTGGCCAGCGATTGGCCAGGCGTCTTGAGCGCCGAAGCGATCGCGCGAGCGGTGTTCTCCGCGCTGGGGCCGTGGCAGCCGTCGAGGGTGCCCTCGACGCCCGCGATCACCTGGCGGCTCGGCGTCGGCAGCGACGGGCGAGGGGACGCCGACGCGCACTGCGGAGACCTGTGGTGCGCGAGGGTGAAGCTCGTCGCGTTCAGCGGGCGCGAGGTCGAAGAGGCTGGAGAAATCCGCGCAGAACTGCACACGCGCCCCGCGAAGCTCATCGGTGAAGTGTGCGCGCTCGAAGACGCGTACTTCGCGAATCTGTGGCGAGAGGCCGCGGCCGACGCGCTGCGCGCGCGGGCGACGCGCGATGAAGAGCGGCTCCTCGAGGGGCTGAGCGCGCTGGGGCCTTCGATC
Organism: Deltaproteobacteria bacterium Ga0077539; assembly: GCA_001465015.1. Lineage (GTDB taxonomy): Bacteria > Myxococcota_A > Polyangia > Polyangiales. Next base: position 7,893 of record LNEO01000271.1, on the reverse strand, counting down.
CCGACGGACGAAGAGAAGGGGCTCGTCGGTCTCGCGCGCATGCCGGTCTCTTTGTCGGTGCAGCGGCGGTTGTTGGAACGAGCTTCTCGGGCGTCGTCGCCGACGTTTCCCGAGAGCCCCAACGTGTTCGACCTGCTCGTCGCGCTGTGGAACACCGGGTACGCCCCCGCGCTCTTCACCACGCAGACGATCGTGCTCGAGGCGCCGCCCATCGCGCCGTGATGGCCGCGAAGCGGGGCCCCTACGCGAAGAGTCGACTCACGCCGGGCGCAACGCGGACCGATCGATGTACGCGCGCGATGCTCTCGCCCGAAGCGCCCTTCGCGCGTGCCACTGCACCGTGGGCTCGGGGTGCGCGAGCAGCCCGCGTACAGCCTGTTCGCAGGACGCGTCCCCAGTGCGGCTCGCGATCGCGAGCGCCATGCAGAGCTCTCTGGCGTCCTTGCGCTCGAGCGCCAGGGAGAATCGATCGGTGATCAGCGTGCTTGCCCGCAGCGCCGCGTCGAGCATCGCGTCCTCTCTCGCCGCATCCTCGAACCACTGGTGGTAGTCGTAGCGAAAGTTCGGATCCCGCTTCTGCTCCGGCCCCAGGTCTGGCGCGTCTTGGATGGGCAACATCACGTCCCCGAACGCCCCCGCGGCCCGGAGCTTCTTCGCGGCGTTGCGCAGCTCGTCGCGGTCCGTGAGCACCTGCGGCCAACGACCGTAGTGCTCCCAGTACGCGACGATCCGCGCGAGGGCGACGCGCGCGCTGCGCTTGACCTCTGGCTCTTCGTCGGTTCGCGCGAGGCCGAGCAGCGCGGGAACCGCGGCAGGATCCGAGATCCACCCGAGCGAGCGAGCGGCCTGCGCGCGCGCGAAGGGGTGCGGGTCGCCGAGGCCCTCGCGAAGCGCGTGGACCGCTGCGGGGTGCGCGAGCTGTCCGAGCGAGCGATACACCCTCGCGCGCACGCTGAAGGACTCGTCGCCGTCCACCGCGAGCAGCGTCGCGATCTCGAGCAGCCCGTAGTTCTTGCAGTCCCACGCGAGCCAGTGTCGCTGCTTCCACGGCTGCCCTTCGAAGCGCCGCTCACGCGTCGGGTCGATGAACTCTCGCGCTGGATCGTCGGTGCCCGCAGGGGGATCGAGCGAGACCGTCGGGTCCAACCACCGCGCAGCAGCGCGCGACGCCCGCGCTTGCAGCCAGCGTCCCTCTGCCTGTTGTCGATCCGCGAGGGAGAGCCACGCTCCGCGCGGGTCTCTGGGCTCGATCGCCGCGAGCCATTGCGCGCTGCTGCGATAGTCCATCGCGAAGCTCTGCACGGTGAGGGCGACGCGCTTGCGCGCGGCCTGCTCGAGACCCTCGACGGTGTCGGCCTTCGTCGCTCCGTACTGCCAGGACACGAGCCGAAGCAGCCGCGGGTCTTCGGGTTTCGCGAGCGCTTCGCGCTGCGCGACGAGGGCGCGATCGGACTCGCGCTGGACCGCGAGGGCAAAGGCCTCTCTCGTGAGCTTCTTCGCGGGCGCTTCGATCGCTTGATGACGGCGGTAGATCCCTTCGTCCCCGTCGGCGCGGCCGAGCTGCGCTCGGACGAACGCCGCGAACTCGAGGGGAGCGACGATCTGAAGAATGTTCGCCACGGATCTCCGAGAGCGCGAGGGCGATCGCAGCGGGTGCGCGCGCTTGCCGCGGAGCAGTTTGCCCCGTTGCTCAGTGCTCGGCGGTGGCCGTGGTGGACGGCTTGGCGTGCGCGTCGGTTCCCTTGTACGTGCCGAACACGAAGTCCCACAAAGGAGAGGACACGCCGTAGCGGCTGGGCGCTGGATCGTGGTGGTGCTGCAAGTGATACATGCGAATCCAGCGGCCGATGCCGCCCTGGGGGCGCGCGTGGTGCGTGTAATAGTGGATCCAGTCGTACGCGACGTAGCCGACCGCGGCGCCCGCGTAGGTCGGGAGCCACAGGTCCGCGCCCAGGACGACGCGAAACGCGATCGCGAAGAGCACGCCGAGCGGCCACGATCCGAGCGGCACCATCACGAGCCGCGATGAATCATCGGGAAAATCGTGGTGGTAGCCGTGCACGAGGTAGCGCTCTGGGTGCTCTTCCGTCGGCGTGAGCGAGTGAAACAAGAACCTGTGCAACAGGTACTCGACGAGCGACCAGAACAGCCATCCGGCGAAGAAGAGACCGATCACCGCGAGCGCAGAGAGGTTGGGGTTGGTGAAGCCCGAATACATCCCGTACGCGGCGATGGGCAGAAACCAGAGCCCCGGCGTGACCCAGTGCGCGCGCGCCAGGTAGTGCTCGAGAAACGTGTTCTTGAACACCGAGATGGACTTCGGCATGGCCTTGCGTTGCTCGGGAGCGACGCGCCCGAGGGCCATGTCGACCAGCTCACTCGTGAAGAGGTTCTTCAACATGTCGGCAGGGCGGTGGTAGCACGCCCCGCCGGAGGATCGCGAGGCCGTCGAGCACGATTTCGTCAGTAAAAATCCAGGCATTGTGCCTGCAACCTCTGCGCGTGCTGCGTACACGGCTTCGCACCCGACCATCGCCGAGCGTCGCTTCGCGTCCTTCGCGGCTGCTTTGCGCGGATGCGCGCGGCGTCGGCGTCGCTTCGCGCAGGGACGGCGAGTGCGTTGTGGTGTACACAGCCGCGGCGATGACGACGAACGCGGGCGTGCTCGAGACCTCGATCCTGGGTGTGGTTCAGGGGCTCACGGAGTTTCTGCCGATCTCGAGCGACGGGCACCTCGCGCTCGGACAGCGGATCTTGCGCACGGGCGGTCACCTCGAGATGACCGTGCTCTTGCACGCCGGGACGCTGCTCGCGACGCTGCTGGTCTTTCGCAAAGAAGTGCTCGGGCTCTTCAAAGAGCTCGCGGCGGTGGTGAAGGCGCCCTCGCGGTTGAAGACCGACCCGGTCGCGATGGAGGGGCTCGGCGTGGTGATCGCGAGCGTTCCGACCGCGGTGATCGGGCTGCTCTTGAAGAAGCGCGTCGAGGCGTGGAGCAACGTCTCGTGGATCGTCGCTGTGTGCTTCTTGGGGACGGGGCTGGTTTTGCTCGCGTCGCGGCTCGGCAAGGAGCGCGAGGATTTTCGCTGGACTCCGACCCGGGCGTTCTTGCTCGGGCTCGCGCAGGGGGCCGCGGTGTTGCCTGGGCTCTCTCGCTCGGCGTGCACGATCGCGACGGCGCTCTTGCTCGGGGCGCCGCCGAAAGACGCGTTTCGGTTTTCGTTTCTGGTGTCGCTGCCCGCGGTGGGCGGCGCGCTGTTGCTCGAGCTCAAAGACCCCGGCGCCCTCACGCGCGCCGGCGGAACGGCGGGGATCATCGGCGCGGTGGTCGCGTTCTTCGTGGGGCTCGTCGCGCTCTACGCGCTGCGCGGCGTCGTCTCGCGAGGCAGGCTCTGGGTCTTCGCGATCTACGTGATCCCGCTGGCGATTCTCACGTTCGTACTCGGATAGATAGATGGAAAGATAGATAGAAGGGGCTGGAGAGGCACTATGCATCGCGCACACGTTTTCATTTCGGTCCTCGCTGGAGGGTCTGGAACGCGCTTCTGGCCAGCGTCACGCAAGGGCTGGCCCAAGCAGTTTCTCGCGCTCGGAAAGGACCCTCACACCCCGCTCATCGCTGCGACGGTGGCCCGCGTCGCGCCGCTGGCGCCCGCCGAGCGCACGATGGTGGTCACAGGCCGCGCGCTCGCCGAGGCCACGCGGGAGATGATCCCGCGCTCGATCGCCGCGAGGGTTCTGGCCGAGCCCGTGGCGAAGAACACCGCGCCTGCCGTCGCGTGGGCGACGCGCGTCGCGCTGAAAGAAGACCCAGACGCGGTCCTGGTGGTGCTCCCTGCGGACGCGTACATCGAGGACGAAGACGGCTTTCGCACCGCGCTCGAGCGCGCGATCGACGCGGCGACGAGCGGAGCGATCGTGACGCTGGGCGTTCGCCCGTCGCGCCCCGAGACGGGCTACGGCTACCTCCATGTCGGACAGGCCACGGAGCATCCTGGCGTCTTCGAGGTGTTGGCGTTCGTCGAGAAGCCAGACCTTCCTCGCGCACAACAATACCTCCGTGACGGTCGCCACTTGTGGAACGCTGGGATCTTCGTCTTTCGCGCCTCGGTGATGGACGCGGCGATTCGCGAGCACCTGCCCGAGGTGTGGGCTGGGATGAACGAGGTCGACGCGCACGTGCGCGAGGGCCGCGGCGCCGAAGAAGAGGCGATCGAGCAGGTGTTTCCTTCGTTTCCCAGCGTTTCGATTGACTACGCGGTCATGGAGAAGGTCGCGCGCGTGGACGTCGTTCCGACCGACTGCGGATGGAGCGACGTCGGGAGCTGGCAAGCGAGCTGGGAGCTCGGCGACAAAGACGAAAACAACAACGTCGTGCGCGCCGAAGACCCCACGCTCGTGGTCCTCGAAGACTCGAGCGGAACAGTGATCTCTGCGCCCAAGGGCAAGATCGTCGCAGTCATCGGCGTGGACGATCTGGTGATCGTCGACACCCCCGACGCGCTGCTCGTCGCTCCCCGCTCGCGGGCGCAGGACGTCAAGCGCGCCGTCGACGCCCTGGCGAAGCGCGGCAAGACGGGCGCGCTCTGAGCTGCCGTCTCCACCGCGCCGCCCGCGCTCTCGAGCCGTTGGGCCCGTCCTTTCTGCCGGAGAATCCCTCACGTTTCGTGCTGCATTCTGCGGGGCGGCTGTGGACCGGGCGGCGCGGGCCTGTGTACGATGGCGCGATCGCTCTTCGCGTCGCAGGAGGACTGCCGCTGTGCTTGTCGAGTCTCGTTCTGTGCTTCGCGCGTGCCTGACGCTCGCGGCGCTCGCGTTTCAATCTGCCTGTTCGCGGCCGTCGGAGCCTTCGAGCACGCCTCGAGCCTCTGCGCCCGCTGATCTGCGCAGCCCTGCGGCGGACGGCGTTCGCGCGATCGCGCAGAGAGCGCTGTCGGCGCTCAGCGTCGAGTCGCGCTCGGCCGTCGCTGCCTCGCCGCTGCCGGTGCTGCTCTTTGGCGACTCTGCCGCCGCGAGCGCGAGCGCGGTGGTGACCGGCCCTGCCTGGTACGCGATCTCCGCGCGGGTCGGAGAACGGACGCTCTCTTTGCATGTCGTTCGCGAGGATCCCGCGCCCAACGGAGCGGCTCCCGAAGGGCACTCCGAGCGCGTTCGTGGCGCACCGGCGATGGTCCTGTTCAACGAGGGCGTGCGCAGCGTGACCTGGAGCGAGCGCGGAGCGACCTACGCGCTCGAGGTCGAGTGCGGCCGCCCCTTCGAGGACGAGGCCTGCACGCACCAGACGTACATCGTGGGCCTCGCCGAGTCCCTCGTCCGCGCGAGCGACGCCGAGCCGCCCGCGGGAGCGCCGAGCCCTGAATCCGCAGCGACCCGAGGAGGTGCGCGATGAACCGCCTTTCGTCTTCGGTGCTCTCGACAGCACGCGCCGCGATCGCGCTCGGCTTCGCGCTGGGCGCCGCTGCGTACGCGCCCGACGCGAGCGCGCAGTTCTCCTATCGGCCTGCCGGTGAGCTCACCTCTGGCAGCGGCCGCGGCCGCGTGGACAACACCGTGTACGCGCCGGGCATCCGCTATCCCATTCAGAACGCGCCCTCGTATCTGAACTCGCAGGTCTGGGGCGTCGGCGGCGGCAGCGGCCCCGCGGGCTCGCAGTGCGACGCGCGAAACTACAGCTTCCCGTGGCGCGACAACTACTGCGAGTCGCGCTCGTGGGACATGCCGATGTGCCCCTCGGGGACCGGTCACCAGGGCCAGGACATCCGCGCTGCCAATTGTATGAACAACGTTCACAATTGCGTCGCGGTCACCGACGGTACGATCACCAACATCGGGTCGTACTCGGTCTACCTCACGGCTGCCGACGGCACTCGCTACGACTATCTGCACATGGGCAGCGTGTCGGTGTCCATGGGCCAGCGCGTGACGCGCGGTCAGGTGCTGGGGCGTGTGTCCAACGCGTTTGGCGGCACGCCGACCACGGTCCATTTGCACTTCAACATCCGCAAGACCGTCTCGGGCTTCGGAAGCGTCTACGCGCCGACGTACATGTCCCTGGTCCGCGCGTACGAAGCGCTGACCGGGTCGATGCCGCCGCCCCCGCCGCCGCCCGCGGGGCCGCGGTTCGGGGCGATGTTCGTGATGCAGAGCTTTCCCTTTGCGTCGACGACGTTGAACCTTCCCGCGAGCTCCGAGCAGCGCGGGTACTTCGAGTTTCGCAACATCGGCACGGACACGTGGCGGCCGGGCGAGGTGTTCATGGCCACCTCCCAACCACGAGACCGCGTGTCGTCGGCGCGGGGAAGCGATTGGACCAGCGCGGCGAGGCCCGCCACCGTCGACCGCGTCGTGGCGCCGGGCGCGACAGGGCGATTCACCTTCTCGCTGCGCGCGCCGAGCACCGTGGGCGTCGAGACCAGCGAGTACTTCGGGCTCGTGCGCGAGGGCGTCGCGTGGTTCAGCGACACGGGGCAGGGCGGTCCCGCGGATAACGTCCTGCAGGTGCGCGTGCGCGCGGTGAGCGCCGCGGTGATGGACTCGGGCGTTCCTTTGCCGCCGGACTCGGGCGTGGGCGTGCGAGACACGGGCGTGGGCGTGCCGGACACGGGCGTCGAAGAGGACGTCGTGACGCCAGAGTTCGACGTGTTCGAGCCAGTCGACGACGTTGGATCCATCGAGGACTCGGGCGTCGGCCCCGCCGAGGATTCGGGACGCCGTCCCGGACCGACCCCGCCGGGCGGCGGAGGCGTGACCATGGGCGGGTGCGGATGCGTGGTTCCTGCGCGTTCGCCCAGGGATTCGCGCGGCGGAGCGATGATCGCCCTCGCGGCGGTGGGGCTCGTAGCGGTCGGGCGCCGACGGGCCAGCCGCGAGTCGCTGCGATCGCGGTGAGCACGACGGACAAGGGCTACCCCCCTGTCGGCGCTTGACGTGGCTCGTTCTGTCGTCTACACACGCCGCCCTTCCGCCGGCGACGCTGGATGCGCTCGTCGGGATGACATGGAAAGAGGTCGATCGCGATGTATGCCGTGATTCACACGGGTGGAAAGCAGTACAAGGTCGCTCAAGGCGAGCACCTCCGCATCGAAAAGATCGCGGGTGACAAGGGCGCGAAGGTTTCGTTCGACAAGGTCCTCATGATCGGCGGCGACGCTGTGAAGGTTGGCCAGCCGTACGTCTCGGGCGCCAATGTCAACGCTGAGATTGTCGTGCAGGACCGCGCCAAGAAGATCATCGTCTTCAAGCTCCGCCGCCGAAAGAACTACCGTCGCAAGTACGGCCACCGTCAGCCGTTCACCGAGATCAAGATCACTGGCATCGAGGGTTGATTCGCCATGGCACATAAAAAAGGACAGGGATCATCCCGCAACGGTCGTGATTCGAACCCGCAGTACCGCGGCGTGAAGCGCTTCGACGGCGAGCACGTCCTGCCGGGCGGGATCATCGTTCGCCAGGTGGGCAGCAACGTCCACCCGGGCGACAACGTCGGCCAGGGCAAGGACTTCACGCTCTTCGCGCTCGTCGAGGGCGTGGTGAAGTTCCAGCGCTACGGACGTGATCGCAAGAAGGTCAGCGTCGTCCCCGCGCCCGTCGCCGCCGCCGCCGAGTGAGCGCGACACCGTCGCAGGCGGACTGACGCCAGCGACGGGACTCATGGGGTCGACGCCGTCGGGGGAAGCGCAGAGAGACGAGACCCACGTCGCGGTCCTGTGATCGGCGCTGGGTGCATCTACTCCCATACGACGACAGCCTCGGCGCGGCAGCGAGGGACGACAGCCTCGGCGCGGCAGCGAGGGACGACAGCGGCGGCGCGGCAGCGAGCTCTCATCATTCATCACCTGCGTCGAAGGCGCAGCGTTTTCAGTGGCGAAGCAGCGGACCCAATGAAAAGAGGGGTGG
>LNEO01000270.1 GCA_001465015.1 Deltaproteobacteria bacterium Ga0077539 | reverse complement strand
TGGGGGCCGCCCCGCGGCTCGGTGACAAACGTCGTTTCGTCTCTCGATTCTCAGCCCAAACGCTTTGTTTCAGCCGCTGAGTGTTCGGCGCCTATGCGTTTCAGGGGCGGGCGACGTCGATGGCGACGGCTTCTCTGACCTCGCGATTTCGATCCTGCGCAACACGGCGATGCCCTCGATCGGCTCAGTAAGAGTCTACCGAGGTGCGCCGTCGGGCATCCAAGAACCTCTGCAGCGCGAGCTCTTCGCTCCTTCCTCGGGTGATCGTTTCGGCTTTTCGATCAGCGCGGGTGACTTCGACCGAGACGGATGGTCCGACCTCGCAGTGGGCGCGCCGTCGGCGAGTGTTTCGGGACCGAGCCACGGCCGTGTCTGGATCTACCCAGGCACGCGCGCCGGGACAAGCGCAGCATCGTTGCCCCTCAGCGGCGCTCCAACCAATTACAGCTTCGGAGGGCAGGTCGCCGGACGTTAGCTGCGCCTACCGCCGCAACAGGGTCAACAGGAAGTCGATCTCCTGGAGCACTGGGGCAGGGGAATACATCATGGGAATCGACTGACGACCGACGCGCTTTCGGACGATCTGGAGCGTCGAGAGATCGACGATGTACGAGGTCTCTCGAATACCGAGGACAGCGAACGCGCGACCCGACGTCGCGGGGCGATCAATCAGCGTCGTCATGCGAAGAGAGTTCGACGTGACCCAACCATCCAGCGTCGTTCGTGAGATCGTGCCCAGCGTCTGGGTGACGACCTCCACAATGAGTCCGCCAGCAGCATTTACTTCAGCATTTCGCGCAGCCATAGCCCGGGCCGCGTCAACACAACCGGGTCAGAACGTCGCGCTCGAGTGAACGAGCGCGTACCTCCTTCCCGTTCGTTGCAGCTCTCGCAACGAGGTCGGGCCAAACGGGAGCGCGGTCGAGAGCTGTGTTCCTTCGGTGTTGATGTAGCCCTGGAGCTGGAGGTCCTCGAGGATTTGACCCTCCATGTTTCCGATCGTCGCGTCGAGCGCCCCCACATCGGTCGGCACACGGCTGTCGCTCGCGACCCCGCTGTCGCTCACCACACCCGAGTCCGTCTCCACGCCGCTGTCCATCGACACGCCCGAGTCTGTCACGACGCCCGTGTCGCTCGTCGTCGCGTCGACCATGCTCTGATCGCTCGACGTCACGTCGCTCACCATCGCGTCGTTGCCCGCTGGCGTTTGCCCGCACGCCACGCCAAACGCCGACAACGTGAGCAGCCACCGCGCTCGCATCGACGCTGTGCTGCTGTCACTTCCGAAGCCTGTCATCGCTCTCGCTCCCTCTGCGCGCTCATCGCGCTGGTCGTACGCCGATCCACGTCAGCGATCGAAGACCTTGCCCTGCGGCCGTCTCGATCGTCGCTCCGTCCATCGAGACCGCGCCGCGCGCGACCACGACCGCGCGTCCGGCGTTTGGATTCTCGCTCACGATCACGTCACCCATCGCGACGAACTCCACGTTCGAGCCCGCCGGCAGCATCGCTCGGTTGGCGACGCGAACGCCCACGGGTCGATCGATCTTCAACGCGAAGGGCCCGAGGGCAAACACGGGGCCGCGCACCATTCCCTCGGCGGCGAACGGCGGCGCCCTGTCGAGCGCGACCTCGGCCACCCGCACGCGTCGCCCGAGCGCGCCGAGCTCGAAGTCCTCGAAGTCGAACTCGAGCCGCGATCCCGCGGCGAACACCAGCGTCACGGCTCCCGCAGTGGCGCGGGTCTCGGCTGTGACCATCATCGACTCGGGCAGCTCGGGGCCGTCGCTCGTGTAGCGAGGGACCGACAGCGGCGCGGGCATGCGAAAGATCCCCATCTCGTCTCGCGCCGAGGAGAGCAACCAGTAGGCGCTCGCGTGCTGCGGCCTGCCGTGCACGAGCAGCGAGTACACCGAGACGGGCAGGATCTCGCCGACGACTGCCTGAAAATTTCCCCGTGAATCGACGTCGCCCACGAAGCACGCGTTGCCGCACACCGTCACGAACCCGCGCGTCAGGCTCGCGCCGTCGTCTTGCACCACGCTGCCTTCGACCGCGCGCACGCAGGAGCTTCCCGCAGGCACGACCTCCCCCATGAACGGGTTGCACATGCCAGGGACCGTGACGTCTCGCGCGGCTACGTCGGGGCCGCTCGCGCCGTCCATGGCCGTCGCGTCGACCGCGCCGCTCGCGTCTCCTGCGTCGCGCGGATCGGTGCTCGGCGTGCACGCGGCGAGGACCAACGCGATGAGCGCGCTCGTCGCTCGAAGCGAGCCGCATCTGTGTCTTCGAAGCGGACAGTAAGTCATGCGTAGATCGCCTTATCTCTGCGGTAGGAAGCGGCCTTCGAGAAAGTTTCGCACGATCCGCGGCCCGTCGGGGCTCAAGACGCTCTCGGGGTGAAATTGCACGGACACGACGGGGCGCTCTCGATCGCAGAGCGCCATGACGACGCCGTCGTCTTGTGAACGCGCGGTGGCCGCCAACCTCGCGGGGAGCGTTTGCTCGTCGACGCAGAGCGAGTGGTAGCGCCCCACGAGGGCGCCGTTGGGCACCCCTTCGAAGAGGCCCTCTCCGGTGTGCAAGAGCCGCGACGCTCGCCCGTGCACCGCGCGCGGCGCGCGATGAACGGTTGCTCCCAGCGCGACGGCGAGCGCCTGATGACCCAAGCAAACGCCCAGCAAAGGAACGGCAGTTTCTCTCGCGAGCTCCACGGAGATCCCGGCGCGCTCGGGCGGTCCGGGGCCTGGTGACAAGACGATGTGGGACGCTCCGAGCGACAGCGCCTCGCGCGCGGTCATGGTGTCGTTGCGTCGCACGATGACCTCGGCGCCGAGGCTGCCCACGAGCTGAACGAGGTTGAACGTAAACGAGTCGTAGTTGTCGACGACGAGGACGGTCACTTCATGATCAGCAGCGTGACGCCGACGGCGACGACGACGCCGATGATCACGCCGAGGCCGACGAGGAGGGCGATTCCAGGGCCGCGAGAGATCCCGAGCAGCGTCTTGCGCGGAGCCGCGTCGACCATGGTCGCGGAGGTGTCCTCCGGCGCAGGGCCCGGCTTGGTCGACGGGTGCTTGGACGCGCTGCTCTGCGCGGCGCCCGGCGTGGACACGCTCGATGGAACGCTGTCGAGCTTCGGCGTCGTTCGCTCGAACGCGATCGGGTCCGTCACGCTCTGCGAGTGCGGCTGCGAGGGGATCGTCCCGGCTGGCAGCGTCTGCGCGAGGTCTTGCAGCGTCGAGACCGACAAGATCCCGCGCAGCGCCGCGGCGAACTCCGTCGCGCTCTGAAAGCGCTCTTCGGGACGCTTGGCCATCGCCCGGTCGAGCACCCCCTGCAGCGCTGGAGGAAACTGCCTCCCCGGCGCGCGCGTCGCGAGCGGGATCGGCGTCGCCTGCACGTGCAGCGTCACGTAGTCCATCGGCGTCTTGGCGTCGAAGGGCAGCTTGCCCGTGACGAGCTCGTACAAGATCACCGCCAGCGAGTAGATGTCGCTGCGAGCGTCGAGGATCTTGCCCTGCGCTTGCTCAGGCGACATGAATTCTGGGGTGCCAAATACCATGCCCTCTTGCGTCAGGATCATCGAGCCCGGGCGCATCTCGCGCTCGGTGACCTTGGCGAGGCCGAAGTCGAGGACCTTCACGTAGTCCTTGATGCCGCCCTGGGTGCAGAGAAAGATGTTCTCGGGCTTGAGGTCACGGTGGACGATGCCCTTGTCGTGCGCTTCTTGCAGCGCGGCGCACGCCTGCAGCAGCACGCCGATCGCGCGCACCGGGTCCATGGGACCCTCGTGGCGAATGAGCTGGCCGAGGTTCTTTCCATCGAGGTGCTCCATCACGATGTAGCAGGAGCCGTCCTCGAGCTGACCGTACAGAAAGACCTTCGCTGTATTGGGGTGCGTGAGGTGGCTCATCGCACGGGCTTCGCGGGAGAAGCGCGAGACCAGGTCCTTACGATTGGTGAACTTGCTGTGCAGGATCTTCACCGCGACGAAGCGGTCCATCGATGGCTGCTGGGCCTTGTAGACCGCGCCCATCCCGCCAGAGCCCACTCGCTCGATAATGCGGAACTGCCCCGAGAGGATCTCTCGGCCTACGTATTGATCGGCCTGACGCACGGCGACGAGAATGCCACAGACGCCGACGGAAGAGACAGCGCTGTTACGGGGTCTCTAGATTTCTAGAAACCGCCGCAACGTCGGGGAGGGCGCCGGAGATACGTGCCGCCATGACCGACCCCACTCGACGCGCCGGCGGACCCACGGGACCGACAGGCTCGACCCTTTCTGCCCAGACGACGAGCAAGATGACGAGCGCGGGCCAGCGCGCGAGCAGCTTTCGCGAGGCTCTCGACGAGGCCAACCGAAAGCGGGCCAAGGCCAACGAGCGCAAGCGGCCCGCAGAAAAAGCCACAAAAGACCGCCCTGCAGAAGCATCCAGCTCGGCGAGCCCGTTGGTCACTCGCCCAGACGGAACGCTCGTCGTCACCAACCCAACACTCCTCGGCGCGCACGGATGGCTCGGACACAGCGCGACCCACGGGGCCGTTGAGCGCGGCGCCCGCGGCGCGATCGCGCAGCCTGCGGTCCGAGACGCAGGCTCGGAGCACACCGTTGAGTCGCTCGCGATCGAAAGGGTTCGCGTTGGCCGCGCGGGGGACACCGTGCGCGTCCACGCCACGCTCGGGGAGGGTCAGCACAAGGGCGTCGAGCTCCGGGCCGTCGAGCGCAACGGCAAGATCGAGGTCGAGCTCTGCGCGAAAGACTCGGTCGCTGCCGAGAAGCTCCGCGGCGAATTGAGCGGTCTGCGAGAGGCGCTCGACGGCTCGGGCAACGATCGCGTCGCGGTGTCTGTCGTCGACGGCAGCGCGCAGAGCGGCGAGCGCGGCGACCGACCGCGCGAGCAGGACGCCCGCGGCCAACAGGGCGAAAGCGAACAGCGCGAGCGCGACGGAGATCACCCAGGCGATCGCGGTCGTGATCGCGGTCGTGATCGCGGTCGTGATCGTGGGGCGCTCGGGGCGGACGACGCTGTTCGATCGGTCGAGGGCGCGCAGGACGAAGTCGACTCGTCCGCCAGAGGGTCGGCGCGATGGAGGCTGTTGTAAGCGACGGCCCTGGTGAACCACAAGCACGGCGCCGCGGACGGCTTGGAGATTCGCGAGCGTCGTGCGATCAATGCCCGCGATCGATGCAGCGCCGCCACGTCGCTCCGTACAGCACTGACTCGTGGCCGCGCTGGACGCGGCAGAGCGCGGCGCTCTCGAAGACCGTCGCGCGCGCGTGGTTCGATCGCGCTCCGCTGGGGCAATCTCCGCTCGGGGCCAAGCTCGGCGCGATGCTCGGCGGCGCGGCGGGCGTGCAGATCGAGCACGGGTTTCTCTCGGTTCGCGCGCGGTCTTCGGTGGCTCGCGCGTACGCGTCGCGGCCGACGGTGTTCGCGCTGTTCTCGCTGCCCTCTGTCGAGCAGGGAGCGATGTGCGTCGCCATCGACGCGCCCTTGGCGCGCTGGATCAGCGCGAAGTGCTCGGGGGCCAGCGACGAAGAGGCCCAGCGCTACCTCGCGCCTTCCCCGTGGACCGCCGCGATGGAGGGCTCCTTCGCGCTCGCGTGCATCCAGGGCGCTCGACACCTGTGCATCCCCGCGACCCCACCGTTGTTTCGCGCGGCGACCGACCGTTGGGACGACGTGGACGCGGCGCTCGCGCAAGGTGAGCTGGTCGTGTGGCCCGCTCGCGTCGCGGTCGCGGGCTACGGAGGATCCGCGGCGCTCATCGTGCCCGCGTCTCTGGCGAGGGTGAGCGCAGACGCGATGCTCGGCGCGATCTCGCCGAGGGTCGGGTCGATGCGCGTCCGCGCGGCGCTCGTCTGCGCGCGCGCGTCGGTGTCGACCGAGGAGCTCTCTGCGCTGAGCCGGGGCTCGCTGCTCGTGCTCGGGGCGCCGCTCGAGCGCCGCGCGGATCAGACGCTGGCAGGTCCCATGACGCTCTCGCTCGGGAGCGTCGAGTGCCCGGTGTACTTCGATGGAGCGCTTCGCTGCGAGGGTGAGCCGCGCTCGAGGGTGAGAGCCATGAGCAACGACGATCGATCGCACATGAATTCAAATGATCCGATGGACGCCAGGGCGAATGGCGGTGACGCCGCGGGTCGGACCGACGCCTCGGCGCGCACGGCGCTGCTCTCGACGCTGCCGGTCGAGGTCGAGGTGGTCCTCGCGCGCGGCTCGTTCGCGGTGGCCGAAGTGGGCGCGTGGCGGCCCGGTGAAGTGATCGCGCTGCCCACGCGCGTCGGATCGCCGGTCGAGATCGTCGCGGGGGATCGACTGATCGCGCGCGGCGAGCTGTGTGACGTCGAGGGCGAGGTCGGCGTCAGGATCACCGAGCTCCTCGGCTGAGCGCGCGGCGAGGCGAAAATTCTTCAATAGACATATTTGTATTGTAGGGAGACCGTCAGACATCCCTGGCGGGCAACGCGTCTCGTCGTTCGATTTCGGGGAGATTCGGAGAACACGACCATGAAGCACGCTCGTCTTTGGCTCTCGGGTGCCGCTCTCGGCGCCGCGCTCGCGCTCGCCGCGCCCAACGCGTCGGCGCAAGGCGCGCTGAGCGGAAACTCTCGGCGCATGGGCGCGACGCTCAACCTCGGCGGAAGCATCGGGATCGCGGGCGGGGGCGGCGCTGTTGGTGTGGGGGCCGCCTTTCGGCTCAACCCCGAGTTTCACTACAGCTTCGGCGAGGGGATGCGCGGCCCAGCCATCGGCGTCGGTCTGGACACGTACATTCCGGGCTTCGGGATCGGCGCGCTCGGTCGCTTTCAGTACAACATTCAACCCATCGAAGGCGTCGCGTTTCTCATCACGCCCTACGGCGGCCTGACCGCGGGCGGGATCTTCGGTGGGGGTTTTGGGGCATTTGGCTAGCGTTTCACTTCGGAGGCGAGCTTCGACTGATCCTCGCGGACCGAGGGTTTCTCACGTTCAGGCCCATCGGATTCTCGGTGCCGCTCTTCATTGGAGATCTCGGCGCCCTCGCGTTCTTCAACTACGACATCGCCTTCGGCGGCGGCGCCACGTTCTGATCACGCGTTCGAGCGAGTGAGGAATTCGATCCCGCGCCGAGGGATGCGACGCAGCGCGACGCTTGGGCTTCGCGGCGAGAGCGTTTCGCGATAAAACGTCAGGGGTGCAGCGGTCCGCGATGACAAGGCTCGTGCTCGGCTCCTCGCTCGCTTTGGCCCTCGTCGCCTCCGCGCCAGCGGCGTCCGCGCAAAGTACACCCGCGCTCGAGCCGCGCCGCGCGGGCATCCTCAACCTCGGGACCAGCATCGGGATCCTCGGCGGCGCCTATCCGCACGGGCATCTCGAGTACCAGCAGCACTTTGGCCCACGTTTTCAAGGGCACATGCTCGGCGTGGGCGCGGGCGCGACGTACAGGCCCGACCTCGGCGGCGTGAGCATCACCGGCCTGGCGCGGTACCAATACGACTATCGCCTGGTCAACGGCGCCAACGTGTTCATCTCGCCCTATGTGGGGCTCGAGCTCGGCGTGGCCATCGTCGAGAACAAGATGGACCTCGCGGGCTGGCGCGTCGCAGCGACGCCCAACGCAGGCGTCGAGCTCAAGTTCGTGCTCGACCGGCTGTACCTCGCGTTTCGTCCCTTCGGCCTGCACGTCCCGCTGATCATTGGCGAGCGTCAGAGCAGCGGCCTGCCCATTCAGTGGGACATGCTGTGGGATATCGCACTTTCCATAGGGTTCACGTTTTGAGCGTCGAGAGAGAGCGCTCAGACGCGAGCATTCGACGGTTTCTTCGATTCGTCCCAGCGAATTCAATGCGCTTCTGTTCTGCGCGCAATCGTTGGAGACTACGAGACTGTATGCGTTGCGTGTGACCTGACCGGCGTCGAGCCTTCAGCATCCCGCGCGACGCTCACCACGGAGATCACTCACCATGAAGCACAGCTACTTTGCAGCCGCCGCAGTGCTCGGCGCCACGCTCGCGATTTCGACCACTGCCAACGCCCAAGACGTGGTCGGCGGCAACTCCCGTCCGATGGCCTTCGTCGGGAATTTCGGCGGGGGATTCGGTTCAGGTTTCGGCGGCGGACGCGTGGAGCTCGAGTTCCAGTACCACATGCGCGGGCGTCAACAGGGACCGGGTTTTGGGGTTGGCTTGCTCGTGCCGCTCTGGGCAGGCGCAGGCATCGGCGCCCAAGGGCGCTTCATGTACGACATCCAGGTCATCCCCAACGTCGCGTTCTTGATCACGCCTTACGTCGGCCTCTCGGCTGGCTTCTGGAACCGCTGGTGTGGCGGAGGTCGTGACGGCTACTGCGGCGGAGGGTGGATCGGGCCCGAGCTCGGGCTCGAGCTCAAGCTCATCCTCCTCGATCGCCTCTTGATCGGCATTCGCCCCGTGGGACTCAGTCTGCCTATTGGTTTGGGCTACGGTAACGACTGGTTCTGGTGGGGCTACCACGGCGCGTTCATCATCGGCGTCACGTTCTGACGCGCCCACGAGCGTCTCGCAGCGCTCGACGCGTTTGCGACGCGCGACATGCTCGAGGCGCAGGCCTGCTCCCCTCCCGAGCGGCCGAGCTCACCAGTACAGCGTCGCGCCGAGCATCGGCTCTACGCGAAAGCCGAGCAGATCGTTGGGGCCACCAACGCTCCAGCCCGTCACGAAGAGCTGGCCGCGGAGCATCGCGTCGATCGAGAAGTTGGACGTGACGTCGAACTCCAGTCCGAGCGAGACCTGCCCGCCGTAACCGATGCCGAAGGCGCCCGGCGCAGGCAGCAGGTGGAGCTGGGCGCCGAGCTCGGCGACCGGGTGCAAGCGCGACTGCTCGAGCGCCGTGTACCGAACGAGCAGGCCGATCTCGATGTCGAGCACGCCGGTGCCTTCGTTGCCCGTACAGCGACCGACGCCGTCACAGACGCGGCTGAACAGATAGCGCCCGCTGCCGTAGATGCTGAAGCCGATGCGGTTCGGCAATTGATAGCCGCCCGCGACCATCGCGAATGCGTTGCCTCGGGGACCCGGGCGGATTCCCATCGCGTCGGAGTGCGTCCCGTGCCACTCGACGCCGCCGCCGAGGCGCGCCTGCGCCCAGACTCCCATGCGCGGAGGCGGTGGCGGCTGCATCATCGGCTGCCCAGGCTGGCCCGGCTGGCCGGGCTGCCCCATCATGACGGGGCTTCCATCGGGGTTGGTTTGCTGCTGCGGCGGCGGCTGCTGCGGTTGCTGCGCCGGATCCGTGATCGCGTGCGCCGAAGAAGCCATCATTGCGAGGGCGACGAACGAAGAAAAAACGCTCGAACGAAGGACGGTACGCATCGGTCGATTGACTCCACGAGGTCCCAGGGCAGTGGCCCCAGGGCGGTTGTGCGTTGGACTCACTGTGAGTCCACGATGGGACTGTATACGCGAAACGGTGCAGAACCTCTCACTCCGACCACTTCGATTCCTCGCGCGATGCGCAGTTGTTCGAAGGCCCACAGCGCCTGCTCGGGGCGCTCGATCGTCTGGCCGTTGATTTGTTGCACCACGTCGCCGACGCGAAGATCCGCGCCCGCCGCGCGCCAGGACGCGAGGTCCTCCGCAGACTCGAGCCGAAAGCCGACGAAGCGTCGCCCGTTGACCACCGGCGTCACCTCGACGCGCGAGAGAAACGCGCCGAGCCCCTCGCGCACGGTCTCTTCGATCAGCGCCCGCGTGAGCTGAGTGGGCGTCGCGCGCGCGGTCTGCGCGGCGGTCGCGCTCGAGCCCGAGCTCTGTGCGGTCTCTTCGATCGAGGGCGCTTGTTGGGTCGCGCGAACCTCGCTCGGTCGTCCGCAGCCGACCAGCATGGTGCTGGTCGCGATCACAACGGCGGTGACGGAGATTTCGAGCGAGCGTGAAAGCATCGGGCTTCGTTGCGATGACATGGCCGTGGCGGGTGCCTAGCAGAGCGGCGCCGCCGCGCGCTACTTCGCGGCAGA
Organism: Deltaproteobacteria bacterium Ga0077539; assembly: GCA_001465015.1. GTDB lineage: Bacteria > Myxococcota_A > Polyangia > Polyangiales. The sequence goes on along the minus strand of LNEO01000270.1, from coordinate 35,672 downwards.
ACCTACGCTGCCTCGGCGCTCGGTCTCCCCGTGGCAGCGGCGCTGGTTTACTTCGGGAGGATCGCGTCGACCTCGCCGAGAATCGCCTGGTGCACCTCGTCGGGCGTGCCGCGGCCGTCGATGTGGGCGATTCGCTCGCCCGGATAGTGACGCTCGAGGTCGCGATAAAAAGCGGCCAAACGCTGCTGAAACGCGCTCTGTTCATAGAGCTCTGCGCGATGACCTCGGCGCGCTCTTCGCTCGGCGGCGACGTCTTCGGGGACGTTCAGCACGATCGTGAGGTCTGGCCTTCGAGCGCGGGCGTTGAGCTGTTGGATCCACGCGACCGCCGTCGGGTCCTGCGCGGACGCAGACTGATAGGCCACCGACGAGTGGTCGAAGCGGTCGCTCACCACGATTTGCCCCGCTCGAAGGGCGGGAAGAATCTCGGCGTCGAGGTGGTCCATCCGGTCCGCGGCGAACAGCAGCGCCATCGTGGTCCAGTCGGGCGCGCGCGGGCCACGGTCGTCTGCCACGACGATGCGACCAGTCAGGACCTGGCGAATCATCGTACCAATCGGTCCTGTCGTCGGCTCGCGCGTGGGGAGGGCGCGGAGGCCTCGAGCGCGCAGGACTTCGATGAGGCGTTCGGTCTGCGTGGTCGTTCCGGCGCCATCGATGCCTTCGAGGACGATGAAGCGGCCGGAAGTAGCGGAGGCTGAGTGGCTCATTGCGGTCTCGTGATCGTCCGTACCCTCATCGGGCGCGTTGGGGCAACGAACCAACAGAGAGCACTGGACCGGGAATGACCGACGTTCGGCGTGCGTATGAGTGCCGTTCGTACCGTCGCCTTCTCGACGTGTCCGTCCGACGCGTGCTAGCGAAGAGTGGTCCGAGGAGGGCGACGATCGCGCGCCCACCATCGAAGTGAGGTCAGTGCCACTATGGAATCGATCGATCGTCGTGATTTTCTCGCGGGTGCTGCGGTCGGCGCAGGCGCCCTCGCGTTTGCCTCCGAGGCCGAGGCTCAATCCGCGCGTCCCAGCGCAGCGCCGTTCAACTTCACCGCGACGCGCCCGGCGGGGTTCACGCCCTGGACGCAGAACGGCAAGGTCGTGCGGGTGACCAAGCCCGGCTCGATGCGGCCGGGCAACTTGTTTCCGAAGGTCGAAGACGCGGCGGCGATGGTCGAGCGCGCGGTCAAAGAGCTCACGGGCGAGGGCACGCTCGCGGGCGCGTGGCGCAAGTTCGTCCACCCGAGCGACACCGTGGGGATCAAGGTCAACGGCCTGGGTCTGCGCAACATGGCGTCGAACAAAGAGGTCGTGTACGCGATCGTGAACGGGGTGATCGCGGCGGGCGTTCCTGCGGCGAACATCGTGGTGCTCGAGCAGTGGTCGGGCTTTCTCAGCGCCACGCGCGTTGCGCGCTCGGAGATGCCGCAGGGCGTCCGCACGCACGTGCACACGGGCTCGGATTTGAGCCCCGAGACGCGCGTGCCCAGCGGCCGCACGCGGTACTCGCGCGGGCTGCTCGGGTGCTCGGCGATCATCGGCGTTCCGCTGGTGAAGGATCACTCGCTCTCGGGATTCACCGGCGCGATGAAGAACCTCACGCACGGCCTCGTGAAGAACCCCGAGGACTTTCACCGCAACCGCGACGGTCTCAACTCGCGCAACCGCAACATCCCGGACCTGTACGCGCACGACGCGATCAAGAGCCGCGTTCGTTTGCACATCATGGACGCGTTCAAGGTTCTCTATGACCGCGGCCCGCAGGACAACCCCGCGGCGCGCGTCGTGTACGAGGCCGTGATGGCCTCGACCGACCCGGTCGCCCTCGACACGATCGGAACAGAGATCGTCGACGCGCAGCGCACCTCCCACGGGATGCGCACGCTCGAGCGCTCGGGCCGCGCCGTGCGCTACCTCGCGCACGCCGAGCAAATGGGCCTCGGGATCGCAGAGCGCTCGCGGATCAACCTGTCCGACGTGCGGATGTAAGCGACGCAAGTGGGGACGGTCCTCAATAACTCAAGTATTTCGGCGCGGCGTTGGGCTGAAAAATAGTTGAGTTATTGAGGACCGTCCCCGTTTCAGAAGCAAGGCGCTGCGGTGTTCAGTGCCGGTCGCGCGCGGATGCACTACGCAGGCGCGATGATCTCCTACCGGCTTCGCCAACCCGCGCTGTCGTCGCTGTCCGACGCGATGCTCGCGCCGGGCCTCGTCGCTGCGCTCGACGGCGGCTCGCCTGCGTCTGTGCTCGATGAACGCGCGCCGGGCGTGTTCGAGTTCGAGCTGTTCACGCCGCAGACATGCCAGCTCTGGCTGCGCGAGCTTCACGCCTTCGAGCACTATTGCGCGCGAGCCAACGCCAGCCCGACGCGCCCCAACTCGATGAACTCCTACGGCGTGGTGCTGAGCGAGCTCGGGCTCGAGTACGCGATGGACGACCTCGTCTCGCGCTGCGTTCGACCCCTCGCGACGGTAGCCCTCGCGTCGCATCACGCGGTCTCGCTCGATCACCAGCACTCGTTCGTCGTCGAGTACGCGATGGGCGGTGATCGTTCGCTCGACCTGCACGTCGACGACAGCGAGGTCACGCTCAACGTGTGCCTCGGATGGGACTTCGAGGGCGCGGCGGTGCAGTTTCATGGCGTTCGCTGCGACGAGCACCGCGGGGATCCAAGCCGCGCCGACGAGCGATTCGAGTGGACGCCGCGCGTGGGCAGCGCGCTTCTGCACGCGGGGGCCAATCGCCACTGCGTCACCGAGCTGCGCGACGGACGGCGATCCAACTTGATTGTGTGGGCTCGTAGCGCGAGGCATCGCCGGGCGCGCCCCGAGCCGCACCAAGGTCCGATGATCGCGTGTCGGCGCTGCGCGTAGGGACGGTCCTCAATAACTCAAGTATTTTTCAGCCTGACATTGAGCTGACAGACGAACGGGGATCGAACGGGGATCGAACGGGGACGGTCCTCAATAACTCAAGGACGGTCCTCAATAACTCAAGTATTTCGGCGCGGCGTTGGGCTGAAAAATAGTTGAGTTATTGAGGACCGTCCCCGTTCGATCCCCGCTCGCTGTCGTCAAAAATAGTTGAGTTATTGAGGACCGTCCCCGTTTGCGGGCTGCGCGATACACTCCGCGCCCTCATGGCCGTCGGAAAGTCTCGCGACATCTACAACCAGACCCTCACAGAGATCCGCGACGCGGGTCTCTTCAAAGCCGAGCGCGTGATCATCACGCCGCAATCCTCGGGGATCGAGGTCGAGCTGCCCTCGCGCGGCCGCCGCAAGGTGCTCAACTTTTGCGCCAACAACTACCTCGGGCTCTCGTCGGACCCGACCGTGATCGAGGCCGCGCACGAGGCCATTCGCACGCACGGCTTCGGCATGTCCTCGGTCCGCTTCATCTGCGGAACACAGGACCTCCACAAGACCCTCGAGCAGCGCATCGCCCGGTGGCTCGGCACCGAGGACACCATTCTCTACTCGTCGTGCTTCGACGCGAACGGCGGTCTCTTCGAGACCATCCTCGGCGAACAGGACGCGATCATCTCCGACGCGCTCAACCACGCGTCGATCATCGACGGGATTCGCCTGTGTAAAGCCGAGCGCTTTCGCTACGACAACGGAGACCTCGAGCAGCTCGAGTCGATGCTGAAGGCCACACAAGACAAGCGGCTTCGCATGATCGCGACCGACGGCGTGTTCTCGATGGACGGCTACCTCGCCAAGCTCGACGCGATCTGCGACCTCGCGGACAAGTACGACGCGCTGGTGATGGTCGACGACTCGCACGCCTCGGGGTTCATCGGCCCGACTGGCCGCGGAACGCCCGAGCACTTCAAGGTCGCCTCGCGCATCGACGTCATGACCAGCACCCTCGGCAAGGCCCTCGGCGGGGCCTCGGGTGGCTTCACCACGGGGCGACGCGAGATCATCGAGCTCTTGCGACAGCGGTCGCGGCCGTATCTGTTCTCCAACGCTCTGCCGCCAGCGATCCTCGGCGCGTCGATCGCCGTGCTCGACCTCATCGAGAAGAGCACGACGCTGCGCGACCGCGTGATGAACAACGCCAAGCGATTCAGAGACGGAATGACCGCCGCGGGCTTCTCGATCAAGCCCGGGATTCACCCGATCGTCCCCGTGATGCTCGGGGACGCGAGGCTCGCCGGAGAAATCGCCGACGCGCTGCTCGACGAGGGCGTGTATGTGATCGGGTTTTCGTTTCCGGTGGTTCCCAAGGGGCAGGCGCGCATTCGTGTGCAGCTCAGCGCCCAGCACACCGACGGGCAGATCGACCAGGCGATCGCCGGGTTTACCAAGGTCGCCCGCGCGCGCGGCGTGATCGCGGGCTAGACCGCGCGACGAGTGTCGAAACCGCCGCCCCTCGCGGCCGTGACGAGCTCGCCGCACGTCACTTCGTCACTCGCGCCGGAGCATCGCCTCGAAGCGGTGCCAGGTCTGCAGCTCCATCCGCTCCCAGCGCGTCACGCGACAGCGGCCGAAGTGATAGAAGCCGAGCATCCCCGAGGCGCTCCCGCAGCGCTGTCGGCCGATCTCGAGAAACCGCAGCGCGAGCGCGATGACCTCGTCCTCGGTCATCGTCTGCCGCAGCGAGCGCATCACGCCAAAGGGCGCAAAGCGCCCGCGCGCGGTGTGCCAGCTCGTCTCGTGGTAGTCGATCGTCGCGAGCAGCGCGCGGAGGTGAACGTCTGGCGTCGCGCGCTCGATTGCTTCCGCGACCGGCTGCATCCGCGTCTGGTGCTGCGACCACCAGAGCGGGGCGACTGTCATCATCAGCGTCGCGACGTTCATCCAGACAGTGTCGCGCACTCGCGCGCGGGTGACAATTTTGTCTGCGCACGGCGATTGACCCGCGGGACGACTGAAGGGCAAATTCATGAAAACTCTTCGATCGAGGGGAGACCGTTGATGCCGTATTGGTTCTGGAGTGTTTCGAGGTCGGCGCTCTTCGCGCTCGCCGCGTTCGCGTCGGCGTGTGCGCCGGTCGCCCCGTTGCAGGTCGAGGACGTCCCGACGTTCGACATCGCGAGCGACAGACCGAGGCCCGTCGCAGACGTCGTCGCCGCGGACGTTGTGCTGCCGCCCTTCATCGCAGACCCCGCTCCGCCCGAGTGCACGGGCGACGCGAGCGCGTGCCGCATGCGAACGAACACCGTCGCGTACTGCGTGATGGGCCAATGTCGCTACGCGTGCACCGGGTCTTTCGCGGACTGCAACGCTCAGCCCGCGGACGGCTGCGAGCTCGATACCGCCATCAGCGCCGATCACTGCGGGCGCTGCGGCAACTCGTGCCCCGCTGCGGTCAACTCGACCGCGCGCTGCGTCATGGGCACCTGCGGGCTCATGTGCAGCTCGGGCTTCGCGGACTGTGATCGCATGCCAGACAACGGCTGCGAAGCGGACATCCAGCGCAACGCGTCGACCTGCGGGACGTGCGGGACCTCGTGCCCTGCAGGCGCCAACGCGACGCCGCAGTGCTCGTCCGGCGCCTGCGGGCTCGTTTGCAACATGGGCTTCGGCAACTGCGACATGAACAACGTCAACGGTTGCGAGCAAGACCTCCGCGCGGACACGAACAACTGCGGCGCCTGCAGGACGCGCTGCGTCGGGGGCGCCAACAGCACCGAGCAGTGCGTGATGGGGGCGTGCTCGCTTCGGTGCGCGATGGGCTTCGGCAATTGCGACATGAACAGCGCCAACGGCTGCGAGACCGCGCTCACGAGCGACGTGTCCAACTGCGGTCGCTGCGGAGAGCGTTGCGTGGCCCCCAGCAACGCGACGCCGACGTGCACCGCGGGAGCTTGCGGCTCGAGCTGCATCGCGGGCTTCGTCGACTGCGACATGAACAACGCCAACGGCTGCGAGGTCGACACGCGCACCTCCTTGGCCAACTGCGGCGCTTGCGGCAGGGTGTGCGCCTCGACGATTCCTGGCACGGTGCCTGTGTGCATGGCCGGGATGTGCCGCGCGCAGTGCGCGACCGGCTTTGCGGACTGCGACAGCAACATGGCCAACGGCTGCGAGGTCGACATCAGCGCGAGCCCGTTGAATTGTGGTGTGTGCGGCTCGGCGTGCCCGGTCCCTCCCAACGCCGCGGCGACGTGCGCGAGCTCGAGGTGCGGCTTTCGCTGCGCGATGGGCTTCTCCAACTGCGATGGCAACAGCGCCAACGGCTGCGAGACCGCGCGGCCGTCCTGCCTGTGAGCGATCCGCGCTCAGCGCGCGTGACAACTGCGTGACTCGAACGGGGGATTGGGTGCAGTATCCGGGGCGCGTGCGCGCGAATGGCTGAACCTCCCTCCGTTGCGGTACCCCAGCGCCTCGGGCGCTACACGATCGTTCGGCGCCTCGGCGCAGGAGGGATGGCCGAGGTGTTTCTCGCGCGCTCGCGCGGCGCCGAGGGCACCGACAAGCTGCTCGTGGTCAAGCGCATCTTGCCGCAGTTCGCGTCGAACCAGCGCTTTCGCGCGATGTTCGTCGACGAGGCCAAGGTCGCGCTGAGGCTCAACCACCCGAACGTCGTGCAGGTGTACGGGTTCGAGTCCGACGGGCCGTCGCTCTTGCTGGTGATGGAGTTTATCGACGGGCCCGACCTCGCGCAGCTCGCGCGCGCGGCGCACGGCCGCGGCGAGAGGCTGCCCCCAGGGCTGTGCGCGTGGATCGTGCGCGAGGTGGCCAGGGGGCTTCACTACGCGCACGAGCGCAAGGACGAGGACGGCCAGTCGCTCGAGATCGTTCACCGCGATGTTTCTCCGGCGAACGTGCTGCTCTCGCACGACGGCGTCGTGAAGCTCGGCGACTTCGGCATCGCCCGCGCGCGCATGAGCTCGGGCGACGACGACCTCGCGATCAAAGGAAAGTTCGCGTACATGAGCCCCGAGCAGGCTCGCCTCGACCCGGTCGATCGCCGCGCGGACCTGTACGCGCTGGGGATCATGCTGGGCGAGCTGGCCGCCGGGCGCACGCTGCACGACGGCGTCGTGTCGGGAGGAGATCTCTTGCCGCGGCTTCGTCGCGGCGAGGGGCCCGACCTCGCGAAGGTCGCCGGCGGCGTGAGCGAAGAGCTGCGCGCGATCGTGGCGAAGATGATCGACCCCGATCGAGACAAGCGCTTCGCGAGCGCGCGCGAGGTGTACGGGGCGCTGACGAAGTTCCTTCGAGGCCTCGACGAAGAGTGGGACAGCGCGCGGCTCGAGGCGTATCTCGAGCGGTTTTTTGCACGCGAAGCGATCACGCCATCGCTGGAGCTGCCCGAGCCCGACGGAGAGAACGCGCAAGAGGCCACCACCGTCGCTCACGGCCGTCGCATCAAGCCCCGAAGCGAGGGCGAGCGCTCTCTGCCGTCGATCGTCGCGGACATCGGCCTCGTTCGCGAGCGATTGCACGTCGCGGTGGTCGCGGGGCGCTTCGTGGCGCCGCGGCTCACCAACGAGACCGTGGACACGCGCGCCCTGTTCGACCTGGCCGCCTCGCTCGCGTTCAAAGCGGACGCCACGCTCGAGCGCTCGGAGGACGACGGGCGCTTCACGCTGGTCGTCGGCGTGCTGCGCCCAGGCGTCGATCACGCGCTCACCGCAGCGCGATTGGCGCTCGACATCGCAGAGGCGATTCAGTCGCTCGACGGCGACGCGGACAGCTCGCCCGGCGTCGCGCTCGGCCTCGCGCGCGGCGTCGCAGCAGCGGCGCGCGGAGCCTCTGGGTCTCTGCTCGGCTTCGACATCGTCGACGAGAGCGCGTCCTTCGCGACGACGCTGGCCGCGGTCGCAGAGCAGGGCGAGGTGCTCGCGACGGCGGGCTTCTATCGGATCGTGCGGCGGGCCTTCGTGCTCAGCGAGTCGGGGGCTCGCGCGGGGATCGGAACGCGGATCTACCGCTTGGATCGCGCGAAATCGCGCGCAGAGCGCGAGGCGGACATCGACGCGGCCACCGTGCTCCTCGTGGGCCGAAGCGCCGAGCTCGAGCGCCTGCGCGACGCGGTCAACCGCGTCGAGGCGGCCGAGCGCGGGCAAGCGCTGCTCGTGACCGGCGAGCTCGGCGTCGGAAAGAGCGCCCTGCTCGCGGCCTTCGCCGCCGAGCACGAGGCGACCCGAGGCCCGTGCGCGCGGGCGAGCGTGGGCTTCGGTCAGGGCGAGTCGAGCTACGGGGCGGTCGCGCAGCTCACGCTCGCGGCGCTGGCGCTGTCGGAGGAGGACGCGCTCAACGGCTCGGCCGTGGACGCGGCGATCGACCGCGCGCTGGCTGTGATTCGCATGGGCTCGGGCGCGGCGGGACGCGCGGCGCGCAGGGCGCTTCGCGTGGCGCTCGGACGCGAGGCGAGCGAAGAGGGCGAGGCGGGATCGCTCGCGCGCGAGCTGGCGATCACGCTTCGAAAGCTGCTCTCTGCGGGCGCGGTGCTCGCGCCGCTCGTGGCGATCGTGGACGGCGTCGACCAGGCGGACGCGGGCTCGCGCGCGGTGCTGAAGGAGCTGGCGCGCAAGCCTCCCGCGGGCCCTGTGCTGCTCGTTTTGGGGTTGCGCGACGGCGACCCGCTCGTGCACGAGTGCGAGGGCGCGGGGCTGCTCGTGGTCTCGCCGTTGACCGCGCAAAACCGCGCGAAGCTCATCGCGACGCGGCTCGGGACCGGCGACGTGGGCGACGATCTGGTGCGCGAGGTCTCCGCGGTGGCCGGCGGAAATCCGCTGATGATCCTCGAGGTGCTCGAGGCCATGGGCGATCGAGGTCGCCTCGAGGTGCTCGCGGACGAGCGCGGCTCGCGCGCGCGATTGTCCGCGGCGCGCGAGGGGGACGCGCCTCTGCCGACGACGCTCGAAGAGGTGCTCGCGGCCCGCGTAGACTCGTTGCCCGCCGAGGCGCGGGCGCTCGCGCGGTGGTGCGCGTTGATCGATCGAGAGATCCCGACGGACGTGCTCGAGTCGCTCGCGGCAGACGACGCTCCCCGGGCGATCGGCCGGCTTCTGGCGGACGGAATTCTGGTGCGCACGCGGAGCACCGCCGAGAGCGTGACCTTCGCGCACGCGGCGCTGGCGAAGGTGGCTCGCGCGTCGATCGACCCGACGCAAATCGCGGGCATGCACGCGCGCGTCGCGGCGGTGCTCGAGCGCAGACCCGCTTCGCGAGGGCCTGGCGCGGCGATGGTCGCGCGGCACCGCGAGGCGGCCGGGGCCCTGCGCCCTGCGGCTCGCGCGTGGATCGAGGCCGCGAGCGCCGAGCGCGCGGCGGGGCGCTATCGCGAGGCGTACGAGCACTACGCGCGCGTGCTCGGGCTCACCGAAGGAGCGACGGATCCAGAGGCGTCTTCGCTGCGATTCGCCGCGCATTCGGGCCGCGAAGACATCGATCGCATCGGGGGCAGGACGCGGTCGCGGCGCTCGGCGTTGATGGCGCTTCGGCAGAGCGCGGTCGAGTCGCGGGACCCGCGTCTGGTGGCTCGGGCGCTCGCGAGGCAGGCGCGGTACAAGTTCGACACGGGGCTCGGGGCGCACGTCGAGCGTGACGTGACGGCCGCCGTGCGCGCTGCTCGACGCGCGGCGGACGCGCGGGCCGAGGCCGAGGCGCGCCGGGTCCTCGCGTTGTACCTGGGACAAAAGGGCCGCTACGCAGAGGCGCTCGTCGCGACGGACAACGCGCTCTCGGCGCTCGACACGCGCAGCGCCGCCCAGCCTCCTCCGGGAGGGACGCCAGACGAAGGCGTCCGCGCCGCACGCACGCTTCGCATCGAGGTCCTTCTGGCGCGCGGCGCTCTCTTTCGGCAAACGGGCGAGATCGAGCGGGCCATCGAGGTGTACGCCGAGGCGTACGCGTTGCTCGCGCGCTTCGGCCCGCGTCGGCTGCTCGCGCAGGTGCTCAACGCGCTCGGCGTCGCGTGCTTCTCGCGCGGGGACTACGCCGACTCGTTGACGTTGTATCGCTCGTCGCTCGCGGCGCAGCGCGAGACCGGCCAGCGCGATCGACTGGGCGTGGCCCTCTCGAACGCCGGGCAGGCGTACGCCGCGCTCGGACGCGACGACCTGGCGATGGTGTATCTGCGCAAGGCGCTCGACGTGTACTCCGCGCTGGGCACGCGCGGGATGGGCAGCGCCGACGCGCGCGTCGCGCTCGCGGAGCTGTACGCGGGTCGAGGCGAGACCGAAGCGGCGCTCGCCGAGCTCGAGCTGGCGCGAAGGGACGCGGCGCAGTCGGGGTCGATGTACGACATGCTTCGCGTGCGGCTCGGAGACGCGCTCGTGGCGTTGACGCGCGGCGAGCTGCGAGCGGCCCGCGCGAGCGCAGAAGAAGCCGAGCGGATCGCTAGCGACGCGGGGATCACGCAGTACCTCTTGCACGCGCGGGCGCTCTGCGCCGAGGCGGCGGCGCGCGCGGGCGATCGCGCGGCGGCGTTGAAGTTCGCGGATCGAGCGCTGGGAGACCCGGCGATGGCCGAGCCATGGAGAATCGAGCGCGGCGACAGGGTGCTCGCGTCGCTCGAGCGCGCGTTGAGAGAGTCGGACGAGCCCGAACGCGCGGCGCTCGTGAGCGAGCTCGGCCGGCAGAAGCGGCGGTCGCTCACGCCTCCGCCCACATAATCAAATCAACAAGAAAGAACCAAGCATCTTGCTGCAATCGACACCTCCACCGGTGTTCGGCCTGGGGGCCAGATCACTCTCTGCGATCATCCTGTCCGGCGGCGGCGCGCGCGGCGCGTACGAAGCCGGCGTCTTGTCGTATCTGTTCGACGAGATGCCGCGGCTCGGCGGCAAGGCTCCCGGCTTCGACGTCATCTGCGGAACGTCGGTCGGCGCGATCAACGCCGTCTACCTCGCGGCGCACGCGCACGCGCTCGCTCCGGGGGTGCGCCGCCTGACGGATCTGTGGAGCGGCCTCGAGCTGCAGCACGTGGTGCGCTTCGGGGTGCTCGAGGCGCTTCGGCTCCCGAAGGTCCTGTGGGGAGGAGGGCAGGACGCGCAGGGCGTGCTCGACGTTCGGCCGCTGATCGAGCTCGTCACCAAAGAGGTCCCGTGGCGCGCGATCGGCCGCGCGATTTCTCGCGGGTATCTTCGGGCCCTCGCCGTGAGCGCCACGGAGATCGCCACCGGTCGCACGGCGGTGTTCATGGACGCTCACCCCGAGATGGCGTTGCCGACGAGCCTCGGGCCGCGCTCGCATGTGGTCCCCGGGCCGATCGGGCCGCAGCACGCGCTGGCGAGCGCGGCGATCCCGCTGGTGTTTCCTCCGGTGCGGGTGGGGTCGATGTTGTACTGCGACGGCGGACTTCGGCAGAACACGCCGATGGCGCCGGCGCTGCACCTTGGAGCGTCGCGGCTCTTGGTGATCGGCCTGTCGCGCGAGGTGAAGGGCAGCGCGGTCCCCGAGGGGCGGCTGCCGAACAACAAAGCGCCTGGAGCGCCGTTCTTGCTTGGAAAGCTCCTCAACGCCTTCTTGCTCGACCACGTCGAGTCGGACCTCGAGCTGCTCGATCGCATCAACGAGATCATCGACGTCGGCCGCTCGGTGTACGGCGCAGACTTCGTCGACAAGCTCTCGCTCGAGGCCGAGCGTCGGGGTGCTCGTCGCTACAAGCCCATCGAGACGCTTGTGATCCGGCCGAGCGAAGACATCGGTCGCATCGCCGCCGACCACCTTCGCAGGGGCCGCGTCTCGGGGCCGATCGTGACGCGCAAGGCGCTCGCGATGCTCGAGTCGGGCATCAACGACGAGGCCGACCTGGCGAGCTACCTGCTCTTCGACGGCGCGTTTTGTCGTCGCTTGATCGAGCTCGGCCGCGCCGACGCCCACGCCCGGCGCCACGAGCTCGCCGGCTTCTTCGAAGAGGGCTGAGCGTCTCGATCGCCGCTCTCTCAGCGAATCCACACCGTCGCGAAGCTGCGAATGGTGCGATCGCTTCCAAAGTTGGCGCGCGCGACGTTGCCCGCTGAGAAAGAGAGCCCCGGCTCGGAGTTGCCCCGCACGCCGCCGACGCCCACCCACGAGTCGTGCGTGTTGCAGCTTTCGAAGCCGTTTTCGTTGCCGATCGCGCCCATGCGAACGCGCGCGAGGTCACGGTCGTTGGTGCGGACGTTGAATCCCGAGCGCCGACAAAGTAGTTGCAGTCTCGAGTCGGGGACCGCGCCGAGCCAGGCGTCGTCAGAGAACTGCGATCCGTAGCTGTTTTCGCCGCCGAGAAAGATCGTCCTGAAGGACACGATCGGTGTGCCCGTCCCTGTCACGAGCGCGCCGCGAATGGTTCGGTTCTCGGACCCCGTCGACATCTCGACGAGGACCTCGCGCAGCGGATAGACCAACATCCCGCGGGTCTTGGTCTCGAGGCGGTCGCGGTTGACGTTGTGCGGAGCGTACGTCTCCATGTTGGTCCACAGCGTCGAGTCGTACGAGAAGCGCTGCGGTGTCGGGCTTCCGGCGGGCGTTCCGTCGGCTTTGAGGACCAAGACGAAGCGGTCTCCGCCGCCAAAGGCCTGGCAGCGCCCGCACCACGGCGTCCCGCCTACGGTGAGCACGTAGACGTCATCGTTTCTGGCGTCGGCGCACGTGGCGATCGTGTCGCGCACGGCGCGGCAGCGACCGTCACCGCAATCGAACGTGCCCATCGCGCATGGAGCGCTGTCTGCGGGTCCCTCGTCGCTCGCGTCCGTCGCGTCCGCAGCGTCTGCTACATCGCTCCCCGTGCTCACGTCGGGCGTGTCGGTCGCGATCCGATCGTCGGAGGCGTCCGTCGCGTCGACCACAGCAACCGCGTCGCCCACGTCCGCGCCATCGATCGTTGGTTGATCGTCGATGGCGTCGCGGTCGCTGCGCGTGTCATCCAACGCGACGTCGATCGTGTCCTCGGTGACGTCCACCGCGAGGTCGTCGATCGCGTCCGTCGTTCCGTCGGACGCGATGGTGTCCGTTGCTCCTTCGCGCAGTCGGGCGTGAGGCAACGCGCACGCTGCGAGCGAAAAAACGAGCATCAAGAGCGGAGCACGAGCGATCGACACAGCGCGTCAAGCCTCGACTTCGGTTATCGCGCAGATAGATGACGTTCGTCAATGCGCGGTGGGGAGTGCGCTCAACGCACCCAGATGAATACCCACGACGGCGTGCGACGCTCTTCGTCGTTAAAAGGGGTGAGAACGTTGTCGGGGTGACGGTTGCCCGAGACCAGCGACCCTACGCGGCTATCGGTCGGGTTGCCGCCGGCGCCGATCCAAGAGTCGGGGCGGAAGCAAGTATCGATGTCGTTGCCGAGGATGCCGATGCGGATGCGGACGTTGTGACCGCTATCGTCCGAGCGAACGTTGAACCCGCTGCGGTTGCAGTTGGGCTGAAGGAGCGGCCCGGCGCTACCGACGTTGGGTATCGCACCCAACCACGCGGCGCGGTTGGGGCCCATCGCGATCGCCTGGTTGTTGGCGCCCGAAAACACCTGCCTCAGCGCGTTCGTCCCAGAGTTGAAGGCGAACTGCACTGTTCGCGTCTCGAAGGACTCGGGCGCTCCAGGATCTCGATCGGTCGAGAAATCCAAGCGCATCGCGGTGAACGGCAGCACGGTGAACCCGCGATACTTCGTCGTGAGGCGATTGAGGTTGAGCGTTGTTTCGTTGTCGACGCTGTCGTCGGTCCATCGCCCGCTGTCGTAGCTCCACGCGCTGTGCCCTGGGTCGACCTTGGCGACGAGCGTCCAGGGCCCGTTTGCGGTCGTAAAGTCGCAGAACGCCTGCCACGAGCTCGTGCGTCCCGCACCGTAGTACAGCGTGTGAACGTTCATCGTCCGCATCGCCACCGGGATCTCTGCGCAGCGAATAGGACGAAACGGAACGCCCGAGTCCGCGCCGGTATCGGCTCTCGTATCCGCGCCAGTGTCTACTCCCGTATCCGCTCCCGTGTCATCCGCTGCGTCCACACCGGTATCGACGCCCGAATCCACACCGGTATCGACGCCCGAATCCACGCCCGAATCCACACCGGTATCGATGCCCGAGTCCACGCCGGTATCGACGCCGGTATCGGGCACATCCGCAGCGTCAGCGCCGATGACGTCGGGCGCGTCGGTCGTCACGTCCGGCACGTCGATCGGCGCCTCGTCGCGGACGTCTGCGACGTCCGTCACGTCCGTCACGTCCGTCACGTCTGTCACGTCTGTCACGTCCGTCACGTCCGTGATGTCCGTTTCGGTCACGTCGACGACGTCTTCGACGCTCGCCTCGCCGTCGGGGCTGAGCTGACCGTCGCCCAGGCCGGTGTCCGTCGCTCCGTCGCCGCTGCGCAACGAGCCGTGCGGCAACGCGCACCCTGCGAGCGCCACCAGCGCCAACGGCGCGATCCGATTCCAAGCGATCAAGCGTCTCGACGTCATCGAAGCACCTTAACTTCCTGAAGGGTGTCCGAATCTTGCCACAGGAGATCCAGCGCGTTGAGCGTTATTCCTCGCGGGTCGCGAGGAGCCGCTCGACGCGCTCGGGCTCGACGCGGAGCACCAACACCTTCTCGTGGTCGTAGGTGACCGCGCCCGGCGCGCTGCCCTTCGGCTTGCGCACGTACCGTCGTTGTACGTGCGTCACGTCGCACACGAGCTCGCCGCGAGCGTCGCTGAAATGCACGGCGAGCGTCGCTGCGTCGATCAGCGTTTCGCTCGGGCAAGACTGCCCCTTGTCGAGCTGAACCACCACGTGTGCGCCTGTGCGCTCCTTGGCGTGAAGCCACAAATCGTGGGGCCTTGCGACCTCGGTCGTCAGCGCGTCGTTGTCCGCCCCGCCGCGGCCGACGAGGATCTTTCGCCCGCGCTCGTCGCGAAACACATGAAAGGGCCTTCGCTTCGGCTCTCGGCCGCCTTTGCTCGACGATCCGCCGGCGGGGCGCTCGTCTTCGACCTTCGCTCCCAGCGCCCGCGCGCGAGAGACGAGCGCTGACCACGCTCGCCCGTCTTCGGGCGTCGCGTCGCTGACGTGTCGCGCCAGCTCGATCAGCGACGCTGCGCGCGCGTCGCACTCCGCGAGGCGCTTTCGCATGACCGCCTCGCCGCGCTGGTAGCGACGCGCCTTCGCGAAGAACGTCTCGGCCTGGGCCTTGGCGGGCTTGGACGGGTCGAGCTTCACCTCGAGCGGCTCGCCTGTGTCCCAGTCATCGAGCGTCGCGCGCGCGGCTCCGCGCGGGACGTTCGCGCCCTGCGCCAGCAGCAATCGCCCGATCTTTTGCAGCGCTTCGACGGACCCGAGCCGCGCGAGGTCGCCTCGCACCGCCTCGGCGCGGCGCTCGACCGCGGACTGCGCCGCGCGCACGGCCTTCGCGAGCTGCGTCTTGGCTCGGTCGAACCCGCGCTTGTCGCTGAGCGCGACGAGCGCGTCTCCGCGCGACTCGAAGGGGCGCTCGTCGCCCCACTCGCTCTCGGGCTCTCGGGCCGTCGCCGCTGCAGGAAAGCGCGCGATCACCCTGCCGTCCGCGGCGTACACGGTCGCGCCCCCGCGACGACCGGGGCAGAGCGACAGTCGAGCGAGCGCTCCTTCTCCGCCGACGGCGAGCCAGAGCAGCCCGTCTTCGATGAGCGCCGAGCGGATGCGATGGTCCACGATGTGCGCGCGCAGCGCAGCGACGAGCGAGCGATAGGCGTCGTCGCGCACGCGCGGAACCGCTTCTCCGAGGCCGATTCCCCAGACGATCGGGCCGACTCCGACGGAGAGCACTCGCTTTCCGCGGTCGTAGGTGCTCAACGAGAGAAGCCCCGTGGCCTCGCAGAAATACACGCGATCGACCCGAGCGCCGACGAGCGCCGAGAGCGCTTCGCCCGAGCGCTCGACGTCGCTGCGGGCGAGCGCTTCGCGTCGCGCCGGGGCGTCTCGATCCATCATCGCGCGATGGACTCTTCGACCACGCGCAGCTCGTCACCCGCCTCGCGCACGAGCCAGAGCGTGGTCGCGCGCACAGGCTCGGCGCTCGGTTCGGCAGCGATCGGCTTTCCGGTCACCGCCGACATTCGCCGCGCGACGAGCTCGTCGCGCGCGGACTCGAGCGCGCCTTCGCCTGCGATCGCGGCGGCGGCCCACACCTTCGCGTCGTGTCGCAGAATCGCGGCGACGTCGGGCATCGCGATCTTTGCTCCTGGAGCCCTTCGCGTGACGCCCTTCTTGGGCGCGTTGTTCAGAGCCGCGCCCGAGAGCGCGTAGTCCGACGCGAGCAGGCACGCTTCCTTCGCGATGGCCCACGACGCGCTCGCGAACACGCCGTGCATGTCTCCCGCGAGCGCGACGCCCACGGGGGTCTTCGGCGGCTCGGGCGGCGGAAATCGCTGCGGCGGCGCTGCGGGAAACACGAGCGCCTGGTGCGCCCCGAACCCCTTGATCGCGAGCTCGACGATCGGCGCGGGGCCGTGGGCGAGGTCCTCGCGCGTGATGGGGCCGTTGACCGGCGTTCCCGCGGCTTCGACGATCGCCTGATCGAGGCCGAGCGACGCGAGCCAGCGCGGGCCGTGGCGGTGGATCGCCTCGAGGACGGGCAACCGAGCCTTGGTGTTGGGGTCTTTGCTGTGCTCTTTGATGGCTTCCATCGCCGCGCGCGCCACGCGCGCAAGCGCGAGCGAGCCGAAGCGGTTGTGCGCCGTAAGCGCACCCTCGACGAGCCCTGGCGCGCAGATCGCGTCGCGGGTCGGCGGGTCCTCGGGCGCAGGGCGCCGAGCCGTCGCGAGGCCGGGGGCCTTCGCTCGCCCGTCGATCGCGTACGCGCCGACGCCGAGCCCTGCGACGGTGATCACCGCGCTGCCGAGCAACGCTGAAGGCGAACAGACCGCCGCGCCTGCCAACAGCGCCGCGAGCACTCCGTCCACCGCGTTGCCTCCCTGCGCGATCGCCTCGGCGCCGGCGGCCTGCGCGATCGCGTCGCTCGAAACAAGGAGGTTGCGCATCAGCTGTCGTCCTCTTCGTCTTCGTCGTCTTCGTCGTCTTCGTCGTCTTCGTCGTCTTCGTCTTCGTCTTCGTCGTCTTCGTCGTCGCCGTCTTCGTCGTCGCCGTCTTCGTCGTCGCCGTCTTCGTCGTCTTCGTCGTCGCCGTCTTCGTCATCTGCCGACGAGTACGCGGGCGTGATCTGCCCCTGGGCGATCGCGTCGAGCCGCGTGGCCTCTTTGAAGGCCGTGGGCGTCGCGAAGACCACCCATGCTTCTTCGCACTCGGCGAGCTTCTCGGCGATGTCCTCGAGCTTGCCGTCGTTGTAGCGGCTGTCGACGCCGAGGCCGCGGAGCCTCGCGTACACGTGAGACTCACCGGAGACGTCGTCGTGCAGCGGGTCGGCACACACAATCAAGTTCTCGATGTCGGCGGTCACCTCGAGGGCGGCCTCGCGCTCCCACACGCCCGTGGGCTCCCACACGACGACGCGGGCCATCTTGCAGAGCCGATCGCGGCAGAGCGTGATCCACCGCTCGAGCGCCGCGGTCCCGGGCCTGAGCGCCTTGGGCGTGCGAAACACCAAGACGTCCGGCGCGAGCGCCTTCACCGCGTTTTGCAGGCGATCGACCTCGGCTCGCGTGTGCGCCGCGTCGCGCAAGGGAGAGTCTTCGTCGCCAAAGAGCGTCGTCGGCGCGATCGCCGCGAGGACGAAGTCTTCGCCGACCTCCGAGCGTAGCTTCTGCAGCCGCTTGGGCGCAGGCAGGGGGGAGCGCAGCTCGAGCTCGACGAAGTGCAGCCTCGTCTTGTAGCGATCGCGCGGTTGATCGAAGTTCGCCGTACCGACGTGCAGTAGAGTCATGAAAGGGGTGGGCGACGTTTCGTGCGAAACGCCGCTCGCGTCAACCACGGTCGCGCGGTTCTCTGTGCCTTTTCGCTCCGCCCCCTCAGCACCCGCTCAGCCGCCGCGACCGTGCGCGAACAGCCAGTCGAGGACGGCGGGTGCCCACGTCGTGTCGAACGTCGGGATGTGCGATCCCCCCTGGATTGCCCAGAGTTCTGCGCTTCCGCCGGCGCGGCAGCCGGTGTGCGCCTCGCGCGTGGTCTCTGCCCCCGCGACGGTGCTCTCGAGGTTCAGGGCGGCGCCCGCGCTCGATCGCATCGCGCCGCAGCCGTTGCGCATGGCCCAGTCGCTCACGGTCCGCTCGGCGCTCGGGTAGCTCCCGACGCCCATGAACGACCCTCCCGCGTACTGGATCACCGCGTCGAGCGTCCCGTGCACTTGCAGCACGTGCACGGGCTGCGCGGGCCGGCACCGCGTGGCGTCCGAGAAGCCCGCGCCCGCGAGGCTCATCACGGCGGCGACTCGGTCGCTCAGCTCGCAGGCGATCCGCAGCGCCATGAACCCGCCGTTCGAGTGCCCGATCACGTACACCCTCGCAGGGTCGATCGAGTAGCGAGCCTTCACGTCGTCGATGATCGCGCGGACGTAGGCCACGTCGTCGACGCCCGTGCGGGCGAAGTCGCAGCAGGCGTCGGTGGCGTTCCAGAAGCGGCGGCTCGACGCGTCCAGCGTCCCATCGGGGTACGCCAGCACGAAGCGCCGCGTGGGAACGAGCTGCCCGAAGCCGAAATACGCGTCCTGGCCCGCTCCGTTCGCGCCGTACCCGTGCAACAGCACCACGAGCGGAACCGGTCCTCCGGCAGACCCCGGCGCCCTCACGCGAAACGGCCGCGCCACGATGAGTGGATCTCGCGGCGGTCCATCCTCGACCACCGCGTCCGCCACGGCGCTGTCCTCGGTCACGGCGCTGTCCTCGGTCGCCGAGGCGTCCTGCGCCGACAGGGTGTCCTGCGCGGCGCTGTCGGTCGGCGCTTGGGTGACCGGCGGTGAACACGCTGCCAGCGCAGCGAACACCAGCGACTCGAAGATCCAGGTATGCGTTTTCATGGGGCGAGGGATTGTGCTCGTCGGTGTTGCACTGTTCGCGACGCGACGCCAGACGCGTAGACGGCTCGTTGGCGACGCTTGCGTATCGTCGGTGTTCACTATAATGAAAGCTCGTGATGGTAAAGTCGTACGATCGCTGGGATCACCTCGACGCGCTCGAGGCGGAGGCGATCTTCATTTTTCGCGAGATCGCAGCGGAGCGCGAGAAGCCCGTCCTCTTGTTCTCTGGGGGAAAAGACTCGATCGTCCTTCTGCGCCTCGCGGAGAAGGCGTTTCGACCGGCGCGGTTTCCCTTCGCCGTGATGCACGTGGACACGGGCCACAATTTCGAAGAGGTCATCGCGTTTCGAGACGAGCGCATGCGCGAGCTCGGCGAGCGGTTGATCGTCGCCTCTGTGCAAAAGTCCATCGACGACGGTCGCGTGAGCGAAGACACAGGGCCTCGCTCTTCGCGAAACCGCCTGCAGACCACGACGCTGCTCGACGCGATCCAAGAGCACGGCTTCGACGCGTGCTTCGGCGGCGCGCGCCGCGACGAAGAGCGCGCCCGCGCCAAGGAGCGCATCTTCTCGTTTCGCGACGACTTCGGTCAGTGGGACCCGAAGAACCAGCGCCCCGAGCTGTGGTCCCTCTACAACGGCCGCGTGAAGAAGGGTGAGCACCTCAGGGTCTTCCCGATCTCCAACTGGACCGAGATGGACGTCTATCAGTACATCAAGCGCGAGTCGCTGAAGATCCCGTCCATCTACTTCGCGCACGAGCGCGACGTCTTCGCGCGCGACGGGATGCTCTACGCCATCACGCCGTTCGTGACGCGCGCCTCTGACGAGAAGCCCTTTCGCGAGCTCGTTCGCTTTCGAACGGTGGGCGACGCGACGTGCACGGGCGCGGTCCGCTCGTCAGCGCGCACCATCGACGAGATCATCGACGAGGTGTCCGCCTCGCGCGTCACCGAGCGCGGCGCCACCCGCGCAGACGATCGCTTCTCCGAGGCCGCGATGGAAGACCGAAAGCGCGAGGGCTACTTCTGATGACCGACCACTCGTCCATGTCCATGCTGCGCTTCTCGACCGCCGGCAGCGTCGATGACGGAAAATCCACGCTGATCGGCCGGCTCTTGTTCGACGCCAAGGGCATCTTCGAAGACCAGCTCGCGCACGTCGAAGAGGCCTCGCGACGCAGGGGCTTCGATCGCACCGAGCTCGCGCTGCTCACCGACGGCCTGCGCGCCGAGCGAGAGCAGGGCATCACCATCGACGTCGCGTATCGCTACTTCGCGACGCCCAAGCGCAAGTTCATCGTCGCCGACACGCCAGGGCACGTTCAGTACACACGCAACATGGTGACCGGCGCCTCGACGGCGGACGTCGCGCTGGTGCTCGTTGATGCGCGCAACGGCGTCGTCGATCAATCGCGCAGGCACGCGACGCTCTCGACGATGCTCGGGATCTCCGAGCTCGTCGTGTGCGTCAACAAGATGGACCTCGTGGGCTGGAGCAAAGATCGCTTCGACGAGATCGTCGCGGACTTCGGCGAGCTCGCGAAGAAGATCGGCGCGCGCGGCGTGAGGTACATTCCCATCAGCGCGCTGCACGGCGACAACCTCGTGCACAAGAGCGACAAGAGCCCCTGGTACGACGGCCCAGCGCTGCTCGAGTGGCTCGAGACCGCGGACGTCGCGTCCCGCACGGTGGCGGGCCCCGCGCGATTCGCGGTGCAGTGGGTGATTCGGCCGCAGAGCGACGCGTTTCACGATTACCGCGCGTACGCCGGGCAGATCGCGAGCGGCAGGTTCTCTGTGGGCGACGAGATCACCGTGCTGCCCGCGGGGATCACCACGACGATCACGCACATCGACCTTCATACTCAGGCGCTCGAGCACGCGAGCGCGCCGCTCTCGGTCGCGATTCGACTGAAGGACGACGTGGACATCTCTCGCGGAGACCTCTTCGTCCCGAGCGCGAGCCCCACGCGCGTCGGCAACGAAGTGCGCGCGAAGCTCTGCTGGATGGCGCAGAAGACGCTCGCTCCGCGCAGCACGTGGGCGCTCAAGCACAGCACGCGCTGGGCCAAGGCGATCGTCACGTCGCTCGAGAGCAAGATCGACGTGGGCACGCTCGAGAGCATCGCCTCACCGTCGAGCTTCGCGCTCAACGACCTGGGGACGATCACGCTGAAGACGAGCGTTCCCCTCGCGTTCGACCCCTACGCAGACAATCGAACGACGGGGAGCTTCATCCTCGTCGACGAGGCCACCAACGCGACGGTGGCCGCCGGAATGATCGAGGCGTAACGCGCCGCCCCGTTGGAAGGAAGAAACGCCCCGAGCATCTTTGGGGAAATATCCCGAGGATCACGGAGTTGCGTTTCGCCAACGGAAGGCGGCGCGAAATCCAGTCGCCGCCCCGTTGGACGCCCCGAGCATCTTTGGGGAAATATCCCGAGGATCACGGAGTTGCGTTTCGCCAACGGAAGGCGGCGCGAAACCAATAGCGATCGCTCAGCCCGCGACGGGCGGAGCGCACACGCGGACCTGCGCGCCCGTGTTGCCCGTGAGCATCACGCACGCGGTGCCAGTCGGGCAGATCCCGGGGTTGGTCACGCAGTCGACGAAGCACATGGGCTGCGTCATGCCCTGGAACGAGTAGCAACCCGTGGTGCTGCCCGGAAACGACGGGCAGGAGTTGTTGGTTCCGTCGCACACCGTCGAGCAGTAGCCCGCCGGGCCCGCGTTGGAGAACGGAGGACGCACGCAGCTGGTCTGCACGCGCGCCGCGGGGTTTCCGTTGCTCGGTCCGTCGGAGCACGCCGCGCCGATGGAGGCCGCCGTGCAGCCGATGTAGACGGCAGGCGCACACACGTTGCGACCGACGTTGCAGGTCGCGCCTGCTGCGGTGCAGGTCGCGCCCGCGCAGCACGGCTGGCCGAGATCGCCGCACGCCGGCCCCGTGCCGCCGCCGCTCGGAACGCACACGCTGATCGCGCCGCCGCCAGCGACGGCGACCGCAGCGCACTGGTTGCCCGCAGGGCAGTCGCCCACGCCCGCGCAGGTCGAGTAGCATTGATTGTTCACGCATGCTGGCGCGTTGCCGGCGAAGCCGATGGGACAGGTCACGCCGGAGCTGCACGACTGCGAGCAGAGCGAGCCCACCGTCATCCCAGTGACCATGAGCCCCGACTGAATACATGTAGACGCGCCGCGGCAGACATCACCGATGTTGCAGCGGTCGTAGGCGCCGCGCGTCTCGCTGACGTTGATGATACAGCCGCTGCCGAAGATGCCCACGGCGGTGATGAGCGCCGCAGTCCTGAGCCATCTCGAGTTCATGTTGGTGTTCTCCTTCACTTGAACGTCGCATCGACGAGCGCCGGCCCTCGGTGCTTCAACGAGAAGTTTGTGATCGTTCGAGTGCCCAGATTTACGGGCATCGAGTGACAGTTCTTCCTCTTGGATCACGGAGGGTTTGCCAAATTGTCAGCGTCGCCCTCCGTGGTCAGGCGCGCGCGATACAAACCGAGGTGGTACCGCCGAGGGGGTGTGTGCCGCAATGCCCCGATGGCTCCTGCTGTGACTACAGCGGCGCCGAGTCGTTCGGGGGCCACTTGCGGAGTATAATCATCGTTCTACTTCGAATCGGGCCGTCGATGAGCGCCGTGCACCCCCATCCGCGACTAGCGTTGCCACTCGCTGCCCTGATTTTCTTCGGGGCGTCGGAGTCGTCTGCGCAGTCGCTGAGGGCGCCGTGGACCGCTCCGTCTCAGGGGCCGCCCGCTGGATCGAGCGCCAGTTCGACCGGCGCTGCGAGCGCGCCGAGCGACGCGCCGCCACCCCCACCGACGCCGTATTCTCCCAGTGCTTCCTCGCCGCAAGCCGCGCCGTGGGGGCCCCCGTCGCAAGGGCGACCGACGCTGGCTGCCGCTCGGACAGAGGCGAGGGGGGCCGTCGAGTTTACGAGCGACGACAGCGCCGTCGACGTGTACCTCGTGATCGGGACGCGCGAAGTCACCCAAGTGTTGCCCATGTACGCGACCACTCCGTCGACGTTTGGGGCGCTCGGCGGGCCATTTGGCGGCGCGATTCTAGGGCCGCCTGGCTTCGGCCCGGTCGCACCCGTGTCCTCGTCGATCGATCCGATGATGAACACCGACCTCGTGCCCATCCGCACGACGGTCGAGCGACGACGCTTTCTCTGTCGAACGCCGTGCACCGCGACGCTCCCGCTCGGCACGCAGTCGGTTCACTTTCGCACCGCCGGCGCCGCGCTCGGAACGGACACGGTCGACGTCACCGCGCAGGGCGCTCGCTATCGCGTTCGCACTGCGTCCGCGGGGCTCTACGCGCTCGGGCAGGCAGGGCTCTGGGTGGGAGTGGGCGTCGCGATCACCGGCGCGACGCTGCTCGTGCAGGGGCAGCTCGCTTGTCCGCGAGGAGGGTGCTCGATCGCTCCGGGGGTGATCACGACGATCGTGGGCGTGGCTGCGATCGGAGCGTCGATTCCGCTCATCGTGTTCAATGGTCGGCGATCGGACAGGCTTTCGGGCCGCACCGTCGTGATTGGCCCCGCGAGCGTCACGGCGCATTTCTAACGGTCGATTGCTTGCGCGATCGGGGAGATCCAACGGCCTCTCAGAGCCGCGAGGCCCGCGTTGCGACGCGCGCGGTGAGCGCCGATCGCAGGGCGGCCGCGACGTTGCTCGCGGTCCACGGGGTCACCACTACGCCCACGGGCAACGCCATCTCTGTCGACAGCACTTCCCGCGGGAGAGTCGCGCCATCGGCGTCGCCCACCGCGACGAGCGCCGCCGTTGCAGACGCGCCGAACACCGCCCACAACGGCGAAAACTCTCGCGTCGATGGCACCGCGAACAGCTCGATGCGCAGCGTGCCGAGCACGAGCGTTCCGACGGGGGCGAGCATCCCCGCGTCGCCGGTCGCGCCGGCCACTCCCTCTGCCGCGACGAAGCCCGCGACGCCGCCGAGCGCGCGCACGAGCGCGACGTCCGAGTTGGGAACATCCCTGTCGACCACCACCACCACGCGCGGCGTCCCCTGCTCGGCCACGCGCTCGGCGAGCGCGCGCGCGATGGTCGTGTCCAGCACTTCGACGCGACCCGAGCTCGTGCCTCCTGCGACCTCGATGAGGCCCTCGCGGCGAAGCTCGTCGAGCGCGACGAGCAGGTCTGCGTCGGGCAGCGGCGAGGCGTCGAGCAGGGCTCCCAACGTTCGCGTCGAGTCGAGCAGTCGAGCCACTTCGAACAGCGCGGGGCTGCTCTCGAAGCGCGCGGTGATCGCCGCTGGCCACACCAGCCTCGCCTTGCGGACCTCCATCCACGGCTCGGGCATCGACGGCTTGAGCCGCGCGATCTCGTCCACCTGTCGCGTCGCTTCGAAGAGCGCGGGCCCGAGCGGCATCGCCTCGAGGCTCGAGACGGCGTGGTCGAGCTCGCGGTGATGAAAGATAAACGAGCCCTCGGGCAGCGTGAGAAGCCGCACGAAGGCCTTCATTCCCGCGGCCGTTCCGCAGGTGATGGACTTCACTTCACCCGCGTCGAGCACGACGTTGCCGAAGCGTCCGGGCGCGTCGACCGAGAGCGTCCCGGTCACGCGATTGACCGCGAAGAGCTGCAATAGATCAGGAAACGTGATCTGCGACAGGTCCCCGCGCAGCTCGCGCGTGTTGCTCGCGGCGCGCTGCCTCGTCACGACCAGCGCCTCGAGCCGCGAGGACGCCTCGTCCGCTTGGATGGGCTTGCTCAGCGTGAGGGCGATCTCGCGCCGCGCGGGGATCTCTCGGGGATCCCCAGACGCGAGCGCCACCACCAGCGTCGAGGCTGTCCTCGCATCACCGCGCAGCGCCTCCATGAACGCTCGAAGGTCCAACGCTGGTGAATCCGCGTCGATCACCACGAGGTCCGCCGGCTCGCGCGCGAGCGCCTCGAGCGTGCTCTGCCCGTCGGGCGAGCGCTCGATCACGAAGCCTCTGCCGGCGAGCGACGCCGCCAGCGCGCCGCCTTCTCGCGCGCGCGGGCCGCTCGCGCCGACGTCGAGAAACACTGCTCTGCGCGTCATTCGCCCTTCCTCTGCAGGTGAAAGGCCTCTTGCACTTCGGCCACGAGCGACTCGACCAGCTCGAGGTCGCTCGTGTGCATCACGCGCTTGTATGCGCCCTGCGCGCTCGCGACGCACGCGTACGCCCAGGACTCGGTCAGCACCGCGAGCGCCGCGAACGGCCCGACGCGCGCGGCGTCGACCTCGATTTCGACTGGAGAAAGCCTTGTTCCCGGCGCGCTCGGCTCGTTCTCGTCCTCGATCGCGGGGCGCAGCCAGTAGCAGGGCAGCGCGCTGGCGGGCGCGCGCTTCATCGCCTCGCACGCCCCCTGCACGAGCGGGTGCGCTCGCTCTCCGAGGATGTACGCGATCCCGTCGTTGACCCCTGCGGTGCGCACGGCGTCGCGCGCGACCGCGAAGCCGACGGACTGCAGCGCTTCCGAGGACATCGCTCCCTGACGCAGCGCCCAATCCGCGGCGTTGGGGCGCAGTCGAAGCAGGGCCCCGAGCGCGGCGTCGAGGGTGCTGGCAGACTCTCGCCACGCGGCCGCGTGCTGCTCGGCGCGGCGCCCGCGGAGCGAGGCCGAGCGCGTGAGCATCGCGAGGTCTTTTCCGTCTCGCGGAAAGGTCGCCGCGCCGATCGCCACCGAGAAAGAAACGCGGCCTTCGAGCCGAGCGAGCTCTGCGCGTCGCTGGTGCTTCTCTGCGATGCGACGGCGCAGCGCGAGCGTCTTGAGCCGACCCGACTCGGGCGCGAGGAGATAGAGCTCGTCCTCTTCGACGAGCGCCAACACGTCGATGTCCGCGGCGGTGTCGAGGATCGTGTCGACCAGCTCTCGCCGAGCTTCTCGCACGGGCTCGTCTCCGCGCGAGGCGCGCTGGTTGTGAAAATCGTCGAGCTGAAACGTGAGCAGCCCGAAGCGCCGCGCGTGGCGCAGCGCGCGCTCGACCTCGCGCCCGGCGGCGTCGACGAAGTACGCAAACGTGTACGCGCTCGTCTCGGGGTCCTTGATGCCCGCGCGCGCCGCGGCTTCTTGCTCGCGCAAGAGCACTCCGATCGAGGAGGCCGTGCGGGCCAGCAAGTCGAGCGACTCTCGTTGCGACGGCTCTGGGCGCGCAAGAAGCGTCCCGATCTGCTCGTCTCTCGCGGTCAACGGGAGCTCGTCGTACGTCGCCTCGCTCCCGTCTGCGCGTCGAGCGTTTACCTCGATGGGCGGGCCGGCGGCGGACTCGATCGTCTCGAAGCGCGCGTTCTCCATGCGGACGCGGGCGCCGCGGCCGGTGAGCGCGAAGGCCCCGCGGGCGATCGCGTCGGCCAGGGCCGTGAAGTCTTTGGCGTTGCACACCGCCTCGAGGACGTTCGGCGCGACGAGCGGCAGTGAATCGAGCGGTCGCAGCGACGCTGAGCGAAGAGAGCTCGAGGGCAGGACGGACGCGTTGCGCTCGCGCACCGACGAGAGCGCGACGAGCAAGGAGTCTCCGGTGATGGGCCGCGCGAGGACCGTTCGAACGCCGAGCGCGTGCGCGACGCTGTCGGTCTCGCTGTCGGCGCCGGACGAGAGCGCGATGACCGGGACGCTGGCGTCTCTGGCCGCGAGAAAGTGCGCCACGGCGAGGCCCGCGCCGTTCTCGAGCGCGAGGTCGACGAGCACGACGTCCGCGTCGACGCTGGACTCGATCGCGTCCGTGGGAGACGGCTCGACGATGAGCGCGTCGCCCCACGGTCCGACGGCGTCGCGGACGAGGTCGGTCACCGCGCGATCGTCGCTCACGAGCAGCACCGAGAGCGCGGTCATCGAACGAGCTCGCTCTCTTCGACGGTCCCGCGAAACGCTCGCCCCGCGGGCCCGGTCATCCACGCGTGGTAGGCGCCCGACGGCTCTCTTCGAAGGGCGACGGACAGGGCGCCTCCGTCGAGCTCGACCCGTTGGGTGCCTTCGTGCACGCCCTTGCGCGCGTACTGGACCGCGGCGACCGCGCACGCGCCTGTTCCGCACGCCAGGGTCCAGCCGACGCCGCGCTCGTGGACGCGCACGCGGAGCGAGCCGTCTTGTTTTTGGGCCACGAATTCAACATTCGTGCCCTGCGGATACCGATCCTCTCTGGCTCGAACGAGCGTGGCCGCCGCCTCGCGCGCGGCGCGGCGCGGGGGGAGGTCGTCTTCGATTTCGTCGAGCGCGCCGGGGCCGTCCAAGAAGAGAACGGCGTGTGGATTTCCTGCGTCTCCGAAGTGGACGAGGGTGGGTGTCCCCGCGAGGTCGACCGTCGTGAAGCCCTGCGGCTCGGCGATGATCGAGCCCATCTCGACGGTGACGAGCCACCCGCCATCGTAGCCCGGTTGAACGGTCAGGGGTCTGGGGCCCGCGTCCGACAGGACCTCGAGCGACGCTCGGTCGCGCGTTTCTTGACGGTCGGCGAAGTACGCGGCCACGCAGCGCACGCCGTTGCCGCACATCTCTGGGCGAGAGCCGTCGCGGTTGTAGATGACCATCCGCGCGGCGTTCTTCTTCTCGTCGAGCGCGACCCAGAGGATCCCGTCGCCGCCGATGCTGCGGTGCCGGTCGCACAGGCGCCTGGCGAGCTCGGGGCCGATTTGGGACTCCGGCCACTGCCTCGCGTCGAGCACGATGAAGTCGTTGCCCAGTCCCTGATACTTCGCGAACGAAAACCGCATGCAACCCGTAGCCCCAGGGACTGTACCGCGATTCGTCACACTGGCGGCTTCTCTTCGACCTTCGCCCGCAAAACCTCGACGAACGATCGCGTCTTCTTCTCTCCGCCGCTCTCTGGGGCGCTCTCGTCGCGCGCGGCGCTGTCGTCCGTGAGCCCCAGCTCTTCGGCCGGGAGCTCGGCGAGCGAGCGCAGCCCCTCGTCGCTCGCGCCGAGGACGAGGACGCGCCTTCCCACGCGGACCAGGTGCACCGAGCGTCGCGGGTCCAGGGCGATCTTGTCGATCACCGAGAGGTGCTTCGCGCGCGACTGCGCGCCGAGCAGCCCGCGCTGCGCCGCGTAGCGCACGAGCCAGAACGCGCCGACGCACACGACGATCAGCGCCACCGACGTGCGCACGAGCTGCGTGGCGAAGCCTCCGGTCCCAGCGGGCAGCTCGTCCACCGCCTGCGCGAGCGCGTGCACGAGCGTTGTCATGGGTCACTCCATCGCTTCGAGCGCCGCGGCGGCCTCGTCGCTGAGCTCGAAGGCGGCCCACACCGCGTTGACGTCGTCGTGCTCATCGAGCGTGTCGATCAGGCGCATCAGCACCGGTGCCTCAGCGGCGCCGACGGTCACGAGGTTCTTCGGGATCATCGCGAGCCCGGCGCTCTTCACGGCGATCTTGGCCTTCTCGAGCGCCTCGCGCACGGGCTCGACGGCGTCGGGCGAGGTGGTCACGGTCCACTCTTCGCCGTCGTCCGCGATGTCATCGGCGCCCGCGCCGAGGGCCACGTCGAAGAGCTGCTCTTCGGTCGCGGACTTCTTGTCGAGCTTGACCTGTCCTTTGCGCTCGAAGGCCCACGCGGCGGTGCCTCCCGACATGTTTCCGCTAGCTTTTTCGAAGACCTTTCGCAGCTCTGCGGCGGTGCGATTGCGGTTGTCCGTGACGACGTCGACGAGCAAGAGGACCCCTGCCGGTCCGATGCCCTCGTACGTGAGCTCTTCGTACGCGGCGCCCTCGAGCTCGCCGGTCCCGCGCTTGATCTGCCGCGTGATGTTGTCCGCGGGGATGTTGCTCGCCTTGCAGGCGTCGATCGCCTTGCGCAGCCGAGGGTTGCCGCTGGGGTCACCGCCGCTGCGCGCGGCGATGGCCACTTCTTTGAGCAGCTTGGTCCACGTGTTGCCGCGCTTTGCGTCCGCTGCTGCCTTCTTGCGCTTGATCGTCGCCCATCTCGAATGCCCGCTCATCGTGACTCTCTCGACATACGGGCGCGGATGCTAGCCACCGGCGACGGGGGCCACAAGCGCGGTCATCGAGTCCTGGTGAATCCCTGGTATCGCTCGCGGTCTACGCACTCGGGCTGGCAGCGAATCCACCAGCTCGCGATCGACTCGAGGGCGGACCACAGCCCGACGCGCTCGCCACGACGCGCGAGTTGCTCGACAGGAACCAGCTCGATCGACTCGAGTTCGCGTGCTTCTGCGTCGTCGCCGACGATGGCGGCGAGCACTCGCTTCAGGTCGCGTGGCGACGTCGGCCCATCGTTGCCGAGTTGGTCGAGGTCTTCATCCAGTTGAAGCCCGGTCGATTTGCGCTGCGCATCGAGTCGGCGTCGCTCTTCGTCGTTGGGGACGAGGGCAGCGAGCACCCATGCCTCGCGCTCTTCGATGGCAAGCGCCGCGAGCAGCGTCGGCTTTGTGCAGGGATGGTCGTGGTCAGTCGCGACGAGCAACGCCTGGCGCTGCCCGTCGGCGCGCTCCGAACGCTTGCCATCGGCGTCGCGAAGAACGAACACGACGTCGGTCATCATCGCTGGATCGCTGCTCTTCTGAGCGATCGCTCGCTCGAGGTGCCAGGCGTTGCGCGCTTGCGCTGCGCCGTCTTCTGCCGGACGACGGTTGAAGTGTCCATGGAGCGGGCGGACATCCAGCGCTCGTATCCGGGCCGAGATGTCCTTGAGCTTGTGAGAGTTCCACTCGATCAGCGTCGCGCCGGACGCGTCGAGATCCAGCTGAACCCGCACCCAATCTGCGCCGATTTCGCTGAGCACCCGCAGGACGAAGGCTCGCAACGTCTTCGAGTCGCCCTCGTCTTCGCAGTACACCCCCCAGCGGATCATGCCGCGCGCTCCTCCGTTGGCAGCACCCACTGCGCCTCGTCGTCGAGCGCCCACAGTTGCCCCGTCGTCAGCGATCCTTCACTGCGCTGTGCTTCGGGGTGTTCTTCCAGTGATTTGATCGCGATCGAGCCGTCGCGTCGACGGGCAAACGCGCGAACCTGTGACGGCTCGAGGCCGTCGAGAATGTAGGGCGAGTGCGTGGTGGCGATGATTTGTAGCTCGGGCTCTTGCTCGAGCAGCCGCCGCAATTGTTTGACGAAGCGAAGTTGTGCGGTCGGGTGCAGGCCCTTCTCGATGTCGTCGAGCAAGAGGACTCGCGGACCGGTAGTCCCGTGAAGCGCGATGAGGATGGCCGTCGCGAGCAAGGTGCCTTCGCTCACCGCGCTTGCTTCGACGTCGGTGACGTCCGTGAAGTCGTACACCAGCCTCACGCTAGCGTTGGCGCCCGCTTCGACGACGGCGCGGACGCTGTCGAGCGAGGGCACCAGCGTCCGCAGATCGCGAACGACCGCTTCCAATGCGCTCTTGTCGCGTCGTTGGAGCAAGTCGAGCAACGCAAGCGCGGTCTGTGTGCCGTCGCTCTGGACGATCGAGCTCGTGCTGTGCAGAGGCACTTGCTGGGCGATCTTCGGCGCTTCGAGCCTGAACATCCGCGCCGAAAACGCGGCGCTCCATTGATGTGTCACGCCAGCCTCTGTGACGAACCCGAACTGTGATTCGACTGTCGGCATGTTGATCGCTAAGGGCTTCGCGCCGTTGAGTGACACCGTCCACGACCAAGAGCCGGGGCGTTTCTTTGCTTCGACGCGAACCCGGCCTACGTACGGCCCAGTCACGGAGAGCTCTGCGGCGAACCCTGCGTCGCCTCGTCGAACCACGAGCTCTGGATCGTACGAGCGAACGAACCACTCGCCTCCATCCGTGTTCGTGCCCGTGCCCGTAAACGGATGACTGAGCGTGTGACAGAGCCGGTCGAGCACGTTCAGCACGGTGCTCTTTCCGGTGCTGTTGGGTCCCACGAGCGCGGTGAACCCGCTGAGCTTGATTCGGCTATCCACGTGGGCTCGAACAGACTGGAGGCGAATTTGATTGATCATGGTGATGCGCTCGCGGCGTGCGTCGGTCCGACGGATCGCGATCGATCAACGACACCCCAACGCTCGCTTCGTGTCCAGTCGCCGCCTCGCGTCGGATTCACCGCTGCCGCGTGGGGTCTCTCGTGGCGTTGACGCCGCGGACTCCAGCGCGCGACTTGCGATAATCGACCTCCCACGCGAGGCGCTGGGCGTCGACCACGAAGGGGTTGGGCGGCGTGGGAGCGTCGAGTTTGGCGCGCATTCGGGCGACGCGCGCGGCGCTCTCTTCGAGCCGTCTTCGCAGGGTGCTGTCTCGCTCTGCCGTGCGCGCGAGGTGGTTGATCGCCTGCCGCGCGTACTCGGCGTTGTGCGCGAGCATGGCCATGTCGCACCCGGCGCGGATGGCGAGCTCGACGGCCCGGGTGTGCCCGTAGGTGCGTCGAATCGCGGCCATTTGCAGGTCGTCGGTCATCGCGACGCCGTCGTACTGCATGCGCTGACGAAGCACGCCGTCGACGACGGCCCTCGAGAGCGTGGCGGGGTTGTTGGCGTCGAGGCCGCTCACGACGATGTGGCCCACCATGATGCTCGCGACCTGCGAGGCCACCGCGCGAAACGGAACGAGCTCGACCGCCTCGAGCCGCTCGATTCCGTGCGGAACCCGCGGGAGCCCCGCGTGCGAGTCCACCGCCGTGTCGCCGTGCCCGGGAAAATGCTTCGCGCACGCGAGCACCTTCGCGGACCACAGGCCGTCGATGAAGGCCCTTCCGTGCCGCGCGGCGCGCGGCGGCTCGCGGGAGAACACGCGCCCCAGGACCACGCTGTTGCGAGGGTTGGTGCGCACGTCGAGCACCGGGGCCAGGTCGACGTCGACGCCCACGTTGCGAAGCTCTTCGCCCATCGCGGCGCCGGCGCGGTGCGTGAGGTCTTCGTCGTCGAGGTTGCCGAGGGCGGTCATCGACGGCATGGACGTCAGCGGCGGAGACAAGTGCGAGACGGGGCCGCCCTCTTGGTCCGCGGTGACGAGCGCGCGCTTGTCCCTCGGCCCCCAGCTGTGCAGCAGCGAGGTCATGCGCTGGAGCTGCGCGCGGTCTCTGAAATTGTGTGCAGCAATCAAGACGCCGCCGAGCGCGCCCTGTTGCGCGAGGTCTTGCACCTGCCGCGGTAAGCCCGCGCCGTGCCACCCGGTGATGACGCACTGCCCTGCGAGGCGCACGAGCTCTGCCGGCGGCGCGTTGGGCGGTGGAGGCGCGGACGGACGCTCGCCGCTGCGCTGCGCGAAGGCGATCGCAGGCGCGAGGGCGCCGATCGAGAGCAGCGCGCGTCGGTCGAGCTTGGTCGTCACGGGCGAAGAGCGGGCGACGTTGTATCAGCGAAGCGTGACCGTGGGGCGCTCGGAATCGCTTCGCTCGATCACCCGCCCGATCACGCGGGCGCTCGCGAGACCGGCGTCCGAGACGAGCGCTTGCAAGAGCCGTGGCGCTTCGTCCTCGGGGACGCTGAACAAAAGGCCCCCTGACGTCTGCGCGTCGATGGTGAGCCAGGCGATCGCCTCGTCGACGGCGGGTTGCACGATGAAGGCGTCGCCGACGTGGTCGCGGTTGGACTTTGTTCCTCCGGGGAGGACGCCTTGTCGGGCGAGCTCGAGCGCGCCGGGGAGCGCGACGATGGCGCTCGCGTCGAGCTCGGCTCGAACGTGCTCGCTCTGCTCGAGCATCTCGAGCAGATGGCCCACGAGCCCGTAGCCCGTGACGTCGGTGGCCGCGTGAACGGTGACTTTGCACTTCTTGGCGGCCTCGGCGGCGCCGCGGTTGAGCGTGCACATGCTCGCGACCATCGCTCGTCCGTGCTCGTCGCGCTCGCTGAGCTGATCGCGCTTGATTGCTGTCGAGAGCACGCCCGTCCCGAGGGCCTTGGTGAGCACGAGGACGTCGCCCTTGCGCGCGCCGCCTTTGCGCCAGATGCGGTCGGGGTGGACGGTGCCCACCACGGCGAGGCCGTATTTGGGCTCGGCGTCGTCGATGGTGTGGCCGCCGGCGATGACGATTCCAGCGTCGCGCGCGACCTCGGCGCCGCCCGCGAGGATCTCGCCCAGGATGGACAGCGGCAGCGTCTTGCTGGGAAACGCCGCGATGTTGAGCGCCACCAGCGGCGTGGCGCCCATCGCGTAGATGTCCGAGAGGGCGTTGGTCGCGGCGATGCGGCCGAAGTCCCTCGCGTCATCGACGATGGGCGTGAAGAAGTCCGTCGTGACGACGATGGCGTTGTCGTCCGAGAGGCGCACCACCGCCGCGTCGTCGGGCTGCTCGAGCCCGACGAGAACGTCGCTGGCCTGGGGAACCGGGAGTGCGCGCAAGACCTGCGCGAGGTCCGATGCTCGGACTTTACATGCTCACCCGGCGCCGTGGGACAGCTTGGTCAAACGCACCTGATCTTCACCTGACATCGGTTGGGAGGAGCGTTGTGTAGCACCCCCTACGAACGTCAACGGCTCAGAAACGAGCGGTCCGTGAATCCCCGCGGTACGCTGTCCGTCGAAGAGCGTGGTTCTCAATCCATCCCACCGACGGAGCATCCGATGAACAGCACGAGGGGCGCGACGATTCTAGCGTTGTGCATAGCGGCAGCGGCGACGAGCCAGGACGCAAACGCCCAGCGGCGCAGGCCGCCGAGGGGCAGAGCCGACGCGGGCGTTTCCGCAGCGCCGGGCACCGGCAGCGACCATCGCTTCATCGCGATCCCGGTGGTGGAGGCCTCGAGTATGTTTCAGCGGCAGCGGGTGTGGCTGTTTACGCCGCCCGCTGGAACGTCGGCGTTCGGCATCAACACGCTCGGAGAGGGCGATCGGGTGTGGGCGCTGCTTCCGTCCTGTCGTCAGCCCAACCCCGACGACCCGCGGGACCCGTGCCCCGTGGGGCGGGTGACGATCGAAGTGATCACCGGCGCCGGGCAGGTGCAGAGCGTGGGTCCGACGGACGTGGCGACGACGCCCAACGCGCGGCGCGTGGTGAGCTTCGTGATCCCGAGGACCGTCGACGTGATCCGCATGAAGATCCTGAAGAACGACGGGACCATGCGCTACGAGGCCGCGGTGCATCGCGAGCAGCTGACCAACCTGCCCGCGCCCGAGGGAAGGGCGCAGGGAAGCACCTACGTCTTCGACCTCACGCGCTATCCGTCGCTGTAGATCCACGCGAGCGCTGCGAGCAAAACCACGATCGAAAAAAGGTGGTTGACAGGGTAGGGGGCGAAGGTCCATACACCCCGCCCACCGCGAGGATGGCGGAATTGGCAGACGCACTAGCTTGAGGTGCTAGCGGTTAACAGCCGTGGGGGTTCAAGTCCCCCTCCTCGCACTCATAAGGCCCCGAAATCGTAAGGTTTCGGGGCCTTTTCTTTGGTCCGTGACGTAACCCGTGACGTAACTCAGGCGGTGGACGTTGACTGTCCCACCCCAACCAGCAGAACCTTATGGTCACAATCGACTGTCGCCAGAATCAACACGAGGTTCGAGATGGGGCACTACATTGGCATTCTCACGCTGGACATGCAGAGCAAACTTTCCGTCTCGCAAGAGACCCAACGGTTCTGGAGCGCAATCCAGTTGATCGGTTGGAAGTGGGTCGAAACATCAGCATGGACTATTGCCTCGCCGGACATTCAAGTGGTGCTACACCGCATCCCCAAACGTCTGACTCCCGCGACGTCACGCTCGATGCATTCCGCATCGAGTCGTGCCGCGCCAGACGTTCGGGGATTTGCTCTAAAGGCAGCAGAGCTGTTCCTTCGGCAGGTCCCGAAGATGGGGCCTCCCAGCAATTTCACGTTCATTGTCCAGTACATCGACGACGGCAAGCAGCCGTACAAGGCTGCAAGTAACTTCACTGATCCTGTTGGCGACATTCTGAAGCAGCCGCTCCCGTCCGACGCTGGTTGGACGTTGCCTTGACCGAGCTCTGCGTCGCCAGACACGGCGATGCGGCGTGGATCAACAAGCCCACGAACTCAAGTGACGCTGCGAAAGCTGCAGCGGACGGAGAGACATCCCTCCGCCCAGTTGACCACAAACATGCCACGCTGACGCGCACAGCGACGCGCACGGAGAGCGGTGGGGCCACGCGCGGCGCAGCAAACGCAGAGAGCGAGGCGAGCACGGGGTGCCGCGACCTTGCGCGAAGCGAGTACGACGGCAATGTCGCGTGCTCAACGGGCGCGGTGTCGAGCGACTCCTTCAAACCCGAACTTCGTGTCTAAACTTCTTCGTTAGCTGTCTCAAATTTGTTGACAGGTTCCATCAGGCTGCGCGGCAACGTGCGGAGCGCCCTTCGCGAACCGCTCGGGATGCGCCGCGTACGCCGCCTCCAGTACGCGTTGTCGCTCGCGAAGCCGACCGTCACTTCGACCGTGATGAGCGTCGCTCGCCGTGAGCATCGCCAGTCCGCTGTGGTGGTGCGCTTCGTCGTACGAACGCGCGAACGACTGCACGTGCGCTCGCGCGTCCTGCTCGCTCCCGAACCGCGCGGGAAAATCCGGCCGATACTTCAGCGTCTTGAACTGCGACTCCGAGTACGGGTTGTCGTCGGACACGTGCGGACGCGAGTGCGTCTTGCGCACGCCCAGATCACTCAACCAACGCGCCACTGGCTTGGACGTCATCGAGCCGCCGTGATCGGCGTGAATCGTCAGTTGATTTCGTTTGATCTTTTGCCGTTCGTACGCTTCGCGAATCAGCTTTTCGGCGAGCGTCGCCGACTCGCGCAGCACGACCATCCAACCGACGACGTAGCGACTGAGATTTCGTGTTCGGTATTCATCGTGTGCGCCTCCTGCGCGCACGCGAAGGCCCCCCGATCAACCCGTCAACTCACGACGGCCTCCGGCGAGGACGTACACTCAGCTACGTTGGCAGACAGGGAACACCACCTACCACCGCTCAAGGTGACCAACTCGACACAACCATCTCCGACGCG
>LNEO01000269.1 GCA_001465015.1 Deltaproteobacteria bacterium Ga0077539 | reverse complement strand
CCGTCGCTCGTTGCCCGTTGCCCGTTGCCCGTTGCCCGTTGCCCGTTGCCCGTTGCTCGTTGCCCGTTGCCATCAGGAAGACCGTCTCGAGATCGGTCATACTGTGTCACGCGCTTGGAGCGGTGATTGCGCTGGGCGTCTGGGGCACCGGCGAGTTGACCGGTTGATTTGCGGTGCGCGATTGGCGCGGTGATCCCCCGGCCAACCGCGAGCGAGCGAGAAATTATGCGGTCACCTGAGGACGCCCTCGCTACGGTGACCGCGACCGTTGATCGCGCGACGGCAACCTCGCACGCTCGGCAGTCAGCCGTGTTCGAACCCTGGGACGAATCGCCGAGTGAATTTCTCGCATGGCTTCGAGCGCGAGGCTGGCTGCCCTCTGAATTTCAGCAGCGGCGGGCGATCGACGAGCTGCTCAACGGCGAGTGGCGGCACGAGCTGGTCGAGCTCGCGTCGCGGGCGACCGTGCTGCACGCGCTCTACCGGCGCGGCGTCGCTGGCGAAGAGCCGATTCGTCCGCGGTGGCTCGCGATGTTCGCGGGCGTAGCGGTCGTCGCCACGGTCTCGCAGGACGAGTCTTCGTGGGACCCCACGACACGCGCGGCCTCGATTCCCACGCGACGAAGCGCGGCGCGCGCCGAGTGGGACACGCTGCACGAGACCGCGCACGCAGTGCTCTTTCCCGCCGACGATCACCCCAGCGTTCAGCGGCTCGCAGCGCTGCTCGCCGTCGATCGCGCGACCTATCAGGCGACGGTCTCCCGCCGCGGACCCGGCGGAGCGGTCGTTCGCCTGGCCAACACGCACGACCACCTCCCGCCGTTCGTCGTCGCCGCCAGCTGCCTCTTCTGGGGACGCCTCGACCAGTAGTCACAGCCCGCGCTGCGGTACTGCTGCGGAAGGCACCTGCGTTCGATATTGACTTCATTGGTAGTAGCTACTACAAAAGAGGTCATGACAGCACAACCAGAAGTCAACCCAATGGCTCCCGCCGAACGTCCCGCGTTCGACGACGAGCGCACGCACCTGCCGATCGTCGACGAGCGGCCGCAGACCTACGGCGACTGCCTCCGCGAAGGCTGGGGCGATCACGATGACACCGGGCCGTGCCCGTGGGTCTCGTGCGCGCACCACCTCGTGTGGGGCCGCGCGCACCCTGCGCAACGCACGGCCACGCCCGGCTCGCCCGCGTTCGTCGAGGCGATCGAGCGGATCGCGCTCGACGAGATGCAGCACACCTGCGCGCTGCGCGTCGCAGAGGAGCCCATCAGCCTCGCTGCGATCGCAGAGATCTTCGACCTCACGCGTGAGCGCGTTCGACAGATCGAGGCCGAGTGCCTAACGCGATTGTCTCGACCGGTCCACGCCGAAGCGCTCGGGCGACGCGACGACGATGGTCACGAAGTCTCGCGCCCCGAGCTCCGCTTCGACTTCATCCGCGACCACAACGCCCTCGATCGCGCGATCTTCAACGCGTGTCGAGCAAGCAACGACAACGCGATGCCGGCTCACCGCGCGGCTCGCTCGCTCGCTGGTGAAGAGCGCGCGGCGCGCATCGCCGAGCTTCGCGCGCGGCCCGCGCTCCGAACGAAGCACCTTCGCAACGTCGAACACTCCGACCGCCACGTCACCGCGCTCCTTACGGACACAACCGAGGCAGCCCGCCCCACCGACACCATCGACACTGCGGGAGACCAACACGACCTCGCGCTGCGTTCGCTGCGCGGTCCCCTCTCGCTCGAAGAAATCGTCTGATCAACGCCATCGAGTCTTCGCAGCGGGCGTCAGGGCCCTTCAGCGCCGAGCGCTCGACGACGGCTCGGTTCAGATCGACTGGTGCACAACCCGCAGCGCCGCGGCCCACGCTCGCAGCTCCCGCGCGCGCTCTCTCTCCGCCGCAGCCAGATCGTATCGATGCAGCGCGGCGTACCCGTCGCTCGCCCGCACGCTGCGCACCGCCTCTCGTTCGAGCACTCCCGCGAGCTCGTCGCGCGCACGACACTCGCGGCCATGGTGCGCCAACGCTTCGAGCGCGCGCGGCTCGGTGAGCATTCGCGCCGCGTCAGCGAGCGACACCGGCTCGGTGAACGAACGCATCACCACGACCTCACGGCGATGCCCGCGCGCTCGATCGTCCCCCAGCCACACCGTCCGTCGACCTGCGGGCCGGTGAGCCCGAGCGCGCTCTGCCACGAGCGCACACAATCGCGCGGCAGCCGCCCAGCGGACGCGTGGCCCTCGCGCTCGATGCGCCCCGCCGCTTCCAGGCACGCCGCCGTGACCGGCCATCGCGCCGCGAACTCGTGATCCCACCAGAGGATCGACGGACGGTCGCGCACCGACAGCAGCGCATCGACGAAGTCCTGTGGCCGAAGGTGATGTCCGTAGCCCTGGAGCGTGTATGTGCGCGGTCGCTCGAGACCGAGCCGCGCAAGAGAGCCATCGTGCTTCGCCCAGTCACGATGGTGCCATGCCATCACCCGGCGATACGCCGTTGGATCGCCCGCTCCGAAGTTTCGAAAGTACACCTGCGGCGCTCGAAACTGCATCCACGACGCAAACTCGTCGCTCGGAAAGCCCGCGAACGTACCTCCCTCCTTTAGAGCTCGCGCGTTCTTGCGCTCTTCTCCGTGCGAGTCGATCGCGAACCACGGCTGGTCGCCAAGAATCACCGTCGGGGCGCGCTGGCGTACGATCTCACCCAACCTCAGCGCGCCCCACTCGCTCGTGTCATCGTCGTCACTCTCGCGTGTGTCCCAGGCGATCTCCGCGTTGATCAGCGAGAACGACGCGTCCCGATGCGCCTCCAAGACGCCCGCGATCGCCGATCCCTTCTCGTCCACCGTGAGCTCGGTGCCGTCGGTGTCCTTCGAGCCATCCACGCCGAACGCAAATCCGAACGCGACTCCCTCGCGACGCGCGAGGTTCGCCCACGAAGCGGCGCGGCGCTCGAGCCCCCGCGGGCCGCCGTGAAACAGCACGCCCGGCATCGCGAGTCTCTTGCTGTCGCGAACACGCTGAACGACCGCTCGATCGCTCATCGAGCCCAGATAGAGCTGCAACCACGGCCCGCGCGCGACGGCAGGCCCCGTCCACGGAGCGAGGCTCACGACAGCACCCCCCGCTTCTTCAGCGCCTCGATCATCGACGTCCCTGCTTCCGTCGAAACAACGCCCCGCGCTGCGCTGAGAAGGTTGGACTCGAAGAGCGTCCGCGCGAAGTCACGCAGGGTCTCGGGCAGCGCGTAGAAGCGAAAGAGCACTTCGACGCACTGATCGGCGGTCGGCAGCGGGCGCCCGAGCGCCCTGCGCACCTCGAAGCTCGCGCGATAGGCACGCACTTCGAAGCGAATCCGCGCGATCGGCTCGACCAGGTACAGCCACGCAAACGCGAGCCCGCCCTCGAGAGCGCGATCGCCGTGCGGGGTCTTGTCGCGGTACTCCCCGCGCCAAAACTGCCCTCCGTGCTCGCACTCGTGCGTGACCGTCTCGACGAGCTCCGCGGGGTCTGCGCCGTCAGCGATGATCAGCGCCGGCCCGATCCCGTGCGATGTGCGGTCGAAATCCTCGCCCGAAGGCACCTGCGCCCCGAGCGACCGCGCAGCATCCAACGCCGCCCGCACCAGCCCCATGAACGGAACATCGCCCTTGCGAACGATGAAGCAATGCATCCGCTGCGCGACCTCGCGCGCGCACTCGATCGCGACGCGCTCAGTGAGCTCCACGGCACGCCTCCTCTCGCGGCAAACACAACGCGATGCGCCGAGCGCTGTACGCGCTCGTCACGCAGCACTGCGCGTTGCTGCGCGAGCACTGCTCGTCCATCGGGGTCCATCGCCCCTGCGGGTCGCAGAGCTGGGGAACGCCCTGCAACGAGCATCGCACCGCCCCCGCCCCGCAGCGGTCGCTCGGCGGCAGACGCACACACCCCGCGAGGCACGCGGCCAGGCTGAGCACCCCCACGCCTGCCACCGCGTAAACCTTACCGTGAACCCACGAGGCCGACGCAGAGAGCAACGCCACCGCGACGCCGGCCCCCGCAGAACCACCACGGGCGGCGATGATCTTCGCGATGCGAAGCAGCACCGGAGAGGGCAGCAGCAAGACCACGGCGAAGTAGAGCGCTTGCAGCCCCGTGATCGCGCCCTTCGACGCGAGGTATCCAGCCAGCGCCAACCCGCCGAGATCCGTGACGGCTTCACGAAGCTGTTGTGTGATTCGTACGCCGGACGACGGATCTCGCGCCCGCGAACCCGAGGGGGACAAGGGCGCAGGCGCGATCGCCTGACCCTCTTTGTTCTCTAGCATTGGACTTCTCCTGTTCTTCGTGCGCGGCGCGAGTCAGCGCGGATCAGATGGCAAGAGGACGACGGCGGCGTTGGTCTCGAGCGCGTCGAGCGGGATCCGATAGTCCCGCCCGTCGCCTCCCGCGACGGCGATCCAACGGAGTCCCGAAGCGTGCGGCACTCTTCCCTGCGCACACCACAGCTTTACGGTGGACCAGGCGCGCCCCGTTCGTTGAGCATACTCGCGAGTCGAGTACCAACCGCGCTGCTCGGGCGGCGGGCGGC
The DNA here is from genome assembly GCA_001465015.1 of Deltaproteobacteria bacterium Ga0077539. GTDB lineage: Bacteria > Myxococcota_A > Polyangia > Polyangiales. Next base: position 10,356 of record LNEO01000269.1, on the reverse strand, counting down.
GCTGTCTGGAGTGCTTCGTTCCTTCGGACATTCTGCTCTACTCCCTTTGTTGGATGATGATCGCTAGCTGATAACTCCGCTCCAACCGCAAAGCGGTCGTGGGGCGTTCTGCCGGCTCTTCGACCGGAGCAACGAGAGCCCGGCCCCGATCGCAGACCTACCCTTCGCGCTCGAGCAAGCGCGTCTCGATCAGCCGCTCGATCGAGAGGGAGCGTCGCGTCGCCAGTCCATACAGAGCCACCCGACTGAGCTGGAGCCGCGCCGCCCATTGCTGCAGAGGCAGGCACTCGCCCCGCACCGTCACCAACCGCGGAGGGCGTCCCGGCTTCGCGTCGGACCGAAGCGCGTCCTCGCTCACTGTCTGGCCTCGCGTTCGCGCGACGGACACGACGTCCTTCGCGGTCCAGCCCAGCTCCAACCGTCGCCGAACGCACCGCTGCGGAAGCCTCGCCATGACCGCCAGCGCCCGCAGCGAGTACCAGGCGCCATCGAGCTTGTACTCCACGCGGGTTCCACTCGAGGCAACAACGGTCCGGCGCTCGTGGCTCGCGGGGCGCTTCGCGCAGCCGCGCCCCCGTCTGCACGCGGTCGACCCGGTCTCGTCCTTCCACTGCGCCGTCTCTCCGCAGTACTCGCAGCGCCTGCGTCCGCGCGCTCGCCGCGTGCTCCCGCGGGCCCGCGGAGACCGCGCCATCGGCTCCAGGATTGTCTCTTCACTGCGAGTGCCGCGCTCGAAGCGCTCGATGTGCATGACCACACTCCTCCTGCGGAGATACCAGTCTCACGAACACTTGTAGTACCTTAGAACTACCATTGTAGTACACCCATTTGTGCGTGACAAGTCATCGAAGTGGTTCGCGGATGGGCGCGCGTATTGTCGCCATAACGCCTGCGAATACCGCGAAATCACCCGTTCGGCGCCCTGCCTTTTCCGGCGATTCCGCGCGCCACCGGCGGGTGCTGTTTGTGTCAAGTGGCGAAGTCGAATCTCGGCGCCATAGTGGGCTGCGACACAGCGATGCGCCCGCCCCGCCAGGCGGAGAGGGCGCCCCTGCGCACGTCGCAGGGCCCACGAGCACCCACGGTTGCGGTGCCCGATGGCCGCTCATTTGCCTGGAGAAAGCCACACGCGCGAAACGTCATGTGTACGCAGAATCAGCCCGAGGCCCTTCACATCTGCGGTCGAGTCCTTCACCCCGACGGAGCGGCGAGAGCCAACGCCGTCATCAAGGTTCATCTTCGCCAATTCAGAGCCGCCGCGACGGTCGGCAACGAGCTCGCCGGCGGATGGGGAACCACCACGACGGGCGCCGACGGGCGCTTCGACATTTACTTCTCGACCGGCGGGCACGACGTCGTTGTCGTCGCGTACGACGGTGATCTGCTCCCGGACCTCGTCCCGATCGCCGAGTCACCGTCGCTCTACGGCGTCCAGGGGCACGTCGAGTTCGACCTCGTGCTCGGAGGCCAGACGTACGTCGGCCCCACGGAGTACGGTCAGATCGCGAGCGCGTACAGCACGCACACGATCAATCTGAGCCTGACTCCGGCGATGATCTCCGACGCCGACGTGCGCGACCTCGCCGGGCTCACGAAGATCGACCCCGTACGAATCGCCGCGTTTGTCCTCGCGCAACGGATGTTCGCCGAGACCACGCAAGGGCAGCTCCAAGCGGCATGGGTGCCACAAGCCCTGTACGCCCTCACCACCAGCGAAGCGGTTCGATCCCTGGACGAAGTCCGCGCCATGCCGGACGACGTGCGACGAAGCGTGATCGCGAGCGCCGTCGATCGTCACGTGATCGAGCCCGTGACGAGCGGCGATCTCGACACGCTCCGCGACTTCCTGGTGAACAGACAGCAGACGCAGGCCCTCGAGGTCGGCCCGAACCTCGGCGCGACCATCGGCAACGTCCTCGCTGCTGCCGGACTGCAGCCCGGTCAAGCCACCGCCCTCTACCAAGAGTACATGCAACGAGTCGGTTCGGTGCAGGACTTCTGGGCGGACCTGCGAAGCCACCAGGCGTTCGCAGGGGATCCGGACCAGGTCGATCACGCCCAGTTTGCGCTCACCTGCGCGGCGATCACCGGCAACAACCAGCCTGCGGTGCTCGAACTGCTGGCTGATTTCCCAGTCGCGACGAGCACCATTCGCTCGCTCGCGAGTCGATCGACGGAGGACTGGAAGAGCTGGCTCGACAGCAAGAACATCGAGCCGCCCTCGTTCATCGAGGGACCTTCGCTCTCCGATCGTAGACAGACGTACGCCGAGCAGATGGCTGCGCTCGTCGAGCGCGCGATCCCCACGCCCGTGTTCACCGCGCGAATCGCAGTGAGCCCGCAGAGCAACGAATCGGACCTCGTCGGGTTCTTGCAGCACAACTCGGGCAAGGACTTCGAGTTCGAGACCGATCGCTTCGCTCGCTATGTGCGCGAGAAGAACATCAACCTCGCTTCGATCGGCGACGCCGCCAAGATCACCGCGCAGGCCAACGAGGTCCAGCGGTTGTTTCCGCTCGTCCCTGCGGTCAACCGCGCGTCGTCCGTTCGCGCGCTGCGCGCACAAGCGTTCGACTCTGCGTCGAAGATCGCCGCTGCCGGCCGAAAGCGCTTCGTCAAGCGCATGAACATCGAGGGGATGTCCGAGTCCGACGCGCAGGCCATCTACCGCGAGGCGTCCCGCGCTTCGTCCATGGCCCTCGCGCTCTTCGCGGATCGAGCCAAGGCATTTCGCCACGACGAGCTCCCCATCACACGCGAGCAAGACACGTTCAGCGAGTACCCCGAGATCGCCGCGCTGTTCGGCTCGCTCGACGCGTGCGACTGCGGCGCCTGCCGCTCGGCGTTCGGGCCCGCCGCGTATCTCGCGGACCTCCTGTTCTTCCTCGAGCAGTGCGGCGGTGAGGGAAAGTCTCGCGACAACGCAGAGGTCCCCACGGCGCTGCAAGCGCTGAAGCTCCGGCGACCAGACATCACCAAGGTGAAGCTCTCGTGCGACAACGCCAATCGACTGCTGCCCGCGATCGACCTCGCGATCGAGGTGCTCGAGGTCGAGGTCGAGCGCGTCGCGAACGGCACCATCGACGACAGCGCGTATCTCAGGCAGACCACCGACGACACGACCGTCGATCTTCGTGTCGAGCCCGAACACCGTCGCGACGCGGCGTACACGGCGCTCTCCAACATCGACACGGTGTGGACGCTCCCGTATCACCTGGCGACGGACGAGGCGCTCGGATATCTCTCGCTCAGCGGCGTGAAACCCGCGGATTTCGCTGGCGCAGTGGCCCCCGAGCACACGCCCGCCGAGCGCTCGCTGCTCGCGCGGCTCGAGCTCGGCGCCAGCCCCGAGCGCTTCGATCGGCTCATCAGCGACACCACAGCCATGGCCGAGCAGCTGTTCGGCGGAGCGATCCCGTCGAGCAAGAAGCTCTTGGACTTGATGACTCGCTTCGCGTGCACCCTCGAAGACCTTCAAGCGCTCGCCGCGTCCGACTACGTCAACAAGGGAAAGCTCTCGGCGATCTCCAACCTCGAGATCGAGATCGACGACTGCTCGCTCGACTCGGCGGAGTCCGTGATGAACAACCTCGACGCCGAGCGCGTTCGCAGGATGTATCGCGTGTTGTGGCTTCGATCGAGCACCGGACTCTCGATCGCCCAGGTCAGCGCGATGATGGACGCGGTTGGCGAGCCGGCCGCCCCTCCCACTCCGTCGTTCAGCCCCGCAGCGGTCGTGCGCTTCGGTGAGGCGCGCAGGCTCCAGCGTCGCTTCGGGTTTACGCCGGAAGAAGTCGTGGCGATCGCCAACGCTCGAACCGACAGCAACTCCTGGCGTGCTGCCTTCGCGCGCGTGCTCGGCTCGAGCCCTGCGGACTTCGACAAGCTCAGGGTCAGCCTCGAAGTCGACCCGAACGCGTCGAGCTTCGTCGACGACGCCTTTCGCTGGGCGGAGCGCGAGCTCGATCGCCTGGCCGCGGTCGTCGAGGCCGGGGTGCCGGCCACCGAAGTGCATCAGTTCGTGCTCGACGCAGACGCGACACCGGTCCCAGTGGACGAAGTGATCTTCAAAGCCTGGGACGCCATCCGCGCGGTGGTTGCCGAGGGAAACGCGCGCGTTCATCAGGTGGCGATCGAAGAGATGGCTCGCGTCGTTCGGATGCAGCAATCGTCGGTCGAAACGCTGCTCGTCCGCGGCTTCGCCGCGCTCGGCGATCTCGGGCCCAGCGACACGATCACGCCGGCGTTCGTCGCGACGCTCGCCGCGAACCCGTTCGCGACGCAACCATTCAAGGACCTCGTGCGTCGATGCGCCAAAGTCGCGCGCTTCTTCGAAAGCGCAGGCATCGACGACGCCGCCGTCTCGTCGGCGCTGCGATGGCTGAAGAACGCGGGCTTCGCGTTCGCTTCGATCGCCGTTGGCACGACGGGCACGGTGCCGGCCAACATCGTCCCGCACCTCGTCGAGCTCTGCCGCGCCAGGCGCTATGCAGACACCACTGGCGCAGCGCAGTCCGCCGTGTTCGACCTCTTGCTCGAAGGAACACCGGCGTCGGGCCTTCCCAACGCGAGCGCGCTCTTCGACAAGCTCGCTCGTGTCAGCTCCCTGTCGATTACGGTGATCGCCGAGCTCGCCACGAAGCTGGCCATCCAACCATCGGTCGCCGGACAAGAGCTCGCCTGGCGATCGACCCGCGCGCTCACTCGCATCCTCGCGGTCTCCAAGGCGCTCTCGGCCACTGGGCTCTCTTCGACCACGATGCAAACGCTCGTGTCCTTCTCGACGAGCGCGATCGCGACCGAGGTGAAAGACGCCGCGAAGGCGAAGCTCGGCGCTGGATTCGCTGCGGCCGTGACGCCCGTAGTGGACGCCCGTCGCCAACGCCAACGCGACGCGCTCGTCGCGTATCTCGTGAGCAAGTGGAACCTCCGGTCAGCAGACGACCTCTATCCCTTGCTCCTGGTCGACGTCGAGCTCTCGCCGTGCATGCAGAGCACCCGCATCCTGCACGCCACGTCGTGCGTGCAGAACCTCTTGCAGCGCGCGTCGATGAACCTCGACGCGAGCATCGACTGGCCCAGCACCACGACGCCGAGCACCACGCCGGATCTCGCGCGCGCCGTGCTGGACTCGGACGACGCACGCACCTGGGGCTGGATGAAGAACTACCGCGTCTGGGAGGCGGCGCGGCGCGTCCTTCTCTATCCCGAGAACTACCTCGAGCCCGAGCTTCGTCCCGACGCGACCCAAGCGTTCGACGACATGTCGCGCGTGCTCGAGCAGGGAGAGATCGACGATCGCGCCGCAGAGGACGCGTTTCGCGCGTATCTCCGCACGCTCGAAGAGGTCTCGTCCCTCGATGTTTGCGCGATGACGATGGAGGCTCGCTCTTCGTCGCACAAGGTCTTTCACGTGTTCGGCCGCTCTCGTGGCGCGCCGAAGACCTATCACTATTGCAAGTACGACTCGCAGCAGGGGTGGAGCGCGTGGCAGCCGACCAAGCTCGACATCGGTGACTCGCACCTCGTGCCGGTGCTCTTCCGCGGGCGCTTGTACGTGTATTGGCCGATGTTCGTCGAGAAGAAGCTCGGCAAGAAGCTGGCGCCCATCGACGAAAACGGCGTCGAAGAACCGTTGAAGCACTGGGAGGTTCGGATCGCGGGCGCGCGGTACGAAGACGGGCGCTGGACCCAGGGCTCGGTCTCGCAGCACGCGGTGTACAGCACGCAGTTCGTCGAGAAGTCGCAGGTCTCGATGCTGCCCACTGTCGTCGGGCTCGAGTACGTGAACATCGCGTTCTCGCATCCTGTCTCTGCGAAGAGGTACAAGAGCGAGTCCGCTGCCTATCGACTGGTGTTTGGTGTGCTCCGGACGTTCGATGGGGTCTCCTTCGAAAAGCTCTCGGACGCGCCGTATGTAGCGCACGCGCGGCAGTTCTTCTCGCCGCCCGGAACCAACCGCGAGGAATCGCGGTTCGCGAGCGACGGATCGCTTGTCTCGTTGTCGATCCCCGCGTTGCATCGCAACGGCCGCTTTCGCGCGTCGTATCGCTTGTTCAACAGCGGCGTGGGCCGCTTCTCGTTGGTTCAGCGCGGGGACGCGCAGCACTTTGTTGGAGCCTGGCCGTTCTTCTATGTCGATCGCGAGCGCGCGTATTTCATCGTCCCCGCTGGGCTCTCGGACCCGACGATGGAGAGCTTTCGCAAGCCCGACTCGATCGTCCTCGAATATGTGCAGCCCGCGCTCGAAGGCTCGGTGTATCCCGGCCTGCGCGAGCCCGACCCCGGACCCGCGAGCGGAACGCTCGGCGGAGCGGTCTTTGCCGGAGCGTTGCGAGATCGCGCCGGCAATCCTAGGGGAATCAGCGCCAACGCGGGTGCCGGGCGTGTGATCGCGCCGGACACGTTTGCGCCGTTGGCGGGTCTCGTTGTGCGAGGCATCGAAGGCGGCGCCGGGCGATCCGGCGAGCTCGTTGGCTTCGACGGGGGCGCCGCCGTGGATGGCATGCTCGACAGCGAATACACGGTTGTTCCCATGGTGCCCGAGCGACCGTTCAGCGTTCGCGCGACGCGCTTCGATCATCCCTTTGTGCAACGCGTGCGAACGCAGCTCGAGCGGTGGGGGATCGACAGCGTGTTCGCTCCTCCGGCGGGGTCGGACCTGTCGTTGCTTCGACAGAGCACGATCGTCGACGACTTTGCGGCGCGCTATCAACCCACGTACGCGGTGGATTTTCTCTGGCCCGCGGGGCAGTTCGACTTCGCGAGCGAGAGCCCCAACAGCGCGTACAACTGGGAGCTCTTCTTCTACGCGCCCTGGACGATCTCGAACCGCCTTCGCTCGCAGCAGAAGTACAGCGAGGCGCTGCGTTGGATGCGGTTCATCTTCGATCCCACCGACGCTTCGAACGGCACGGGCCCCGAGCGCTTCTGGCGCTTCAAGCCGCTCGCGGACGACGCGCGCGACTCGAGCTCGCGCGAGAGCCTCCTGGATCTCTTGGACTACACAGGGACCGACGGCGCTCGCCGCGCGCGTCGCACTCGAGCCGAGCGCGCGATCGCTCAGTGGCGGCGCGATCCGTTCGAGCCGCACGCGGTGGCGCGGATTCGCCCCGTGGCCTATCAGCGCGCGATCGCGATGCGCATGGTCGAGCTGCTCATCGAGTGGGGAGACAGCGCGTTTCGCCGCGCGACGCGCGAGTCCGTGCAAGAAGCCGCGCAGCTGTACGTCACCGCGTCGGGGCTGCTCGGTCGTCGACCGAAGAAGCTCCCTGCTCGTGCCGTGGAGTCCGCGAAGAACTACGAAGAGCTCGTGGCGACGCCTCCGAGCGCGGGGATCGTCGCGATCGAAGCGGTGATTCCTCGATCGGAGCTCGGCTCGGACGAGTCCGAGCTCGACACCGTCATCGGGCCGAGTCTTCTGTACGCAGACGGCTCGTACTTCTGCGTACCGATGAACGACGAGCTGCTTCGCTCGTGGGACCTCGTCGCGGATCGCCTCTTCAAGATCCGCCACTGCCAGGACATTGAGGGCGCGGCGTTGGATCTGCCGCTGTACGAGCCTCCGATCGACCCGCGCCTGCTCGTTCGGGCGCGCTCGATGGGCGTCTCGATCGCGGATGCGATCTCGAGCGGGGCGAGCGTCAACGCGTCGCCGTATCGGTTCAACTATCTTCTCGCTCGGGCGGTGGACTTCGCCAACGACGTGCGCGGGATGGGCTCGACGCTCTTGTCGACGCTCGAGAAGCGAGACGCTGAAGAGCTCTCGCAGGTGCGTCAGACGCTCGAGCGGGAGATGTCCGCGGCGATTCGTCGCGTTCGCGAGCAGCAAGCGAGCGAGGCGAAGGCGCAGCGAGAGACGCTCGACCAGAGCAAGGCGCTCGCCGAGCGACGGGCGGAGTACTACCGCACGTTGATCGCGCAAAACCTCAACGCAGGAGAGCGGCAACAGCTCGCGGCGCTCAAGCGCTCGAGAGAGTTTCTCGATCAAGTGTTCGGGATGGAGCTGGGCAGCAAGTACCTCTCGCTGCTCCCGGACCTGGCCAACGGCGTGTCCGGCGCGACAGGGACGCCGCTGTCCTACGTCATGGCGGGCGGAACGATGTTCTCTCGCTACTTCGACATGGTCGGCCACGCGATGCGCCACGCCGCGGACCGCTCGTCGTTCGAAGGAACGATGGCGCAGATCACGGGACAGTACGAGCGTCGCAAGGTCGAGTGGGAGCAGCAGCTCTCGCAGACCGAGGGAGAGCTCGTGCAGATCGACAAGCAGATCGTGGCGGCGGACATTCGCCTCGCGATCGCCGAGAACGAGCTGCGCAACCACGAGCTCGCGTACGCGCACTCCGAGCGCACCGCGCGCTTTCTCGGGCAGAAGTTCACCAATCGCGCCCTCTACGATTGGATGATCCGAAGGCTCACGGTGCTTCACCGTCAGGCGTACACCCTGGCGTTCGACCTGGCGATCAAGGCACAGATCGCGTTTCGTGACGAGCTCGGCGACGAGAGCGCGCCGATGTTCGTTCGTTACGGACAGTGGGACAGCCAGCGCTCGGGCTTGCTCGCGGGCGACGAGCTGTTCGCGGATCTGCGTCGGATGGAAGCTGCGTTCATGCAGCGAAACACCCGGCCGTTCGAGATCACCAAGACCGTGTCGCTCGCGGCGCTGGACCCGGTGGCGCTCGTGCGCCTTCGCACCACGGGCGAGTGCTTCGTCACGATGCCCGAGGCCATCTTCGACGCGGATCACCCCGATCACATCCAGCGCGTGATTCGCTCGGTGTCGTTCACGGTGCCGAGCGTCTCGAGCGCGTTCGACAGCGTCCCGATGAAGGTCACTCGGTCGGGCGGAGTGATTCGATTGCCCGATGGTTCGACGCCGGCGACCGTCGCCCGCGGAGCTCGCGTCGAGAACGTCGTGCTCAGTCACGGGCAAAACGACAGCGGTCTGTTCGAGGTGAGCTTGCGCGACGAGCGGCTCTTGCCGTTCGAGGGCGCAGGACTCGTGGACAGCGTGTGGGAGCTCTCGCTCTCGAACACCGACCGCGTGTTCGACTACCAGTCCATCGCCGACGTGGTGTTCACCATTCGGTACACCGCGCGGGCGAGCGGCACGAGCCGGAACGTGCGCACCGGGCTCAACGGTGCGGAGCGCAACGCGAGCAACAGCGGCTTCACTGGCGACACCACGGGCGGCTTCATGCTGATCTCGATGAAGAACGATCTGCCAGCCGAATGGCAGGCGTACTTGTCGAGCACCGCGAGCGTTCGATCCATGGATGTTCCGCTGCCTGCGAGCAAGTTCCCGTATCTCGCAGAGCGCGCAGGCGGTATCTCGATCAAGTCTGTGCGCGCTGTGGTCGTACATAAGACGGGCGCTGTCACTCCGACCATGACCGTCACGAACGCGGCAACTCCCACGCCAACCACAGTCGCCTTCGGCGATTGGAACGGTGTTGGTACGCCTGCGGGCGCATCGACGGCGCTCGCCACGGCGACCGGCGGAGTGGGCACGTGGAAGATCCGCACCGAGCACGCATCTGCGCCGGTCCATCTCACCGACGCCAACCACGCGGACCTCTTGCTGATCGTTCGCTACGAGATGTCGGCAACGTAGTCGCCCGCTGAGTCGCCACCGAGCGTCGCTGCACTCGCGGCGACGCGACGCTCCTGCGCGGCACAGCGCAGCTCGTTGTTCGCGTGAGCGAAGGACGGGCCGTGCTGTCGCGCGCAGGGGCCGCGCACCCAAAGGCACATACCGAAAGGACACAGGTTTTCATGAGCACCAAGAAGTTCAGCGCAGCTCCGATGGGCGGAGCGAGCGAAGGCAAGGGCAACGAAGGCAACACACAAAAGAGCCCCGCGGATCGAGCGAAAGAGCGCGGGCCGCAGCCCGTGACGCTCTCGCTTCCGAAGGGAGGCGGAGCGCTCAGGCCCATTGGCGAGAAGAGCTCGGCGTCCGTGGTGACCGGCTCGGTGAGCGCAGAGATCCCGCTGCCGGTGACGGCCGCTCGCGGCGCGGGGCCATCGATCGGGCTGGGCTACGACTCGGGCGCGGGCAACGGTCCCTTCGGACTCGGGTGGACGCTCTCGGTTCCCTCGATCACGCGCAAGACCGAGCGCGGACTGCCCACGTACAACGACGAAGAAGACACCTTCATCCTCGCTGGAAGCGAAGAGCTCGTTCCGCGGTTGAAGGATGTCAGCGGCGCGTGGGTGGCCGACACGTACAGCGCGACCGAAGAGAGCGCCACGTACGACGTCACGCGCTATCGACCGCGGACCGAGGGCGGTCACTCTCGCATCGAGCGATGGAAGCGCACGAGTGACGGCGACGTTCACTGGCGCACGCTCTCG
>LNEO01000268.1 GCA_001465015.1 Deltaproteobacteria bacterium Ga0077539 | reverse complement strand
GCGTTCTCCGCAGCCCCGCACACAGCAGACCACAAATCTGGGTAATGAGAAGGTCTCAGGCGGGGGCGGGGCGCGCGGCAGCGCGGGTGGGGGCCGCCCCGCGGCTCGGTGGCAACCGTCGTTCTGCTCACTCGGGGCCGCCCCGCGGCTCTGTGCACAACGTCGCTATCCCTGGATTTTCACAGGCACAATTCGGGTCGCGATGAGGAATGAATTCTGCGGCAGACCACGCGCGCACGCTCGCTGGCTGAGCTCCTGTAGACATCGAACATGGCCTCCGTAACTTCCCAACAGCGGCATGCCTGACCGGCTAGTGGAAATGGCCTCATGATTTGCAGCATGAATCGCGCATGGTCCAGGCATCGCACTTCGCGGCCTCCGACAGCGCTGCGAAGACGTCTGAAACGAGGTGGGCCTGTCTTGGATTTAGGTGCCTCGATTCATGTGTGACGAGTCGGGCGATCGCGCTGAAGTCGATCGCGTGCATCTCCCTCGCTCCGACCACGGCGCCGCGAAGGCCGGACCTCCCTTGTTGCTCCGCGCCTCCCTGCTGCGCGAGGGCGAGGCGCTGGACGGCGACGGGCGTCGTGCCTCGATCCGATCCGCGTTCGGGGACAGGATGCGCGCCGTGTACGTCGCGTTCTTCCCGTCGGTCGCTCCGCTGCTCGCTCACTCGGGCCACGTGCGAGTGCGCGTCAGCGCGAGGCGTAGCTCCTCGAGCTCTTCGCCGCTCATCGCTTCGAGCCGCGCTCGACGCGCGTCGTCGACGTCGATCTGCAACAGCTCGCACAAGTCGGTGATCCACCGAACCGCCTCCGCGCGCCCCTCCACGCGCCCTTCGCTGCCCGACGCTTCCAGGTCGTGCTTCCACGCAGAGAGCTCCATGGCTCGGCGCTCGGCGATGCGACGCGTCTCGGGATCTTGCGCGCACTGCATCTCGATGTCGATTCGCCGGTCGTCGTCCAACTCGGCGAGGATGTCGAGCGCCGTGCCGTGCTCCGTGAGCGCCTCTCGAGGAATCTCGGGGTTGCGCACGATGACCTTCTCGAGCCCGCTTCTTCGGCCGCAGCACCGCTGCGAGCAACGCGATCAACCGCTCCGTTGCTCTCGGGGCGGCTCGTGAAGAGCCGCTTGAACACCACGTCGAGCGACGGATCCAAGGTGCTCAGCTTGCTCACGGATTCAACGTGATCGTGCGCCGCTGCTCCCGCGCCGTTGCGCGCTACGGCGTCCACCGCTGCGCGGCCCCATAGCTGCCCGAGCCGCTCGCCGCGGGGACGAAACCATCGCGAGTCGATGGCTGCACCCGCGGCGTGGTCGCTGTGGTCGATGCGCTCGATCCTGTCGGCCCTGTCGTCGCTGCGGTCGTCGTTGCGGTCGTCACTGTTGCCGCCGTTTCCGTCGATGTCGCCACGGTCGCAGGGCGCGCTGAGCTCGCGTCGCGGAGAGAGCGCACCCTCGGCGCGCGGCGCGCGGACGCTTCGCGCGCGGAGAGCTCGGCGAGCGCACGAACGCACTCCACCCGAATCGTCGCCGCGTCGAGGTCCGTCCGCGACGCGACGATGCTCGATGATGACTCGAGCTCGACGCGCGCTTCGCGCAGCGATCCCGCAGCGAGCAGCGCGAGCCCGAGCACCTTGCGCGCGCGGGCGACGCGAACGTCGGGCCATAGAATCGCACGTCGCGGGCCAGCGCGTCGCGCGCGTGCGCCTCGGCGCTGCCTGGTTGTCCGCGGCCCAGCGCGACGAGCGCGCGGTTGAGCGTGGCGAGCGGCCGATCGATCGTGTCGCCCAGGATCGACTCGGCCTCGACCAGCAGTCGCTCGGCCTCGTCGAACGAACGCTCGTCGAGCGCGAGCAGGCCGAGGCTGTTCAGCTCGAGTCCTCGCTCGATCGCGCGCGGCCCGAGCCACCGCTCTTCGAGATCGAGCGCGCGTCGATAATGCTCGCGCGCTTCGTCGCGCCGGTCGAGGCGACGAAGCACTCCGGCGATGTTGTGAAGGTGTCGCGCCTGATCGGGATGGTCTGCGCCCGTCCTCGCGCGATCGAGCTGCATGGCTTCGCGGTGCAGGGCGAGGGCGCGATCGAGCTCGCCGCGCTCGCGGGCGATGTTGGCCTGCGCCGAGAGCACCGGAGAGCGGTCCCCGCCGTGCTGCGCTCGAAGCGCGAGGGCGCGATCGAGCGCGGTCGATGCGCGCTCGAGCCGGCCCATGTTGCTCTGCGCGAGGCCCTCGAGCAGCGCGACCGACGACTCGAGCGACGGGTCCGCCGTTCGGCGAACGGACGCCGCGGCCTGGTCGATCGCTGCGAGGGTTTGCTCCCACGCGCCCCGCGCGCCCTCCGAGGCGACGAGCTCGAGCCACGATCGAGCGGCGCCGTCGTCGTCCCGCGCTCCTTCGGCGAGCAACGCGGCGCGCCTCGCGCTTCGAATGGCCTCGGTGTGTTCGCCGAGCAGCCGCAGCGCCCTCGCGCGCGTCCGCGCGGCGCGCGATCGAACGGGAGCCCACCGCGAAGCGCTCGCGGCGAGCTCCGCCTGGGCGGCGCGCTCGGTAGCCTCGCGATAGTGACCGTTGGTCATGCTGGAAATTGACTGTCGAATGAGACTCTCGGCTCGCGTGATCTCCCGCGCGCTCGCCGCGTCCGCCGGCCGCGCTTCCGTGCTCAGAAGCGCCCTCGTGTCCGCGCACCGCTCGATCGACGGAAGCTCGAACGCGATCGTCCCCGACGCGAGGATCGCGGTTCGGTCCGCGCCCTCGAGGGACGAGACCACCGCGAGAAAGTCCCCGCGCGCGGCGTCGAGGCAACGGCGCCGGGCCTCGCGAAGCTCCGGCGACGGTGCCGCGGTGGCGAGGTTCGACGAAGGTCCGGCGCAAGCTGCGCTGCTCGCGGACTCCCAGCGTTGCGCCCAGCGGGCGAGGGCGGCGCACAGCTCTCGCGCGAGCGTCGGGCCCGAGCGCGGCTCTCTCTGCGAAAACACTCGCTCGATCGCGCGCTGCGAGGCCGCGTCGAACGGCGAGGGCGCCGACTGGCACAGCGCGGCGGTCGGCGACGACGAGCGCGCCGAGCGCAACCCGACACCAAAAGACACCGCGAGGGTCGCTGCGAACGCGAGCGCGGCGAACGAAGCGACCGGCGTCGAGCGACGCGGCGCGCGCTCGAGCTCGGCGATCCACGCGGCGACCGACGCAGGGCGCTCGTCGGGCTTCGGCGCGAGCGCGCGGAGGACGACCCGCAAGAGAGCCCGATCGACGTTGGTGCGCTTGGCCGTCGGTCCCCGCGCGATCGACGCTCGAAGCTCGGCGATCGAGCTCGCGACGAAGGGGCGCTCGCCCACGAGGGCTTCGTAGGCGACGACGCCCAGCGAAAACAGGTCCGAACGCTCGGTCGCCGCCGCCCCGTCCAGCGTCTCGGGAGCCATGTAGAGCGGCGTTCCCAGAAGGACGCCGCTCTGCGTGAGCGACGGAGAAAGCTCGCCTCCCTCTGCGTCGCTGGAGGGCAGCGTCGGAGACGCAAGGCCGAAGTCCGCGAGGCGCACGCGATCCTCGCCGATCACGATGTTCTCGGGTTTGACGTCACGGTGCAAAACGCCCCGCGCGTGCGCCGCTGCGAGCCCGCGCCCCGCAGCGACGACCACCGCCAGCGCCTCGCTCGCAGGCCGCGCGCCAGCGTCGAGCCACGCGCGCAGCGTCGGTCCGCGAACGACCTCCATCGCCACGAACAAACCGCCGCGCGCCTCGCCGACGTCGAAGACGGTGACGATGTTTTCGTGCGCCAGCCTGGCGAGCGCCGTCGCCTCGCGACGAACGCGCTCGCGCTGTATGGGGTCTCTGGCGCGCTCGGGCCGGAGGATCTTCAGGGCGACCTCTCGCTCGAGCCGCGGATCCCACGCGAGATACACGAGCCCCGAAGCGCCTTCTCCCAACAAAGAGCGCAGCACGTACGGCCCGACTTCTGCGCCCGGCTCGAGGGTCGCCGAGTCGGGGATCGGCGCGCGCTGCGAGCGGGCGAGGAGCCCCACGAGCTCCGAGCAGCTCTCGCAGCGATCCATGTGCTCGTCGACCGACCGCGTCGTCGCGGCGTCGAGGTGACCGCGAACGAACTCGTCGAGCACGACATCGTCGGGACACTCGCTCGCGTTCACAGCGAGCTCCAGCGTAGCAAGATCGCGTACCATCGCCTCGTGGCAGACGACGCGATCGACGAGGACGAGCTCGAGTTCGCCCGCGAGGTCCTCCGCGGATCACCGGCGGCGGTCGACCGATTCGAGCGCGAGATCCTCGGCGCGATCGACGGAGCCCTCGCGACCATGCAGCTCGACGCGACCGTGATCGACGAGGTGAAACAGCGCGTTCGGGTTCGACTGCTGGTCGCCGAAGAAGGAGCCTCGCCCCGAATCCTCGCGTACGCGGGGCGCGGAAGGCTCGACGGGCTCGCGTGCGTGACCGCTTCGCGGATCGCGCTCGACATCGTTCGCGCGAAGAAGCGCGACCCGGCCGCGCCCGTCGATCGCCTCGCAGACGACCTCGGCGCGGACGTAGCGCCGAGGACCGCCGCGAACAACGGCCCGGAGGACGCGCTGTTTCGCGAAGAAGCGCACCGTCGATTTCGTGTGTCGTTCGCAGAGGCCGTCGACGCGCTCGAGCCGCGAGAGCGCGCGGTGCTCAAGCTGCACCTGCTCGAGGGCGTCACGCTCGAGCGCCTGGCGTCGATGTACTCCGTGCATCGCGCGACGGTCGTGCGTTGGCTCGCGGACGCCCGATCCAAGGTCCTCTCGCGCACGCGGCGCTCGCTCGCCGCAGCGCTCGACACCGCAGACGTCGAGGGGACCATCGCGCTGCTCGAGAGTCGGCTCGACGCGAGCATCGAGCGCCTATTTCGCACGCGCAGTTGAGCTCGGGGTCGCGTAGAGGCTGACGATCCGCCACGCCCCGTCGATGGACCGAAGGACGTACGTCTCGCTCCAGCGACCCTGCTCGCCGTCGCTGACCGCCGTGACGGTGAGCGAGCTGGGCGACGAGCTCCTGACCGCCGCGATGCTCGAGAGGCGATAGCGACGATCGCGGATCCGCTCGGAGATCCAGTGCGCGGAGGAGATCGGCTGCGGCGGAGAGCAGCAGCTCATCGGATTGCCGACCGTGACCGTGCCAGAAGCCTCCCAGGACGCCGTCGCGCGCGACGCGCTTCGTTGCGCGAGGGCGCGGGCGTAGCGCTGAACGATCGCGACCGCTGCGTTGGCCTGCTCGGGGTCGAGTCGGGCCACGCCGTAGCCGCCGCACGCGTGAGCGGCGTTCGGCGCGAGGATCGCGAGCGAGAGAGCGAGGGCGAGAGAGCGGACGGCGAAGGTGCGGGTGTTGATCATGGTGCGTTGGGCCTTTCGCTCCGAGAACGAAGGCCCCACGCGACCGGCGCACGAAATCGACAACGGGGTGCTTTCGCTCCGCTGGCGCTACAGCGGCGCGCCCGCGTCGGGCGGGGACCAGCCGCGGATGGGGACGACGACCGGCGTTCCGCCGATGATGTTGACGCGCATGGTGCCCTCTTGCTCGGGGTTGCGCTCGTAGCGGACGCGGCGCTGCATGGGCGGGGTCCACACCGACGGGCTCACCGGAGTCACCTCGGGAAAGATCCTGCGCGCTCCGGTCCATGCGCGCGCCGTGAGCGACAGCGTCGGGGCGAGCGTCGCGGGCGCGCTTTCGCCGAGCGCTCCCTGACCTGTTGGCAGCACGAGAATGCTGTCGCCGAGGGCGATGCGCGTCGGAGCGCACCCCGCGAGGTCGAGGGCTCTCTGGATGAGGTCTGGCGTCGCGCGATCGGTGACCGCGATGACGAGGTAGCCCTCGCCGTCGATGCCCGCGCCGCGAAGGACGGCCATCCCCGGCCGCAGCGCTTCTCCCGCGAGGCCGTCGCCGTCATTGGCGATGCTCCAGCGCGCGCCGCTTGCGCCGGTCGTCATGGTGATCCTGGGCGCGCCCGCGCCGCGGCTGATCGAGCCGCCCACGAAGCGAGCGACGAGCCGCTCTTGCGTGTCGGGCGGCGCCAAATTGACCCGCCTCGCGTCGATGCGAATGACGTTCACCCATCGATCCGCGCGCGCAGGGTCCGGTCGAATTCGTGTGCGCGCCATCGGCCAGGGAAACGCGTGCGATCCGAGCCCGCTGACGTGCCATGCTCCCTCGCCGGGCTGCGCGGGTGTGATCGGAGGGCTCAGCGCCTGTCCGGGCAGCACCGAGCGGAGCAAGAGGTAGAAGAAATCGCGCGGATCGCGGCGGATGTACCGCGGGAGATTGTGGCTCATGCGTCGGACGAGCTTGCGTCCGCGAAAGGTGAGGTTGGGCAGGCCCGAGATCGTTCCTTCTGCCTCGAAGCCGGGGACCAGCGCGTGCTCGAGCGGCGGATGTTGGGCCGGCGGCGAGACGCGATAGAGCTCGAAGCCTGTGTTCGAGCCGTTCATGTCGAGGTGAACCGCGTATGTGCAGCGCGCCGCGACGAGCGCGCGTCCGAGCGTCTGCGGCTCGAGGTGATCGCCCCACGCGTAGAGCACGTGGTTGTCGCGCGTCAGGCAGAGCGCGGTGCGCGTGGTGTGCGTGTCCGTGGTCTGTCCGTGGATCCCCCCCCAATAGCCGCGGCGCCACGGGTTGTAGGTCCCGTCGTCGACGATGGCGGTCATGTTCTGCCGAAACTCGACCACGTCTTGAGGAATCTGCCTCAGGCCGCGAGGCCACGAGCCGAAGCCGATGTCGCCGTCAGCCATGAGCGAGATGGTGGCGGCGTACGGCTTGGCGGGCAGCAGCACCATTCCCTCTGCGAAGACGCCGAACTCGCCGTGAATCGCTTGAAACGCGCCGTTGAACGCGCCCACGAGCCGCGACATCGTCCGCTCGTCGCGCGGGATCGCGCCGGTGCCGGTCTCGCCGGTCGCGCCGATGGGCTCTTCGCTCCCAGGAACGACGTGCATCTCGATCTGCCTGGGATCCCAGGCGGCGAAGAAAGTTCGGCCGTCGAGGCGCTCAGGATCGGGGCGCAGAAACGTGATGTACATCGGCGCGGGCGCGCCGGGATTGGCGCGCGAAAACGGGTCGCCTTCGCGCGCGAGCGGCGACCACTCGCCCTCGCGCGGGAGCGAGGGCTGCACGAGCGGCGTGATCTGCTGCGGGGGCCAGTTTTCGACGGGACCTTCGAGGTTCGCGCCGGAGCCCGTGTTTCCGCCGGACAACACGTCGGCGAGGTCTTGCGCGTCGTCCTGTCGATTGCTGGTCCCGACGGTCGACTGCCGAAGCCTGGCGAGCTGGTGCTCTGCGCCGAACGCGACCGACTCGAGGAGCTCGATCGGCTCTGCGCCGATCCACGGCACTGCGCGCACGGTGTTCACCGCCCAGGGAACCCACGCGTCCATCTGCGCCGCGACGCGCGCCCGGTGGCGAACGAGCTCTCGATGCGCGCCGATCGCGAAATCCCTCGACGGCTCGATCGTGACCCTGGCGCGGCCTTCCACGGTGGCAGCGAGGCTCGTCCCCTCGAACGCGAGCGTGATGTCGCGCGCGGGTCGAACGAGGTCGAAGCGTTCGATCCCGTAGCCTCCGGGGCGACCCGAGCGCTGCCATCGCGTGACCGCGAGCCGCAGCCGCGCGCCGGTCTCCGCGGCGACCTCTGCGCGCTCTCCGCGCCCGTCGAGGATGGAGATCGCGTCGGCGCGTCCGTCCACGCGAGTGACGTACGCCGCGAACGTCCCCGAGGGATCGACGGTGAGCCCGCTCTCTTCTGCGGCGTTGGACTGGGTGAGGTTGTACAGGCCGCTCAGGGAGATCACTCGATCGTCTGGGCCGGTGCGCATCTGCGCGACGAAGACGTCGTCGAGCGCCCCTGCCTGCTGCCCGTTCTTCGCGAGAAAAATCGCTCGCCGCGGAACGATCTCCGCCCCGTCCAGCCATCGCATCGACCCCTCGCGCAAGGTCAGCCCTCGACGCGCGAGCACCTCCGGCAGCGGCCTGAACTCGCCGTTGATCAACGACGCCGCCGCGCCGATCGCGCTCAGCGCGACGATCGAGCGGAGGAGCGCGCGCGCCTTGCGCGTGCTCGAAGCAATTGCGTTGGATGACGGAGCAGACACGGAGGACGCCTTCGAAGCGCGATGTCTATACAACGTTCGAGCGCGCCCGTCGCATTGCATACAGCACGAGAACAACCTCGAAGGGTGGGCAAGGGGCGCTCTGCCGCGCTATGACCGTCCGCGATGCGGTTTCCGTTGATGGATCCGGCCTTCTTCGAGCGGGCGCTCGCTTCGATCCGGCCCGTCCCTTACCGGGACGCGTTCGTGGCGCTCACCTCGCGGTGCCAGCCCCAGGCGTTCGAGCGATTGGTGAGCTCCGAGCTGCTGGGCGAGCGGACGATCTGGGATCCGCGGGCGGTCGCCGAGGACGTCGGGCCCGCGATGGCAGGGGCTGGCGTCGCGATCCGCGAGGTCAACACCGGAGGAATGCCGCGCCTCTCGGGGCTGGTTCCCCGCGCCGCCGCCGTGTTTCGAGGGCTGATCGAGTTTCGCGACGACCGGTGCGAAGCCGCGCCGCCTCCCGCGTTCATCGGCGGGGCTTCGTTTGCGCCCCGCGTCGCGACGGACGTCGAGTGGGGATGGTTCGGCGACGACATGTTCGTCTTGCCTCGTTGGCGCGTGGCACTGACGAGCGCCGGAGCGTTTTCGACCTGGGTCTTTCCCGTCGCCGAACTGTCGGATCGCGCGGAGCTGCTGCGCGAGCTCTCGACGGCCAACGACGTGATCATGCGCAGCCCGACGATGAGGATCACCTACGCGACCGTGCGAAAGCGCGAGGACCTCTCGCGCCAGCGGTGGCGCGCGCTCGTCGAGCGAGCCCTCGAAGCGCTCGCGGATCCGTCGGCAAATTCGCTGAAAAAACTAGTTCCCGTCCGGCGGACGCACATCGAGTTCGAAAACACCATCGACCCGGTCGCGTGCGTCGCGCGCGCGGGGGCGAAGTTCAAGAGCTGCACGCGCTTCATGATCGAGCGCGAAGAGCGCGCGTTCGTCGGCGCGACGCCCGAGCGGCTGATCCGCGTGAAGGGGCGCGAGATCGAGACCGACGCGCTCGCGGGAAGCTTGCCGCGCGCCGCCGACAGCGACGTCGAAGCGCTCTCGAAGGAGCTCCTCTCGAGCGAAAAGAACCGCCGCGAACACGACGCAGTGGTCACGGCGATCCGCGCCGCGCTGGAGTCAGTGTCCGCGTCGGTGAAGGTTCCAGAGACCCCGTCGGTGCGCGTGCTGCCGAACCTCGTGCACCTCTGGTCGCCGATTCGCGCACGGCTGCGCTCGCGGCTGCACCCGCTCGACCTCGTGAGCCTGCTCCACCCCACGCCCGCCGTCGCCGGCGCGCCGCGCGAGCTCGCGGTCGACTGGCTCCTTCGCAACGAGCCGCACCCGCGCGGCTGGTTCACCGGTCCCATCGGTTGGTTCGACGCGCGAGGCGATGGCGCGTTCGTGGTGGGCCTTCGCTCGATGCTCTTGCATCGCAACCACGCGTGGCTCTACGCCGGAGCGGGGGTTGTCGCGGGGTCCGATCCCGACAGCGAGTACGAAGAGACCGCCGCGAAGCTCTCGACGATGACCACGGCGCTCGGGCTCTGAGCGCAGCGCTCAGCGCTCGTCACCCCGGTCGATCGCTTCGCCTCCCGGCCACGTCCGTCGCGCTCGAGACGTCATCGTGGACCGTCGGCATCGCGCTCTCTCCGCGAGCGTCGTTCGCCCCGAGGTAGTAGAGCTGCGTCCGTCCCGTTTTTGTCTGAACGTCGACGATCCCGCCCGGCGCGAGCACGAAGGACTTCAGCGCCTCGCCGTTGTACGAAACCTTACCGACCGCGCGCACTTGCACGACGTAGTGCTGCGCGATCGCCGTGCTCGACTCCGCTCGGCCGAGGCCGATCGCTTCGGGCGCGCGCGCTGTGACGGCTCGTTCGTAGACGATCCACCCGAGGGCGGCTTCGTCGTCCGAGCCGCTGATGATCGCTCCCGTCCCTGCGTCGATCACGCTGCTCGCGAAGAGCGGCTGCACCCACATGCTGTTCTCTCGCACGGTGAGCACCAGGCCCAATCGTCCGGGCGGCAGGTGCTCGCCGCCGTAGAGCATCCTCGACTCGATGCGAAGCGGCTGGTCGCTCTCGACGTCGGCGTCGGCCACGATGATCCCGTCTCGCCGCGCAGGAACCCACACAATCAACTCGCCCTGCGCGCTCAGCAACGGCCAGCATCCGAGCGACCAGAGCTGCACGAGGGGACCCCAGGGCGATGAGCCGAGGCCCTCTTTCTCCATCACGCGACCGACGTGGACGTGACGGTAGAGCGCGAAGAAGCCCGGCAACACGAGGTTCCACGCGGGGCGCCACGCGGGCGGAAGCGGCACCGACGCGTCGGTCAGCCTCGCCCTGAACGAAGCGAGCGCGTCGAGCATCGAGGGCCCCTTGGGCTCGATGCGCATCCGGTGAGACATCACGGCGTCCATCGCGCCGAGCCAGCCTGCGTGCGGACTTCGGCTCGCGCGAAGCTCTCGCGTCGCCGCGCTGTGCTGCCGCGTCCATCGCACGGTCGCCTCGCGCGCCGAGCGCGTGACGAACACCGTGAGCGGGTTCAGCTCGCCCCGCGCGTGGCGCTCGAAGCACGCGGTGAGCTCGTCCGCGCAACGGGCGAAGAGCAGCTCCGCTTCGCGATCGAGGCGATCGAGCTCCGCGTCGGGAGAGAGCCAGCGAACGCCGTCGAGCGTCGCTTCGAGTTCGTCGGTCATCAGCGCGGACGATAGCGCGTCGCGCGCGAGTTGCTCACCGCGGTCGTCGTGGCGCGACGCCGAGGGGGGCGTAGCGCTCGTCTCGATCGCGCAAGATGTCGTCGAGGATCGCCGCCACCTTCGCGACGCCCTGGGTCCGCACCGTGTCCAGGTTCGCCCGCGCGATGCGCTCGGCGAGCGGAACGCGCTCCTCCACGGTCCGCGACGCGAGCGAGCGGACGTACGCTTCGAGCTGGTCGGGCGGGACGTACTTCGTCTCGGCCGGGTCGCGCGAGCGCATACGAACCAGCACTGAATGCCGCACGAATTGAATTGTGGGGTCGGGCGTTCGACGCACGAACGACACGAGCCGCGCCGGTGACCCGAGGTCCGGCTCGGCGTCGGGGTGAAACGCGGCCGCCGCGAACTGCTTGGACAACGGCCGCGCCGTCTTGGCGTCCAGGTCGTGCAGCTCGGCCACGAAGCGATGCCAGTCCATGCGTCCGAGCGACACTCGGGTAAACAGCACGAGCCCGATCTCGATCGCGCCGTCCGAGGCCAGCGCGTCCGCGATCGACAGCACCCGCTCGTGCGTCGGCTGGGCCTCCCCGCACACCGTCACGCGAACGGCGCCGTCTTCGCGCGCCCTGGCCGCGAACGGACAGAAATCGAGACCCTCGACGATCTCGGATTGGTATCGCGCGTAGACGAGCCGCGCCGCCTCGTCGAGCGCTCGCTCGATCTCTGGGTCTTCTTCGGGCTGACCTCGCGTCTCGGACAAGGGTCAGCCCTCGGGCGGGACCAGCGCTTCGGCGTCGAAGAGCGAGAGCTGCGACCAGGGCTCGACGTTTCCGCCCGCCAGTCGCTGCGCCAGCTGCGCAGCTTGCTTGTACAGGCGCCCGAGCTGCCGCGTTCGCGCGGTGCGTTCGCGCTGCGGTTCGACGCGAAATTTCCACACCGTCGCGCCGCCGTCGTCGCGCGCAGGCTTGAGCCAGTCCGCCCACTCGTACGCGGCGGCCTCCGAGAGCACCTTTCGAACGAGGTCCGCGTGCCCTTGCGTCGCGCGCCCTTCGCCGAGCATCTGTTCGAGCAGCGATTGAACGCTCACCACGGGAGCGCCGCGCAGCCAGTGCGCGACGGTCTCTGCCAGGATCGCGGCTGCGACGCGGTCGAGCGCGTCGCGCTCGGCGAAGGGCGGCTCGGGCTTCGCGAGCACGCCCCCGGCGCGGATCTGCAGCAGCGGATCGAGCGAAAACTCCGCGTGAATGTGAAACTGCACGTTGGACAAGAAGCGAAGCGCGACGCAAGCGGGCGTTCCCGGCGGCAGCTCGATCGCGAGCCCCTCGCGCGACAGCTCGACGACGGCGGCTCGCGCCGTGTCCAGGTCGACCACCCGCGCGCGAAACGTATGGTCCCCCACGCGCTCGGGCAGGCCCCACAGCGCGAACGGGTCGGCGCCGACGAACATCCGCGCCGCCGCGGGCTCGATCGCGTCGGCCCTCCACGGAACGGGGATCGACACGCGCCGTCCCTTCTGCGTGATGGCGTCGACGAGCGATCGAAGCTCTTCGTACTCGGCGCAAATGGCGTCGAGGAGCTTCTCGAACTGCGCGGATGAGTTGCCGACCGCGGTGCACTTTCCGTCGTGGTAGACCTCGACCCGCGCGTAGTTTTCGTCTTCGCCGACGCGCAGCTGCACCGAGCTGACGCTGGTCGCGCCGGGGAGCACGTCCTTTTCGCGCAGGGCCGCGAGGGTCTTGGCCGCAGTGGCCGCCCAGAACCGCAGCGTCACTACATCGATCCCGTCTCGTCCGTCCTTGCCGTCCGCGCCCTCGCCGCTTCCGCGCAGGGGACGGCGATCGTGCTTGAGCGAGAAGAGCACCAACGGCGACCCGGTCGCGTACGCGAGCGACTCGAGCCGCGACGGAAGCAGCCTCAACGGCGTGAGAAACGGCGTCGCCGTCGTGAGCAGCTCGTGGACGCGATCGGCGTCCTTGACGCTCGCGGCGACGTGGAGCCTCCACGGACGACCGGGCGTCGCGTCGAGCCACGAGACCTGCTCGCCGGCGACGAGCGCGATGAGCTCGGGCTCGTCCGTCGCCTCGACGGCGATCCCTTGCGTGGCCAATGCAGGCGCGAGCAACGCGCGAGGGTCCGACTGCAGAGGCCCGTGCGCCTCGAGGAGGTAGGTCTTGAGCGCGGCGCGCCCTTCGATGTCTTCTTCTCCGCTCGAGGCGCGGACAGAAGCGGACAGCTGGCGCGCGAGGAGCACCGAGAGATCAGCGCGGGTTCGTACGATGGCCATGGGCGCGCGGACGATACCTGCGATCGAGCCGTTCACGCCAAAACGCTGACGCCTTTCGTCGTACGCTCGGCGAACACGCGTTATGGCAAAGCTCCAGCTCCACACGCACGCGGCGAGGATTCCTGAAATCGGGACCTCCCCGCGCCACGCCTTCGCGCTCATCGAGATCGCCGGAGAAATGACCGCTGCAGAGCTCGCGCAGTCCACGCGGGCTCCCCTCTGCATGGCGCTCGCGATCGACGCGTCGAGCTCGATGCGCGGCGCCCGCTTCGCGCTCGCGGTGCAAGCGGCGCGGGACGTGATCGACGCCCTCGGGCCCGACGATCGCTTCGCGGTGATCACGTTCGACCGCGTCGCGCGCGTGGTGTGCGCCCCGTCGGCGGCGGACCCCGAGAGCAAAGCCGAGGCGCGGCGCGTGCTCGATCACATCGCCACCGCGACCGGAACGAACCTTTCCGCGGCCTGGCGCGAGTGCGACGACGCGCTCTCGCGATGGATGATCCCCGACGCGGCGCGCAGGATCGTGCTGCTCACCGACGGCCTTCCTTCGCACGGCGAGATCGAACCCGAGGCGCTGCGCCGCCTGGTTCGCGCGGGGCTCGACCGCGGCGTCGAGACCAACGTCGTGGGCGTGGGAGACGCGATCGACGAGCGGCTCTGCGCGCTGCTCGCCTCCGCCGGGGGAGGGCGGTTTCACTATTTGCGGGACGCCGCGCAGGTCGCGCCAGTGATCGCGTACGAGGTCGAGGGCGCTCGGAGGCTCGTGGCGACGGACGTGTCGCTCTACATTACGTTTACCGCGCGAGTGACCCGCGCGGAGGTGATGCACAAGCTCCCCTGTCGACCCGATCGGCGGACGATGGAGGTCTCGATCGGACCGGTCAGCGCAGGGTCACCGCGCCTGGTGCTCTTGCAGTTCGAGCTCGACGACCCCACGACAGAGGCCCCTGTGTTCGAAGCATTCGCCCGAGGCAACTGGGCCGCTCCTCGCCCTGCACGCGCCACGAGCACCGGCTTTGCGCTCGGCGCGCGGGCGCTGTTGGAGGGACCTGGCGGCGACCCTCGCGAGGGAATGGCCGCGCCGGCGATCGCCACGTTGCCAGAGGGCTTCGGCGCCCCCGAGGCGCGCAAGCGCGTCGCCAAGGCTGTCCTCTGGATGCGCACCGTGGCCGAGATTCGCTCGGCGTGGGACGCCGTCGAGGCCAACGACGAGCCCGCGGTGCGGCGGCGCATGGGCCGCGCGAGCACGCTTCGAAAGCAGCTCACGGAAGCTGCGTTGCTCGAAGGCGACGAGATCGCTGCCCTTCCGGACCTCGAGGCGCTCGAGAGGGTGATGCTGGGCCCGAAGGACGCGCGTCGAGAGGTGCTGCGCCGGACGTGGCACGCGATCGATCACAACACCAGCTCGTCGCTCGTCGTCGAGCGGGGCGGCAGCGTGATCGATCCGGGCGAGGACAAGCCGAGCTGACCGGGCGAGACGCCCGTTCTACATCGACACACACAATCAAAGAGAACTCATGGCTTCTGTTCGCGAATCGAAAGAGATGATCCGCTCGATGCTCGACGGATCGCACGACCCCTCGGGGCCCCTGACGCTCATGCTCTGGGGCGCCCCCGGCATCGGAAAGACCTCCCTCGTCGCGCAGGCCGCGCGCGAAGCGGGCGTGGGATTTCGCTCGGTGATCTCGCACTTGTACCAACCCGTAGACGTGCTCGGGTTGCCCTACATCGTCGATGGGCGCTGCGAGTACGCGCCGCCTGCGGCGTTTCCCGAGGTGGTGCGGGACGGTGAGCGCGGGGTGTTCTTCTTGGACGAGCTGCCCAACTGTGTTCCTGCGATGCAGTCGGCGTGGGGCATCGTCGTGCTCGAGCGCAGCACCAAGCACTTCAAGTTTCCGCCGGGCTGGTTGATTGTATGTGCTGGAAACCGAGAGAGCGACCGCGCTGGCGCCTCGCGGCTCGTCTCGGCGCTCGAGAACCGGCTTTGCCACGTGCAGGTGGAGCCGTCGCGAGACGAGTTTCTCAACTACGCGGTCGCGCGAGGGATGCACCCGAGCGCTCCGGCCTTTCTGCAAGAGCGCCCGGACATGCTGCTCAAGTTCGACCCCAAGAGCGCCGAGCGCGCGTTTCCCTCGCCGCGCGCGTGGGAGCGGGTCTCGGACGTGATGAAGCTGCGCGTCAACGAGGCGACGCGGGTCGAGATGCTGAAGGGCTGCGTCGGCACGGGCGCTGCGGTCGAGTTCTACGCGTTCTGCAAGGTGTTCGACGAGCTGCCGAGGCTCGAGGACGTGCTCGCCGGGACCGTAGATCTGCGGGCGATTCTGCGGCCGGATCTCTTGCGCGCGATCGTGTACTCCGTGCTCGCGTGGGTGGGCACTGCGCCGAAAGAGCGGATGAACACTGGCTCGGCCGTGGCGCTCAACATGTCCGACGAGTGGGCGATGCTGCTCGTCACGAGGCTGTACGAGCTGGACCGAGGCGGCTTCGTGAAGACCGAGTCGTGGCCGAAGATCTCCGCGCGCCTGGGGAGGTTTCTCACGTGAGCGGCGCGAAGAACGGCCCCAAGGGAGAGCCCGTTCCCCCCGCGCTGCGCGAGAAGCTGCTCGAGGCGCGAGCGCGGCTGCTCCTGAGGTTTCCGTTCTTCGGATACCTCGTGGCGCACCTCGAGGATCGCGTCGGCGAGCACACGCTCGACAGCTCGTCGACCGACGGTCGCCACGTGTTCTGGTCGGAGAAGTACCTGTCGTCGCTCAACAACGACGACGCGCAGTTCGTCCTGGCGCACCAGGCGCTGCACTCGGCCCTCGCGCACCTGTCGCGCCGGGCCGAGCGCAACAAGGACAACTGGGACCTCGCCGCGGACGCGACGGTCAACGCGATCCTCTTCGACGCAGGAATCAAGACGCGTCGCGACGTCGTGAAGGGCGACGCGCAGAAGTCCGCAGAGGAGCAGTACGTCTATGCAGACCAGCTCCAGAAGCAAAAGGGCGCGAAGGCTCCGATCGACGACCACGGCGATTGGGACGAGAGCAAAGACCCCAACGATCCCGAAGAGAGGCAGCTCGCGGACCTCTGGCGCGCGGTGATCGCGCAGGCCAAGCAGTTCGGAAGCGTTCCCAAGTCGATGCAGCGCGCGATCGAGCTGCTCGAGCCCAAGCGCGACTGGCGAGACCTTCTTCGGCAGGGGCTGCATTTTCCCGAGGACTACAAGTGGACGCCGACGGACCGACGCTTTCGCGACGTGCTCTTGCCGACGCTCACGGGCGAGAAGCACCGCGTGGTCATCGCGGTGGACACGTCGGGATCGATCCTCGGACAGCAGCTCAACGAGTTCTGGGCAGAGCTCGTCGCGATCCTGCGCAACAACCAGTGCGAGGCTCGCGTGCTCGCGTGCGACGCAGAGATTCAAAACGAGTGGGACGAGAACCAGTTCGACCCGCAAATGCTGCGAGAAGTGCGCGGCGGCGGCGGAACGAGCTTCGTCCCCGTGTTCGATCGCGTGGCCGAGTACGCGACGATGGGCTGGCGCCCCGAGGCTGTTGTGTACCTGACGGACCTGGACGGGAGCTTTCCCGAGCAAGAGCCGGACGTGCGAACGATCTGGGTGGTGGGTCCCAAGGACGCGAAGAAGACCGCGCCGTTCGGCGACGTCGTCAGCGTCGAGTGACAGCGCGCGGCAGCGCGGGTGGGTGGGGTGTGATTGCGAAGCGTGCGGCCGGGAGCCAAGGGGCCAACGTTACCCAAGTTTGGCGAGCGAAAATCGTCGTGGAACGCGATCGGCGCAGAGCTGCTTCGCAGCCCCCACCCGCGCTGCCGCGCGCC
>LNEO01000267.1 GCA_001465015.1 Deltaproteobacteria bacterium Ga0077539 | reverse complement strand
GAGCACCTCGTCGCCGTCATGCCCGAGCCCCCGCTCCCTCGACGCCTGCGCCGTTCTGACCGGAATTGAGCCATGTGGACGCTCTTACGAACAACGCCGAGCTGACCGCCGAGAACAACCCCTCTGTCTACGACGTCAGCCTCGACGTCGAAGAAGAGCCGAA
Organism: Deltaproteobacteria bacterium Ga0077539; assembly: GCA_001465015.1. Taxonomy (GTDB): domain Bacteria; phylum Myxococcota_A; class Polyangia; order Polyangiales. Next base: position 4,801 of record LNEO01000267.1, on the reverse strand, counting down.
CAACGTCCTCTCGATCCGTCTCCGCGACGGGCAGGGCGAGTACACTTGTCCGCTGCGCGGCAGGCGCTCGGGAAACCAGTTCGTGCTCGATCCCAACCAACGCTGCACGGGGCGCAACAACAACGCCGCGTACACCTACACCTTCGTGCGAGGCACAGGAACGCTCTCGGCGACGCAGCACACCGAGCACCTCGGGACCGAGTGGAACCGCACTTGTCGCAACGGCGTCTGTCGCACCGAGACGCGGCCCATCACCAACACAACGACGACCGCGTGGGTTCGCCTGTCGCTCAGCGCGACGATCGAGGGGCGATTTTCGCCCACCGAAGAGACCCCTGATCCAGAGCCGTACACGGCCACGGTCCAGTACGACTACGAGGGCAGCCGCCTCGCGAATTGAGCTAGCTCTCCGCTGCAGCCCTGCGCGGATCGCTCACTTCGAGTACTTGTCGAACAAGAGCTTGAATCGCTCGCGGATGTGCGGAGGAACGCGCCCCTTGTCCGTCAGCACAGCGTGCTCGAAGGCGTTGGTCGCCGGCGAGCGCGAGGGGTCGGGGAGCATCTGCGCGAGGTGACGCACGGTCTCCTGCGCGCGCTCGACGTTCTTGTGGATGATCTCGAGGATCATCTTGATGTCCACGCTCGCGTCGTGCTCGCGCCAGCAGTCGTAGTCCGTGGCGAGGGCGAGGGTGCAGTAGGGCAGCTCGATCTCGCGCGCGAGAAAGACCTCGGGGACGTTGGTCATGCCGACGACCGCGCAGTTCCACGAGCGAAACATGAAGGACTCGGCGCGCGTCGAGAAGCGCGGCCCCTCGATGCACACGTACGTGCCGCCCTCGTGCACGGTGGCCTTGGTCTTTCGAGCCGCCTCGGTGACCGCCCGCGCGAGCAGCGGACACACGGGGTCTGCCATGGACACGTGCGCGGCGAAGCCCTCGTCGAAGAAGGTCCCCGCGCGCCGCTGTGTGCGATCGATGAACTGGTCGACCACCACGAGGTCGCCCGGCGGGATCTCTTCGCGCAGAGACCCGACGGCAGAGACGCTCAGCACGTGCGTCGCGCCGAGGGTCTTGAGCGCCCACAGATTCGCGCGAAAATTGATGGCGCTCGGCGGAATGCGATGCCCGCGACCGTGCCTCGGCAGAAACAACAGCGTCGTCTCGCCCAGCCTGCCCTTGATGATCGCGTCCGACGGAGAGCCCCAAGGCGTCTCGACGTCGATCTCTTGCACGTCTTGGAGGCCAGGCATCTGGTAGAGCCCGCTTCCTCCGATGACACCCAACACGTAACCCATCGTTTGCTCCTCGCGTCACGCGTCGCGCTCATGGCACCTCGCGCGCCGCGGTTTGTACCCTATTTCTTCGCGGGGATCGTCGCGATCGAGAGCACGCCCAGGTCGTCGCCGCCGTGCCCCTCGGACACGAGGGCGTCCATCCGCGCACCCAGGCCCGGGAGCACCCCGAGCGGCCGATCCCCGGCGGTCTCGACCATGAGCTTCACGTCTTTGCGCGCCATCGAGAGCTCGAAGCTCGCGGCGTAGTCGCCCTGGATCATCCGCGCCCCGCGGCCCGCGACGATGTTCGCGAAGGGAAACCCCGTGACGAACTTCTGCACGTCCTCGGGGGCGATCCCCGCTCCCTGCCCCAGGGCAAACGCGTCCGCCAGGCACCCGGCCACGCCGATGATCATCGCGTTGCCCACGAGCTTCAGCGCCGTCGGAACGCCGTGATCCTCGCCGAGCAACACCAGGTCGCCCGTCATCGGCCTGAGCGCGTGCGACAGCGACTCGAGCACTGGCGTCGGCCCCGCGCACAGCATCCTGCCCGTGCTCTGCCGCGCGTTGATGGGCCCCATGAATACCGGTGCTGATATGTACGCGACGCCCATGGCTCCCAGCCTGCTGGCGCGCGCCCGCGCCCCGGCGGGGGTCACGGTCGTGTGATCCACGACCGGAACGCCCGCGGCCAACGCCGGCACGAGCTCTTCGAGCACCGCGTCCACCGAGGCGTCGTCCATGAGGCACAGGTGCACTCGCTGTGCGTCCCTGGCGCACTCGGACGGCGTCGCGCACGGGACCGCGCCCCGAGCGACGAGGGGCTCGAGCTTCGCAGCGGTGCGGTTCCACGCGCGTACGCGCAGCGAGCGCCCGAGCGCGGCCTCGACGAACGCTGATCCGAGCAGCCCGGTTCCGAGCCATGCGATGGTGGTCATGTCCGTAGAGGATGCCTCGGGCCGCGGGGAGGGTCCTCCATAACTCAACGATTCGCTGCGAAGCGCACAAACCGAGCGGGGACGGTCCTCAATAACTCAACTATTTGTGGCAAATACTTGAGTTATTGGTGCAAACCGAGCGGGGACGGTCCTCAATAACTCAACTATTTGTGGCAAATACTTGAGTTATTGAGGACCGTCCCCTCGCCACGTGCGCAACCCGTGCGCATCGTCCGGCGCTCTCGGCCATGATCCGCCCGGACACCGCGCGTATCGACCTCGCGTCCCTCGACCGATCACAGTTCAAGCTCACCCCGCAGGGCGGCCGCGTGCTCGTGCACCCGCTGTCCAACAAGCGCCGCTGGGAAGAGCGCGAGCTCCCCCTCCGATCGCTGGTGACCGATGAAGATGGCGCGGTGCTCTCTGCGGGATTTCCAAAGTTCTTCAACTACGGAGAGCACGCGCCGCACGACGAGCGCTTCGTGGACGCGCTCGCGCGTGGCGTGGTCGAGTTTCCCGAGAAGCTCGACGGCTCGCTCATCGTCGCGGACCTCTCGCCCGACGGGCGCACGGTCAATCTTCGCACGCGCCAGTCACTTGGGCTCAACGAGCTCGAAGCGCCCATCGAGCGCTTGATCACCGAGCGATACCCGCGATTGCGCGAGGCGCTCGCCGAGGACCCGTCCGTGCGCGAAGGGCACTCGGTGCTCTTCGAGTTTCTCTATCCCGAGCGGCCCGTGGTCCTGCGCTACGAGCGCGCCGCGCTGGTCTTGCTCGCGCTCGTCGACAAGCGCTCGCTCTTGCCCTCGTGGACCGAGCCCGCCCTCGCGCGCATCGCCCGCGAGACGGGCGTCGAGCGCACCGCCATTCACGCGCTCCCGACCGACCCCGTTGCGCTGCGGCCCGCGCTCGACGCCATTCCCCAGAGCGAAGGGGTCGTCGCGCGCGCGGTCGACCGCGACGGACGCCCGTTGCTCATCAAGATCAAGACGCAGTCGTACCTGCGCCTGCACGCGCACCGCGCGAGGCTCGGCGGAGGCAACGCGCAGCGCGTCGCGTTCTTGCTGGGATCCGAAGACGAAGCGTCCTTCGCGCAGGCCCTCGAGGCCCGCGGAATGGACTACGAAGCCATCACGTTCGCCCGAGAAAACCTCGGTGACTACTTCGAGCGACGCGCCCGTGTGCTGAGCGCGCTGCGCGACCTGCGCGCGTCCCTCGGCGTGGGCGACGCTCGTCCGTCCCGCGCGGACAAGCGCGCCTTCGTCGAGCGAGCGCGGGCGTTCATCGAGAGCAACCGCGAGCGCTTCGTCGAGCCGACCTGGTTCGACGTGGCCATCAAGCTCTTCGAGGGACGCGTCGAAAACGCGACCATCGTCGCGTACTCCGCGCTCGTCGGCGAGCCGGGCCCCACCGTGCGTCAGTGGCTCGCCAACGCCGAAGACGAGCTGCGCCAGACCTTCGAGCGCGAAGTGCGCGAAGAAGAGTGAGCGGAGCGCGCCGTGTGCGCGGCGATTCGCGGCGTTTTTCACTGGGACCGATCGGTCCTCATTTGGGACCGATCGGTCCCAGCGGGATTCCCTGAGAAAACCGCTGTTCTCTGCGCGCTTCGTGGTCGTGGCGGCGATCGATCGTGACGCGGCTCACTCTGCGTCGGGGTCGATCCCCAACGCGCGCAGCTTCGCAGCGAGACGCTCTGCCTTCTCGCGCTCGCGCTCTGCCTTCTCGCGCTCGCGCTCTGCGAGCTCGATCGCAGAATCGAGCGCCTCGTCCTCGCTGGCGAACAGCTCGTGACCATCGGCGTCGAGGGCGAGTCGGACCATGGGCTTTCCGTTGCTGTCGACCACGCGCCGAAGCCAGCAACCCAAGACCTCGCTGTAGACCGTCGCGCCGCCGCTGGTCTCGACCAACACGAGGCTGCCCTCGACGTCGCGGCGATACACCTGCCAACGCACTCGCTTTCGACTGCGCTCGTTGGCCCAGGGGTCGTAGAGCACGAGCTCGCGCGTCTTCATGAGCGCGTAGCTCACCGGGGCGTCGTCGTAGTCCTTGTGAAAGTCGTCGCCCACGATCTCGACGGCGAACGCAGGAGCGTACGGCCCTTCCCAGAGCTTCCACACGCCCACAAAATCATCGGGCCCCGGGACGTCGAGCACGTACACGTCCGGCGCGAGCCGCTGCGTGGGGTCGCCCTTCTTCCAATAGAAGAACTGGTCGTGCCCCGAGCGAACCCCAGCCGCCACAACGTCATCGCGAGCCACGTCTGCAGCTCGTGCTCCCCCATGTGATCCTCCGCCGGATAGAACACGATGTCTCGATCGACCGCCGCCTTCGCCATCGTGCAAAGATCCTAGCACCTCGCTCGGCGTCCCCTCCAGCAGCGGAGCGACGTCTGGTGTGCGTCCGTCACGCGGCGCTCGGCCTGGTCCTGAATGGCGAGGCCAACCACGGAGGGTGCATCTACTCCCATACGACAGCCGGGGCGCGGCAGCGAGCGGGGGCGCGGCAGCTCGCTCTCATCATTCATCACTTGCCTCGAATGCGCTGGATTTTCAGCGGCGAGGCAGCGGACCCAATGAAAAGATGGGTGGCA
>LNEO01000266.1 GCA_001465015.1 Deltaproteobacteria bacterium Ga0077539 | reverse complement strand
TCGCCCTCTGGCCTGCGTGCCGGACGCTTACGCTGCCCGCGCTCGCTCGCCCTCGAGCCGCCTCTCGACTCCTGCACACTACACCCAAGCGACGTCGCGCCCGGCGCGCATGCGCAAGAGCTCGTCGAGCGCCACTTGCGGCGCGACCCCCTCGTGCAGCACGCGATAGACCCGCTCGAGAACCGGGCACTCGATTTCGTGTGCCGCGGCGAGCTCCTTCGCGGCGATCGCCGTGGAGACGCCCTCGGCCACCATGCCCAGCTTCGCGACGGCGTCCTCGAGCGTCGCGCCGTTGGCGAGCGCTTCGCCCACGCGGTGGTTGCGCGAGTGATGGCTGCGGCACGTCACCATGAGGTCGCCGGCTCCCGCGAGGCCCGCGAGCGTTCCGGGCTTCGCGCCCATCGCCGTGGCGAGCGCGGTGATCTCGGCGAGCCCTCGGGTGACGAGCAGCGCCATGGCGTTTTCGCCGATGCCCATCCCGCTGGCGATCCCCGCGGCGATGGCGACGACGTTCTTCAGCGCGCCGCACAGCTCGACGCCGACCACGTCGCTCGCGCCGAACACCATGAACCTCCCGCTCGTAAACGCTTGCTTTCCCGCCCTCACCACGTGCGGAAACCGGGACGTAACCACGGTGCCTGCCGGCAATCCCTCGGCGATTTCGGCGGCGATGTTGGGACCCGAGAGCACGCCGATCTGCCTGGCGCACGTCTCTTCTTCGAGGATCTCGCTCATCCGACGGTGGGTCTTCAGCTCGATTCCCTTGGTCGCGTGCAGCACGATGTGGCGCGGGTCGAGCACGTCGCCGAGCTTGCGCGAAACGTCCCGAAACGCCTGCGACGGGATCACCACCACGATCATCGCCGCGCCCTCGACCGCCGCGCGTAGGTCGGGCTCGCCGCGGACGCGCTCGTCGATCTTCAGCGCGCGAATCGCTCGGCTGTTGGTGCGGGTCTCGTTGATCTCTGCGCACTGCTCGGCGTCGCGTGACCATAGGCGGACCTCGTGTCCCGACTGCGCTGCGAGGTGCGCCAGGACCGTGCCCCAGTTTCCTGCGCCGATGACCGCGATCGGCGCGCCGAATGGACCGCTCATCCGTGGACCTCCGACGGCAGCAACGAGGGGGACGCGAGCAGGCCGAGGCCGTCGAGTCGATTGCGATAGAAGAAGAGCAGGCTCGGCTCGCCGACGACGACCCAGTCGTCTTGCGCGCGAAGCACAGGGTCTTTGTGCCACGTCGCGAAGCAAGCGATCGCTCGGTCGAACGCCGCGCGCACATCGCCGCGAAGCTCGTCGGAGAGCGTCACGCGCCCTGCCTCTTCGAGGCCCTTCAGCTCTTCGATGAGCTGTCCGAACAGCGCTCGCAGCGGCTCGATCGGCAGCCGAGTCCCTCGCATGAACTCGCGGAGCAGACGAAACACGTCCTGCGTCTCGCGGCCGCGTCGGTGCTGCTCGAACGCGGCGTACGCGAGCGCCCACGTCGGCATCGCGACGTTGTCTCGCTCGAACGCGCGGAGCACCTCGCGCTCGAGGATCTCGGTGTAGGCCGCGTCGCGCGCGGGGTCTTCGGCGATCGCCCCGCGCTGCTCGAGGTACCCGGCGGGGTCGATCGGGCGCCCGCGCGGATCGCGGGAGACGCCGTCTTCGTCCACGCGGTTGCCAAACGGGTCCATCGCCGCGCCGAAGCGCACGTGCACGTCGGCGTCGAGCGAGAGCAGCTTCTCGAAGAAGGTCATCCAGAAGCGCAGGTTGACCGAGCCGTCGTCCTCGTGGGGGATGTACTTCTCGCGGCCCGCGCGGAGCAGAAACTCCTCGGCCAGGCTGTATCCCTCGAGCACGAGCGGATACGAGCACGTCGCGGGAACGACGAAGATCTTCGGGTTGTTCTTTCGCGCCACGAGGTTGTTTCGGTACGCGGCGAGGGTCGTGCCGAGCAGTCCCTTCTTGAGTCTGCGCTCGACGGCGAAGGACCGCGATCGCGTTCCTCCTGGAAAGAAGAGGCCGTGCTCGCCGCGCTCGAGAAGGATCGTCGCGTACTCCTTGAGCACCGCGCGGTAGAGCGGGTCGGTCTTCGAGCGGTCGACCGAGTACGCCCCGAGGTTGTGCATGAAGTACCCGAGCGTCCTGCTCTCGAAGAGGTTGAGCCCGGCGCCGTACGCCACCGGCGGCAGTCCCATGCGAAAGATCGTGTAGCCGAAGAGCAGCGAGTCCAGGTTGGACACGTGCGTCGGGGTGAACACGAGCGTCCCGAGCTTCGCGAGCCGCGAGAGCGCCGCGGTCTGTCCGCTGATCGAGACGCGGTCGCTCAGCGAGCGCAGCTCGGGGACGCGAAAGAGCGCGTCGCGAGCGCGCGTTCCGTTGAGCAGCGCGGTGAGCCCGAACGGCAACACGCGCGTGGCGAAGCCGTACACCTTGGGGTCGAAGTGCCCCTCGATCTCGCGGGTGTAGCGCTGCACGACGTCCTCGAGCAGCCCGTCGGCTTCGATCGCGCCGAGCTGCCGCGCGACGGCGTCGACGAAGGCGCGGTCCTCTGGCGAACGCCTGGCGTTGGGCGCGCGCAACAGCCGTTCGCGCTCGTGAAACACGCTCTCGGCCACGAGCTCGAAGCTCGAGCGCGAAGACGATTTGCTCCGCGCGATCACGCGCCGCGCGGCCTCGTTGGCGATCTCTCGTCCCGCGATCACGGAGTGCTCCCTTCTACAGCGGCTCCCAGTGTGCCCGAAAACCGAGGGACCGAGCACTGCCCACGAGCGACACGCAAAGCGCGCGCAGGTGCACCCGTTGCGCGTGCATCGTCGTGTGAGGCAAAAGAGCCGCGAAGCAAGGGCTGAGCATGGGTCCCGTTTGGAATCGTTCGCACTGTCAACGTGCTTTCGTTGCCATTGCGATGAGTTGAAAAGAGGTGTTTCTCGCACGGGGTTAACAAACCCCGTGTTGGGCGCCGTTCGAAGACTCACGGCGGAAGGTGCGCTTCGCGCGACCACCGTCAGAGGGCGCAGCGACGGGCAACGGGCAACGGGCAGCGAGCGACGGGCAGCGGGCAACGAGCGGCGAGCGGCGAGCGGCGTGCGGCGAGCGACGGGCGACGGGCGACGGGCGACGGACAGCGGGCTCACTTGAAAAGAGGTGTTACTTCCACGGGGTTAACAAACCCCGTGTTGGGCGCCGTTCGAAGACTCACGGCGGAAGGTGCGCTTCGCGCGACCACCGTCAGACGGCGC
>LNEO01000265.1 GCA_001465015.1 Deltaproteobacteria bacterium Ga0077539 | reverse complement strand
CCCGCCGATGAACACGCGCGCCTCGTACCCGTTGTCGATTTTTCGCATCTTGAAATTCAGACCCGACATGTTCACTCCTCGTCTGGTAGTGGCATTCTTCGCGGGACTTGCATCCCGAGAGCGGGACATACATCGTATATCTCGCCGCTAGACAGTTGCCCGACTGCGTGAAAGAGGCGCGGTCCGGTGCGATACAGAATCATTCGCGCTCCGGGGTCCTCGCCACTCTCGCGTAGGCCAGCAACGGCCCACGAATTCAGGTCCTCGCAGTCACCCGCTCGATTTTTGAGCACGATGGTTGCGATGTTCCATTCTTCGAGGCCGGTCGATTCTCGACGGTAACGCACGCCTGCATACAGCGGCGACGGCGGAACCAAACCAGCCTTGATGAGCAGCTGGTCCGCTTGCACGAGCCCATCGAGCAGCGCTTCGATAACGCACACGCTCGATGGCAGGTTCACCGTCGCGCGCGGCATCAGAGGACCGCGCTACCGAGGATGCCGACGATGCACGTGACGGTATCCGTCGTCGTCAGTGCATTCGACAGCGACAGCCCGAGGATGTACGAGACACCCGGGACCGTCGGAGGGAGCAACAGGTTCGTGTCGAACGCGTTCTGAGAGAAGATCTCCAGACCGACGGCCGTTCCCGTTGCGAGGATCGGCTTCATGCCGACGTTGAACACCTGGATGAGCGGCGCGGTCGTCTGCGCGCTCGTCCCGCTGCGCACCACCGTCGCGACGAGGCGCTGACCGCGGAAAGCGGTCTGCACGTTCATCTGCTGGGTGATGATGTTCGTTCCCGTCGCCAGCACGAAGCTGAAGATCGGGAAGCCGGCCGGCAACAGCGCCGCATCGCGCGCCGGAGCTCCGGGCAGGTCCGGCCGCACCATCGACGCGACCTGGTTCGCGCGGTTCGACGCCGCGTTGAAAGCCGGAGAGCGCGAGGACGGACGGCGCAGTGCCATTCCGCCACCGCGACTCGACCGCATTCCGCCGCCGCGTCGAACCACGCCGATATCGCCGACGTAGTCATCGAGAGCACCAAGGTAATCGGGCATTGTCTATCTCCTGTCTATCGGTTGTCTGTCTTGGCTTCTTCGGCAGCCTTAGCGGCCGCCTCGCGTTCCGCCATCTTCGCGTAGGCTTCAGCTTCGAGAGCTTTGATGTGGTCGGGCTTGTTCTCGTCGTCGGCAGACGGCGGGATGAGGTGGAGCGGCGGCGCTTCGAGCACCTCCACGTGTTCCGACGGGCGCGAGGGCGTGTGACGCTGCGCCTTCGCGAGCGTCAACACGACGACCTCCTCGCCGACGTAGACATCGAACGCTTTGCCCGTCGCGAGCGTGTAGCGCTCGACGAGCGGCAAGACGTCGTCCTCGTCGGCTTCCATCGTGACGACGACGCCCGGCACGACGGTGTTGTCGATGACGATCATTCGACTCCGAGGACGGCGAGTTCTTCGTCGCCGGCAACCATGCCGTCTTCGTCGAACTCGGCACCGACGTACTCGCCTTCCGCAGCGAGCGCGCCGAGGGTTTCACCGTCGATGAAGTCACCCTCGACGCCGTACGTCGGGATGCCCTCGATGGCATCCGCCGAGGCGAACGCGAGCTGTCCGCCCGCCGCCTGACGCTTGCCCATCTGGTAGAGCGCGACGGAGGCCGCGCCGTTGCCGAGGTGACGAAGATACTTGCCGACGCTCGGCGGAGCGAACTTCGCCGCAATCCAGCACGCGAGCGCGGTCCCGCCCGAGTACCCGATTTGCGCGACGGGGCGCGGGATCTTGTTCATGAAGTTCTCGGGGTCCGCTTTCGCTTTGACCTCCAAGTATCCGTAGACGCCGGCACCGACGATATCCATGGCTTTCTCCCTCGACGGAGCGCCAATCATCGGCAGGATGCTACCGCCGCCACCGCCGCCACTCCGACGGCGACGCACCGACTTGCGACGACGACCACGGGATGAACTCTTGCGCTTTTTCTTCGCCACGCTGTGACCCTTTCGTTTCTTGCTGACGGATTTACCGCCTTGCTTTTTGTTCCAGTACCGACGGAGACCCGCCGGCATCTTGGAGGTACGCCGCTTCTTTGCCATGTCTATCTCCTCGATCTACGTCGCTCGCCGACGAGCAGGATTGCTCCGACGATGAGCCACCACGGTATCGACGGCAGCCGCGGAGCTGCGTCGACCACTGGACGCAGGTCGGGCGCTTGCTTGATGCACACCGCGTTGCGCGTCGGCCACTGTCCGGCTTTCGGACGAGTCGGGATGATCCACGGAGCGCAGTTGCCCCAGCCCGCGCGGTGTATCTCGTCGAGCCATGTCCGAACTTCGGACAGACCGACTGCGATAGAGCTCGCGTCGCCGGCTGCGATGGACTCCTCGAGAGTGCCCCAGTCGAGCGCCGAATCGACGCCCGCTTTGTCTAGCACGCCGATATACGTTCCGAGATTCGTCCACAGGTCAAGCCGATACGGCTTCGACCACCATGCCGCATCGCTCGCATCCTTCAGCGGGTCCGTCTTCTTCTCGCGCCCGGCGGCGAGCACACCCATCCGCGCGACGATGCCCGTCGGCAACAGGAACGCATCGCGCGCAAGCTCGGAGAGCGCCCCCGGGTTCTCGACCATGATGGGCGTCGCAACGATCGCGGCAAGCGCGACCGCGTTAGTGGGCTTCGTATATCTCTGGGATAGACTCTTGACCAGGTCTACGCCACTCCCACCAACGGACCACAGGGTCGTCAGCACAGACGGGCGCTCGCGTTAGCCATTCGTCGACGATGGCACGCGTGATCGACTGTCCGCAACACGGACAAAGGGGGACGAACGGCACCCACACACCACGCGACGTGAACAGCCACCGTGACCCGTAGGTGGCAGCGAGCACGCGCGCGCGCAATTCGGGTGTGAAATCCGCCGTGTCGACTCCCTTTGACACGTATTTTCCAACGTACTCGGCACCCGCGCGCGGGTTCCGCAACGCCTGGAAGTTGATACGCGCGCTCCGCGGGCATGCTGCGCGCCACAGCGCTGACAGCTTGCCCCAGTCGCGCCACGGCCAGACGCACAGCACGTGCGCGTGCATGTGCCCGAGGGCATCGCGACCGGTTGTGACCTCGTGGACGCCGATGAACGGGAACTTTCCCCACCGACGACGATACGCCTTGCGGAACCGCTTCCACCCGTCCACGAGCTCCCTGCGGTCTGCCTCGACGTCAGACGAGTGTGCGATCGTCAGGGTCGCCATCACGACCATGTGACCGCTCGGCGACGAGCGGACCATCGCATCGAGGGCGTTTCGGATACGTGCAACGGTTTTCCGAGCGCGTTTTTTCCGGCAGCGCTCGCACGTCAGGTGCTTCCGGCAGCCGAACATCACCGGCCGAGGTCCACACCCGCACGCCATCATGCGCCCTCCGCGCTCGCAGCCGGCGCCGCGACTTTCATACGTCCGGTCCAGGCTGCGCGCTCTAGCGACCGCGTACGCACGCTGGGAGGGCGTCAGGTCCGTTTCCCCCGATCGCGCGGTCCACCGGTCGCGATGGGGGGTCATCAGCTCGCGCCACAGCCCCTCGTCGACGGGGGACAGTTGTTGCGTCTCCCTCCCTTCGGTCGGGGCAAGGTAAGCCAGACATGCCCGCCGCCACGCCGTTTGCGCGTGCAGCTCGCCCCACGCCGGTTTTTCGTGTAGATCTGTCCCGTCGGTCGGCGCTTCCATCGCCACCTTCCTTGACCCCGGGCGGTTGCCACCGTGCCGGGGTCGTTTCTTGTTCGGGACGTCGTACCGCGGTTTCCGGATTGGCCGCAACCTCGCGAGATCCCCCCCCGGGAGCGGCACTGGCCGCGTGTTCAGTTGACACGCGGCCCGTTTTCCTATCTCGTTGTCGCCTCTCTTCCCTCTTCCAAGCACCCGCGCCGGCGACGGCGGGGGAGGCCGGGGGGCAGGGGGAGCCCTTGTCTCGAGGTCAGCGCGGGCGCGTCAAGAATCGATCTCGTACGCCTCGCAGTTGCACTTCGGGCACTTCTCCAGGATCGACGAGTAGCGCTCGCGGCACCCGTTGCACGTCTTCGGCGGCGAGAGGTACTCGACCGGCTTCGGGCGCAGCCGCAACACCCACGCCTCGCCGAACGTGTATCCCTCGACGAGCAGCGCGAGGATCTCCTGCCCCTCCGCGCGTGTGCACGTGACCGCGATCTTCCGCAGGTCACGGTCAACGTAACCGGCGCTCGCCGGCCACAGCTCGCTGCGTTCGATCGCGAGCGTCGCGAACCAGTCGCCCGCGATGATGATCTGCACCTCGACGCTTCCGGTCCCGAGGTCCTTTGTCAGCACCTCGCATGCGACCGGCTGCACGCGCTTCTCGTCGGTGTACCGGAACATCACGGCCTTGACTCGCTCTTCGCTCATGGCGTGCACGCCTGCCCGTCGCAGTGACAAAGCTCCTTCGAGGAGCAGAGCAGCTCCATGCCGCAACCGAGCGCATCGCACGGCGGCAACGCTCGCTTGTCAGTCCCGCACGCCGCGATCGCGGCGCATATCAGAGCGATATACATTGTCTTCATCATTGTCCGTTCTTTTCCTTCCATCGTTGAACTACCGCAGCAATGAAATCGTTGATGAACTCCTCGGCGACCATTGCCAAGTCGTCGACGAGAGCCGCAGACCTTCGCGTGTCCGCGTAGTGGTCCAACACAACCGCCTCGATGCGGCTGCGCAGCTCCTCGCGTGTGCTCACCCCCGGCGCTTTCGCCCGAGCACCGCGCCCGCCTCGACAGCGACAGCGCTCGCCGCCGTCGACTCGACGCGCGTAATGAAGTCCCGCATCAGGTCGCGAATCTGCGCCGATGCGTTCTTCTGTTCGAAGTTGTGAATCCGCGCGTCGGTTTCGAGCGCCGCGTGGAACTTCTTGATGAGGGCCGGTTCGGCCCGGAGCATGATGCCAGCGTTTTTCGCCATGCCCCTACGTAGCACGGCCGATAGACGTTGTCTATACCCTGTATATCAACCGGCCGGCTGCGGTTTGGACTGCATCAGCATCATCGCCATCTTCATCATCTCGACGGTCTTATCCCCGTCACCCTCGGCGCCTGCGACACCCGCGGCGAGCAGCGCCGTTTTCTGCGTCGCGAGCGCGGTCGTATAGGCTTCCTGCATCGTGCCCATCGCCGTCGACATCGCGACGAGAATGTCGCCCTGCGCCTTCATCGTGTCCGCGAACATGCGGCGCGTCTCGCCCATCGCGACCGCGACAGACTCCATATTGATCTTCACGAGGCGCTCCACCTGGATCGTCACGTAGTCGATCTCTTCTTCGTCGTCGGACTCCTCGTCCGTCTCGACGACGCCCTGCACGACGCCCTTCTCGTCGAGCACCTTGACCGTTTCCCAGTCGATGCCGTCGAGGAGCTTCGCGAGCTCCTCCCAGCGGTTCGCTCGTCGCGAAAGGCCGATCTCTTGCTCCTTCCCGTCACGGAGGACGGCGACGAGGCGATGAGGCTTGTACTTGCGGATGGCCGCGATGGTCGGTTGTCTATCTGCGCGCATTACGCGAGCGTAGCATCGCCGCGACGAGCAGAATCCAGACGATCGGAGGGAGCTTGTCGATTTCGCGCTTGAGCGCGAGCTTCTCTAGCAGAGTCACCGTCGACGACTCATTGCGAAGAGGACGAGGAGCAGAATCCACCCCGAGCCACCGCCACCTCGAGGTGGCGCTTCCGAGATGAGCTGCACGCCTCGGCCGCCGACGAGCCACCGACGAGGATCGAACGTGTTCGCCGGTCGCGTCGTCGGTGTGTCGATGGGCTTGACGCGCACCTCCCAGTGCACGTGCGGCGCAGCTGCGCCGACGCCATCCGTACCGGTGGGCGCGGTGTGTCCGACTTGCTCGCCGACCTCGAACACTTCGCCGACGGTCGGCCGACTCGACTGCGACCACCGCGACGGATCGAGGTGACCGAGCAAGTGAAACACGCCGCTGTCTCCCTTGAGCAACACGCCGCCCGGGCCGTAACCCTGGAAGTTCTGCGTAGTGTTGTCGGTCCACACGTCAACGATGGTGCCGTGCTCGGGGGCGATAACGAGCTCGTCGGGGTGCCTCGCGATGTCGATGCCCCAGTGCCGCACGCCGTTCGCCCTCGTCGCGCCGTACCCGTTTCCCGGCGCTATCGTCGGCGGCAGAGGTGCCGGCGCAACGCGCGTGACGCGCGGGTCCTCGCCAGGCAACAGGTCGCCAGGCGAACGCTGCAGCTTCGCGTCGACGTCGCCGATGTATAGCGTTCGTATAGACATCGTCTATCCTAGGTCGAGGAGAAACTGCACTTGCAGTGACGTCGGAGCACCGCCCGTGTTCTGCACGGTCAACGTGTTCGCCTGAGGCAACAGACGAATCCAATCGCGCGCGCGATACTGCGAAACGAAGTACGTCCCGCTTCCTCCGCCGATGCCCTGCCCGCCGAGTTCTTCGCCGCCACCACCGTTGAGGCCGTAGTCATACGCAACGAACGTGTTCGCTCCCTGTCCGACGGTCTCCGAGACCTGAATGGCCGTGGTGGCCAACGTTTGCGCGGTGTACATCACCTGATACGCGACCGCGCGCCGCGGAATGTTCACGATGATCGTTTGCGCCGGCGCGATCGCCGGAATCTGCGTCGTGAACGTCGCGCCGGCAACCTGCGAGACAGCACCTCGCGCTGTAGATCCCGGAGATAGCGTTCCGCCTAACATCGGCGGGAGCGTGATGCCGGCCGAGAACGCTTCCGCCGGAGGGTCGACGCGCACACGGACGAGCGCTCCGTGCACCGCGAACGAACACCCGGAGAACGGATAGTCAACCACGACTTCCTCCGCCACAGCGTCGGTTCCGAAGAACACGCGAGCTCGCACGAGGGTTGCGGTCTGCCCGTCGGGATTCACGCTGTTCAGCGTCGGCTGAAGGTTGCCGCGCTGGTACTTGAACCCGTTCAGCTGCACCACCCACGGCCGTGCGGCCCAGACCGGAACTTGCGTCGTCAGCAGGTCCTGCCCACCGGTAAGCAGGTAGTCGATGCTGAATCCCCATTTGCCGATGGCCTGCGCCTTCGCGAGGATCTGGTACTCGGTCATCCGCGGGTCGCTGTCGTTCACAGGATGCTCCGCAACACCGCTGCGACCGTCGCCGCCGCCTTCGGGATCTTCTTCGCCACCGCCTTGAGCTGTCCGCTCTTCGCGGCTGCGCTCGCGATCTTGATGGCCATCAGCGCCGCGTGCGCTTGCGGCGGCAACACCGCTTTCAGCTCGGGATTCTCTTCGAGGAGACCGACGAGGTTGTTGGCGAGCCCAACGGCACCGTTGAGTGCCTGCGCGGGTGTCGGCCCGCTCGAACCGACGTTGA
>LNEO01000264.1 GCA_001465015.1 Deltaproteobacteria bacterium Ga0077539 | reverse complement strand
CCCGTCGCTCGTTGCCCGTTGCTGCGCGGTCTGACGGTGGTCGCGCGAAGCGCACCTTTCGCCGTGAGTCTTCGAACGGCGCCCAGCACGGGGTTTGTTAACCCCGTGCGAGAAACACCTCTTTTCAAGTGAGCCCGCTGCCCGCCGCCCGTTGCCCGTCGCCCGTTGCCCATCGCCCGTCGCTCGATGCTGAGCGCGCTCAGGGCTTTGGACCGAAGAGCCAGTGGCGACCGAGGGTCCACCCGAGAAAGCGTCGCGCCTCGCGGCCGTCGTAGCGCGCCTCGCCGTTCGGTCCGAAGCGCCCCCCCTCGACGCACATCGCGAGCCCGTCGATCGCCGCTTCGAAGCGCGTGCGAAAGGGATCCTTCGCCTCCGCGAGCTGCGCGCGAGCCCAGCGCACGAACGTCCTTTGCTCTTCGACCGAGAGCAGCGCGAGAAAGAACACCGCCTGCCGCCAGGCGTACGCCGTGTTCTTCAAGCGCACGAGCTGCGCGTGACCGAGGGGCAGCTTCTGCGCGTGCTGCTCGAGGATCCACTGGAAATTGCGCTGCGCCATCTCGAGGAGCACGCCGTCGCCGAGCCGCTGCTTCAGCGACAGCTCGACGAACAGGGGCGCCAGGTTGTGCGTGGTCAAGAGCTGCTGTTGCTCGATGATCGTGCCGTTGTAGGCCACCGACCAGCCTCCAGGCTTGTCGCCAGCGAGACGCGTGCAGAGCGCGGCGAACGCGTCGACTCCGCCGTAGCGCCCCTTGGTGATCTTCATCGCGAGCACTTCGTCGAACGGAAGCTCGTAGTAGCGCTCGTAGAGCGTGCCGCGCAGAAGCGTGGCGCTCGCCTTCGCGGCGTGCACGAACTTCTCGCTGAACGCGCCCATGAAAATGTCTGCGGCCAGCTCCTCGACGATCGGCACCTTCCACTCGGCGCCCTTCGAGAGCGCGACAAACTCCTGCAGCAGCTTGTTGGGCAGAATGCGCTCGGAGAAGCTGCGAATCGCGAGCTCTGCGAGCTGCGCAAACGTCTGCCGCGACTGCTCGACGACGCCGAGCGAGCGCGAGCGATGCTTGTCGACCGCTGCGATCCACGGGAGCTCTTCGAGCTGCACTTGCTTGGCGAGATCGACGAGCAACAGCGAGCGACGGCGACGAAACGCCGCATAAATCGCAGCATAGACGCGACGCAGGTCCGGGTCGGCGATGCCCGCCGCGCGCACTTGCGCGGTCACCTTGGGGGCGAGGATCGCGAGGACCTCACCCGACGTGATCACGCCGCGCTCGACCAGCTCGTCGAGCGACGCCTCCAACGCGCGCGCGAGCGAGCGCTCGAACGTCGAGGGAACGCTCGCTCCCGCGGGCGCTCCTTCGATCGCCTCGCGCGAGTCCACAGGGATCATGTAGGGCTCGATCGCGCTCAACCCGAGGCCGCGCTCGACCTTGTCGAGCCGCGCCGCGAGGACCTTGGCCACCGCCGCGGACAGAGGCATCGCGCGGACGCGCGCCTGCTCGTCGCGCAAGGCCGTGAGCTTCTGCGAGCCCGGAGCGCCGCGCTTGTGCATGGCGGTCGCGAGCATGCGTCGCACGTGAGCGTGCCTCGCGCCGAGCGCGCCGCCGGTCGCGAGCGTCTCGAGCGCATCCACGAGGGTGGCGAAGCTCTCCTTGCGGGATGTGAGCTTCTTCGAGAGCGTCGCGCCGCGCTTCATCGCGTCGATCTCTGCGAGCAGCGCGCGGGCGCGGGACTTCCACGCATCAGTGCTCTTGGCGCCCACGGTCCCGCCGTCGACGACGTAGTTGCCGCTGCCGTCGCGGACGAGCGCGCCCACTTCGTCGCGCGCGACGGTGATGTTCGAGCTCAGCGTCTCGACGAGCATCGCGACGACGCGGTCTTGCACGGGGCCCCACGCGAGCGACTCCCGCATGCGAGTGACGTCCTTGGGCGTGCGCTTCGTGCGCAGCTTCTCGGCCACCTCACGGGCAGACTGCAAGCTCACCACGGCCGCTTCGGGCGCGGGCTTGTCGCTCGCGATCGGGTAGAACCGCAGTCGATCGAAGTGCGATCCGATCGCATCGAGGATCGCTGCGGCCTGCGCGCGCTCGCCTCGAGCCAAGAGCCACGCGACGACGAGCAGCGCGCCCTCCTCGGGGAGGGCTACGCGAAACGTTCCCTTCTGCACGCGCTCGAGCAGCGCGGCGAGGCCTTCTTCGGTGAGCGCGTGCGCGTTGAGCGCGGCGCGCTCGGTCGCGAATGAGCCTGCGAATCGAGCGCCCTCGGGCGTACTCGAGAGCGCCGAGAGCGCCTCGGTCTCGTGCTCGACGAGGGGACCGTTGGCCAGGAGCTGCCCCGTCGCGAAGCCCCCCTTCACGACCTCGAGCGTGGCCCACGCAGGGGCGCCCTTCACAGGCGTGCGCGAGCCCACGGACAGATCGCCCGAGCGCATCCCCTCGAGCACCGAGACGAACCGGCGAATCTTCGCTTCTGCGGCCTCGCGCGTCAGGGCATCTTCGTGGCTCGACGCCGTATCGAGCGCGCGCGCGATGAGCCCGGCGATATAGCCGGGGTTCGGAGTGACCGCCCTACCCTCGTCGCTCATTCGAATGATTCTCGCTTTCGGACCACGCGGCGGGAGTCGCACCCGCACCCACCGGGTAACAAGCCCAGCGCTCGACTGTTGAGCTTCGCGTGGAAGAACTCGACGCCCTCGAAGGGGCGTCGCGGACCGCGTGACAGGAGTTGCACCTGCGCCGACCGGGTAAGGAGCCCGGGTCTCTCACTAGCTGAGGTACACGCGGAGAGACCGCGGACTGTCGCGACGGCCACGGCCACTGTCAACCCAGGCCCCCCTCCTCGGAATCACTTGCTACCTGCGGCCCTCATCGGACATCCAACACCACGATGAACACTCCGTCGCAGCCTCCCGAACCGACGAACACCGTCGAGTACGCGCCCGGCTGGTACGCGATCGCAGAGGGCGACGAGGTCCCACGAAATCGCCCGGTGAAGCTGCGGCGCTTCGGCGTCGATCTCGTGGTCTTTCGCAGAAAAGACGGCTCGATTGCGTGCCTCGACGACCGCTGCAAGCACCGCGGCGCGTCGCTCTCGTTGGGGCGCGTGAAAGGGGACTGCGTCGCGTGCCCGTTTCACGGGTTCGAGTTCGACGGCGACGGGGCGTGCAAGCATCTGCCGGTGCTGGGGCCGGGAGCAAAGATCCCCAAGGCGCTCGACACTCGCGCGTACACGGTGCGCGAGCAGGACGATTGGCTCTGGCTCTATTGGGGCGAAGCGCCGAAGGAGCTGCCGGCGATCCCGCGCTTTGCGCACCTGCACGCGGGCAACCACCGCGCGCACACGATCGCGCGCGAGTGGAACGCGAGCTTCGTGCGGGTCATCGAGAACCAGCTCGACCCGTTTCACCTGCCGTTTGTGCACAAGAGCACGATCGGCCGAGGGATGCCCGAGGCGATGACGGTGCATCACGTCGAAGAAGAGACGCGCATCACGGCGTGGCCGGGCGAGGCCCGAGAGGACCCGCGCTCGGGCTTCTACATTGACTTCTACTGGGCAAATCTCTGGGAGAATCACATCAGCGACAAGCTCAGCATCGTGGCGGCGTTCGCGCCGATCGACGCGACGAGGACGCGCACGTACTTGAGGACGTATCAGGGGTTCGTGACGATTCCGGTGTTGGGGTGGCTGGTCGATCGCGTGATGGCGCTGTCCAACGACAAGATCTTCAAGCAAGACGAGGGGGTCGTCGTCTCGCAGCCGCAGACGCCGTTGATCGCAGAGGACGAGATCCTCGTGAAGGCGGACGGGGCGATCATCGCGTATCGCAAGATGTACGCGCGGGCGCTGCGTGAGAAACACGGCGCGGACGCTGATCGAGCGGCAGGCTGAAGAGAGTCTCGATGGGCGAGGTGCGCGATTCCTCGCGGCCCGCAGCGACGAAGAGTTGCAGGAGGTAACGATGGCTGACCCGGCTGTTGAAAAAGCGCACAAGTTGTTGCAGCAGATGTCGCAAGATCCCGAGACGCGTCGGATCGCCGAGCGCCGGGCCATGGAG
>LNEO01000263.1 GCA_001465015.1 Deltaproteobacteria bacterium Ga0077539 | reverse complement strand
TATCGCCTGTGAAACCAGCGGCGAACGCACGGTGCGGGGCGGTGGGACGATCGCGGCGCGGTAGCAAAGGGCCGAAGGGCGCAGACGAGGCAACGGGCCATCGGGTCGCCGACAGCGGACGCGTGGGCGACCGACCGCGGTTGGATGTCCTATCCTCTCGAGTTTCGCGAGGGCGACAAGCAGCACACGGTGTTGCTCTCGTCCGAGGACACCGCGGCGCTCGCGAGGGCGATCAACGCGGCGCGCGAGCAGCGAGCGACGACGGGCGTGCGCGCAGAAGCGGGCGCGGTGAGTGAAGCGGGCGAGGCGATCGAGGCGGGCGTCGCGGCAGAGAGGGAGAAGCAGAGGGTGTAGTCACTGGTGACTATCGGGTAGTCACTGGTGACCACCGTGTAGTCACTGGAGGCTACGATCGCTCGCGCGAGATCGCCGAGAACACCGCGCCGAGCACCCCCAGTTGATCCGCGCGAACGCCCGAGAGCGAGATCTCTCCACCGCGCTCGATGACGCGAACGTTGTCGAGCGATTTGTCGGCGGCGATTTTCGCGACGAGCTTCGCCGCCGTGGGGCCCAACCGCGAGTCGTCTCGCTTCGATCCTCGGCGAAGACCGCGCAAGATGGCTCGTAGTTCGTCGGTGCTCACGTCGGCGAGGCCCAGCGTCGACTTCGTCCCGTCCCGTGTGACCTCGTAACGGAGCTTCGCGAGATCGAGCTTCTCTGGGGTCTCGGGCGGCGTGTAGTCGACCTTCTTCTTCGCCGCGTCGAGCGCGCGCTGTGCTTCGTCGATCGCGTACGCGAGCCCGATGCGCGTCACTTTGTACTCGCGCTGCTCGTCGGGCGACGAGAGCGCCGCGACGGTCATGTTGCGCTGCGCCGTGCGGTAGAGCTCTCCCGTGTGCGCGAGGATCCAGTCTGCAGCCGTAGGCGCGTCCTCGTCGAACAGGTAGTAGCGCTTGCGAACGACGATGCGCGACGCCTCCCACAATCGGTCCCACCCGCGCTGCGCGTCGAGCTCGGCGTCTTCGATCTCGCGCAGGAGCTCTGCGTATTCGGCGCGCGCTTTGGCGGTCTTGTCGGAGGACTTCTTCTTTGCTCCAGACGACTTCGCGCGTGCCTCGCGCGACGCTTGGGCTGCCGGTGTCTTCTTCGCTACCTTCTTCTTCGCGACCGCCATGTGCAGATCGTGGAACGACGAGCGGAGTGTGAGCAAGCTTTTCGCACCGCGATCGGCGGCGTAGGATCAACTCGTGGCGGATCGGTTTCGGTTTCCTCGTAGCGTGGCGTGGCGAATCTTCACGGACCCGCGCCGGTGGACGAAGCCGAGCGTGGCTCTCCCGGCCGCGGTGCAAGAGTGGTTCGCTGCGACGTCCGCGGACGATGCGCGAGCGCGTCTGGTGGAGGCCGGCGCGGACGCGGATGCGCAAGTGATGCTGGGGGACGTCTTCGTCGACTTGCCGGCGCTTCCGATGACGGTCCGCGGCCGAGAGGAAGAGACCGAGAGCGGGCTTCAGGCGGTGTTGGGTACGCAGCTCTCTGGGCCACCCGACCAACCCGTGAACGAATGGGGCTCGGCTCACCTGTTGCTCATCGGTGGTCCGGGCGAGGGCAAGAGCTCGCTCACCGCGATGGCTGCGCTCTTGTTGCGCGACGCATGGATCGAGGATGCATTGCTCAGCGAGAAGACGCGCAAGGCGTACACGCGTGCGCGCGAGTCGCTGAAGGCCGTACGCGAGTCGCTCGAAGGAGCGACGCTGCCCACGACGGTTCCGCTGCGCGTGGACCTGCCCACGTGGGCTTCGGCGCGCAAACCCGGCGCAGAGACCGTGTGGCACTTGTTGTCGCAGCAGATCGCGCAGCGCTCGGGCAACGCGTACGACGTCGCGCTGCTCGAAGCGCGAATGCGCGAAGCGGCGCCGTTGTTGTGGTTGTTCGACGGCCTCGACGAGGTCGTTCGCGGGCCGACGCGCGATGCGATGGTGCGAGAGATCATCGCGCTGGCGCAGCGCGGCGATCGCGTCGTGGTGACGACGAGGCCGCAGGGCTACGAGGACGAGTTCGCCGGGATGGGTGAACTGGTGTTGCAGCCGCTCGGATTCAAGCTCGCCAAGGAGATGAGCGAACGGTTGGTGCGTGGTTGGCTGGGCTCGGGTTCCGAATCCGACGCCGCGCTGAAACGTGTGCGGGAGGCGTTCTCGGGCAAAGTCGCGATGACGGTTGCGCATACGCCGCTTCATGTGACGTTGGTGACGTTGGTCGCCCTCACGAATGCGTTGCCCTCGAATCGCGCCGCCCTGTTCGAGCTGTTCTTCGAGACGCTATTCAAGCGGGAGATCAACAAGCGGGGGGCTGCTGATGTGCGGCTCGAAGATCAGGGTATTCTCCGCCGACTCCATGCGCGGATCGCGTTGGTTCTTCAGGCGCGCAGCGCGGATGACACACGCGCAAACGTAAAGCTGTCGGCGGACGAGTGTCGGGCCCTGCTCGTCGGCTTGCTGCTCGAACGTGGCCTCGATGACGAGCAAGCTCGGCGTCGCGCAGATGTCTTGATCCGCTTCAGCCGCGAGCGGTTGGTGCTGCTGCGGCGCTTACACAGTGATGGGTTTGGCTTCGGGATCCGCTCGTTTCAGGAGTACTTCGCGGCGATCGCGCTCCTCGACGAAGGCCGCGATACGGTAGTGCAACGGCTCCGTGCGGTGGCGCTGGACAAGTACTTCACCAATGTTGTCGAACTTGCGGTGTGCGAGCTGGTTCGGCGCGACGATCGCAACGGAATCGAGCTCGCCACGACCGTGTTGCTCGGTGTTCTTGATGCGCTTGCAGGGCTCGGCGACGAACGACTTGCGCTCGGAGCGCGCGTCGCTGCGTGGTGGCTCGAGGTGCTGAACGAGGTGGATGTGCCTTGGGTGCAGCGACCTTTGTTCGATCGAGCCCTTGCTTCTGCACGCGAGGCGGATGTGTTCGACTCCGAGTTCTACGAAGGACTCTTCACTGCCAACGATCTGTACGAGACGATTGGGGCGATCGTTGCTGGGGCTGCTTGTTGGATCTCCATTCGCCCGACGTGGGTGAGCGCAGTTGTTCGGGCCGCCGCGCGTGCGTTTGGTGACAACCGAGCGCGCCCCGGTTGGACGCTCCTCGCTCCGTTGCTGTCAAAAAACGAGCCCGAGGCCGAGTTGGTCGCACAGCAATTCGAGCCCACGACGAAAGAGGCAGCTCGAGTCCTGACTCAATTTGCGAGACCACAACCAATCGAAGATCAGGACCGGTGGTGGCGCGAGTTCATTGCGAAGCGGTGGCGCTGGTTTCCGCCCGCAATTCTCGGCTACGGGGATGCGACGGTGGCGGTGACGTCGAAGCCGTCGGCCACGTCTGTGAATTTGGCGTCGGGCATCGTGTTCCAACACGAGGTCATCTGGACTGCCATGGGAATCGATACGAGCCGGATTCTTCCTCTCGAGCCGTGGTCTGACGCGGATCGTGCGCTGGCTGGTTGGGACATCGTCGCGGCGCTCGAAGGGCTTGCCTTGGATCGGTCAGCCGAGCGTGTTGCGTCACTGCTTCGCCTCATCGCAGCTGCACCGCCAGAACTGGCTGACGCAAGGTACTGGTCCACCTGCGTTTGGTATGTCGGTTCGGCGGTGCGCTGGGCAGGTTCGCCGCCGCGTTTGCGCGAACTCGCCGACCGAATCGAGCGAGGCGAGGTGTCGGTCCCAACCGATCTGAACAATGAACGTCGGTTTGCGACCGTCGCAGAGATGCTCGAATCGGATTGGAGCGATCGAGCACCATGGCCTGACGACATCTCGACGCGTGGACTACCTCTGCTGAATCTGCTGCTGGCTCGGTCGTCGAGTCCGACTCCACTCCCCCGCGCCGAACGCTGCACGCCGCTCACGTACGAGCTCGCGCGCGTCGGGGCGATCGAACCCTTTGCTCCCGAGGTCGTCGAAGCGTTTCTCGCGGATCGTCCGTGGCTGCGCGAGGACCCGCCTGCGCCACGCCCTCCACCCAGCCCGCTCGCGCAGATCGTCGCCGCGCACCAAGGATCACTCCTGCGTGACGAAGCGTGGCAGCGCTTGAAGCTCCCGGGCCTCTCGCCCGAACGCGCGGCTCGTCGTACCAATCCCCTCGTGATCGAATCGATCGACACCCTGTCCGGGCTCCGCGCGTTTGCGGAGACGCCCGAGGTGCGCGGCGCCCTCCCTGTGCCCGAGCACGGCCGCGGACAGTGGATCGTCTTGCTCGGCGAAAACGGCGCCGGGAAGAGCACATTGCTCCGAGCGCTCGCGCTCGCGCTGCTCGATCAGGACACCGCGACCAAGCTGCTCACGGCGCGCCTGCGGCTCTTGCGCAACGGCGTCGAAGGCCGCGTTCGCGTCACGATGAACAAGGTCCCCTTCGAGTGCCGCGTGCGAAAGAACGAGGACAACGAAGAGGCGGTCGAGACGATCTCCGCGGATCCGCTGCACAAGCCGTGGGTCGTCGGGTACGGCGTTCGGCGGAGCACCGCGCTCGGCGAGCCCGATCGCAGCGCGGAGCTGCGAGGCGTGGCGAATCTGCACTCGTTGTTCGAGCTTCCGTCGTCCTTGGTTCACGCGCCGACGTGGCTCGACAAGCAGAGGAAGCTCGTTTTGTCCGAGCGCGGGAAGAACGTCCGCGACAAGCTCGAGCCCGAGTACAAGGGCCCCGACGAGCGCGCGTGGGACGCGATCTGCGTGGCGTTCGAGCGCATCCTCGGGATCACCGAGATCGACGCGGACGGACGCGAGCTCTATGTGCGCCACCCGTCGTTCGGGCGCGTGCGCTTCGACCAATTGAGCGACGGCTACCTGACCACCGCGGGTTGGCTCGTGGACCTCGTCGCGCGCTGGATTGCTCACCACGCCAACGAGTCGATGCCGGACGACGTGCTGGCTTCGATGACGGGGTTGGTGCTCGTCGACGAGATCGACCTGCACCTCCATCCGCTGTGGCAGATGAGGATCATCGATGATGTGCGGCGGCTGTTTCCGAAGATGAGCTTCGTGGTGACGACGCACAACCCGCTGACCGTGCACGGCGCGCGTCCGGGCGAGGTGTTCGTGATGCACCGCGAACAGGGCAGCGGCGAGAGTACGTCTTCACCGCGCGTGGTGATCGAGCAGCGCGACGTGATGCCGGGCAGCGACATCGATCGCGTGTTGCTCGACCTGTTCGACGTACGCGACACGCTCGACAGCGCGACGCGGGCGTTGCTCGACGAGCACATGGCGCTCTTGCGCAAGGGCGTGCCCGACACGGACCCGCAGCGACAGACGCTCGAAGCGCAGATCCGAAGCGTCTTGGGCGCGGGCGGCGGATCGCTCGTCGACCAACGGTCACGGCGAATCGCGCCCGAGGGAAAGATGACAGACGAAGGAAACGCTTTCGCCGAGGCTTTGCTGGGTCGCGAGATCGACGAGTAGGAACGCTGGAGGGGGCATGCTCGCAATCGTTCGTCCGGACGCACCACCGGGATGGGTCGGCAAGGAGTCCGAGTGGCTCGAAGAGGTCGCGAAGCGCGGCAAAGAGAAGAAGAAGGAGCTCTTCGAGCCGCACTGGAGCGACCACAAGTCGCGCATCGCGCAGCACGACACGATCGCAAAGTGCGCGTACTGCGAGCTGCGCCGTGACCGCAGCCGCGAGATCGACGTCGAGCACGTACGCCCCAAGGGGCGCGTGATGCATTGGATCACGGAAGGCGTGGACGAGAACGCGTTGCTCTATCCGCCGAAGGTGTGGGACGAGCGCGAGCAGCGCTTCGTCGAGCAGCACCCTAGCGAGGACCCCGCGTCGGATCGTGCTGGCTACGAGTGGCTCGCGTACCGGTGGAGCAACTACCTCCTTGCGTGCAAGGACTGCAACAGCGGCTGGAAGCGCAATTTCTTTCCCGTGCGAGATTCGTCGAAGCGTTGGTCGTCGAAGGCCGACGAGGACCGAGACGAACAGCCGTTGCTCCTGGACCCTACGGAGCCAGGCTTCGACCCTGATGTGCATTTCCGCTGGCTCGGGAGCGGCGAAGTACAGCCGAAGACAGATCACGCGAAGGCGACGATCATCGCGTGCGTCTCAATCGTGAGTTGCTGCGCACTGAGCGCTTTCGTGCGCTCCAAGGGGTGCTCTACGTGATCGAGTGCCTCGACGCTGCGTTGAAGTCGCAGAGCGCGCCGAGTGTCGAGGCTGCCCGACACACGTACTGATCGTAGGACTCATGCTGACGACCGTGTCTTGATTGGCGGGAAACCCTCCGCACATGCCACCACCACCGACGCCGGTGGGTGCCCCTGTCGTGGGTGGGTTCGACGCCTGGAGCGTGCAGGAACGGTCGCAGACCACGCGCGGCGCGGCACCGACGGCGAATGTGATCTGGCAGTTGTGCGCAACCAGCGCGCAGTCGCGGATCGTGAATATCCCTGGCGAGCCGGAGCCGCGCACTGTTGTGAAGCGAAGCTCCTCGACTCGGCCGGTCGCCGGGCACCTCGCCCGCAGACTGCCCGAGACAGTGGCGCAGAACAGCAGTCTGTCGCCTTCGCGCGCGTACAGTGGCACGTACAGCGCGAGTCGATCCGCCGTCGCCAGCTCGCCGGTGCAGCCGGTCTGTGCGAGCGGCTGGTAGCGGTTGCCGACATCCGTGGGAACGCCGTCGCACGAGACCGGACGCCCCGCGTCCCGCGTAGCCCCCGAATCGAGCACTGTCCCCGTGTCGCGCGTACTCGTGTCCGTCGTCATCGAGCCTGTGTCGATGCCCGCGTCGATCGTGACCGTGCCGCACGTGTTGGCGCCACCGATGGTCCGGCCGGGCATGCTGGACACGTCAGCGTTCCACCGCAGCCGTCGGGCGCGGTTCCGCACTGCGCGCCGAGCGCCGCGCACGTCGTGGGCGTGCACTGGTTGGGACGCACGACGCCACACGCTTCAGGGGCGCGACACGTTCCGCAATCGAGCAGAGCGCCGCACCCGTTGCTCACGGAGCCGCAGTTTGCCATCAGCGCTGCGCACGTCGTCGGTGTGCATGGCCCTACGCCGCACCGATTCGGCGTTCCGCCACCGCCACAGGTCTCGCCGGCGACGCTGCATGTGCCGCAGTCGAGCGAACCGCCGCACCCGTCGCCTTGCATC
>LNEO01000262.1 GCA_001465015.1 Deltaproteobacteria bacterium Ga0077539 | reverse complement strand
GGCCGTGAGGCGAGCGTGGTGCCGCTTGGGTGTTGACGCCGCTACTGATTTTCCTGCGGATGTGCATTTTCGAACCGAAATCCGGTTCCCTGCTCAGGCTCCGCACGAATACAGCTCCGCCTTCGGTTGGCGACACGCGCCCGAGTGAGCTCGTGGCGTGTCTTCTTCCAACCTCAGGCTCCGCACGAAAGTGGCTCCGCCTTCGGTTGGCGACACGCGCCCGAGTGAGCTCGTGGCGTGTCTTCTTCCAACCTCAGGCTCCGCGCTATCTCCCGATGGCCCGGTCCATCGCGACCCAGCGCTCGAGCTCTGGACACCCTCCGCGTGCGCGAACCGTGTTGCTCCACTGCTTGCGTTGCTCGAGGCGCAGACGAGCGTCGACCTTCTTGTTCGCTCGCGGGTAGGACCGCGACTCGCGCAGGCGTTGTTCGGCCGCTTCGAGCGCGAGCAGCGCGGCGCGTCCCAGCTCTTTGTCCGGCGGTGACACGAGCGCGAGCGTCAGCGAGGCTGCGAGCGCCCGCGCGATCTCGGTCGTGGGAAGCCAGGCGTCCGGCCATCGACCGATTTCGTTGCAGCGCTCGACGACGCCTCGAACGATCGCGCGCTGTTCTGTGCGAAGACCGACCTCGCTTGCGTCGAGGAGCAGCGCGCGCGCAGCGTCGAGCGCTTCGTCGGGGTCGAGGCCGAGGTAGCTCTGCCAGAGGCCCGACTGTTCGCCGGCGAGGTCGATCACAGCGAGCGAAGCGCGATCCAATTGGGGTTGATTCCATGTGCGGTGCAGCTGGACGTCCGCCAGGAGCACGGTGACGAGTTGAGCGGGGTCGTCAGCGGTGTTCCACCATTGAAAAAACGGCTCCTGCAGCGCGCGAGCGACGTCGATCTCTGGCGCGTCACCAGCGTTCCATTCGGTCGCGAGAGCGACGAGCCGCGGCCACGATGGCAGGTGGAGCGCGTCGCGGATGCGCCGAAGTAGCTGCCCCGCCCCCTCGCTGTCCTTGCGTGTCAGCACCCCTTCGCTCTTGGCGAACGCGTCGATGTCCGCTGTGTGAAACGGCCTCTCGATCAGCGACGGTGACAGCGCCGCAACCCGCCCGTCCAACGCTCGCACCAACCGTCGACACCCCTCGCGTCCCCCCTTGTCGCCCAACAGTTGAACGACGTTGATCAGTGCTCTTTCAACCTCTTTCGAGAGCGCCACGAGTGACTGCGATAGCGCGAATGCTCTTGTTCGTCACTCTGTTCAACGCGCGACGAGCACGACCAGCGCGACGAGGCCGACGAAGACCGCGCCGATGAACACGAGCACCGACTGCGCTGCGTAGACCGACGAGAGCTTGCCGAGGGCATCGATCAAGTGCGTCATGTCCTCGCCTTGCGTCTTGGTGATCTTCGAGAACGACCGGGACGCCGACAGCATCAGCGCCGCGAAGCAGCCCGTGAAGATCGACGTGATCATCACCTCGAGAAGCTTGCCGGGGTTGTGAGACACGACAGCGATCGCGAGCAGCGCTTGCGTCGCCATGAAGACCACCACTGCGTACCCCAGCCACTTCAGTCGCGTCGCCAGCTTGCCGACCACGATGTTTTGAAAATCGTCGAACTCGTACTCGGCAGCGTAGTTGGTGTTGTTGTTGATCGATCCCTGGCCCTGGTTCACTTCGATTGACATGATGTTCTCTCCTCGTGTCGCGGGGCCACGGCCCGGTCTTGGGCGCACAACGACGCGACGCGTGGGCCCTATCCAGGGGGTCCCGAAGACGTTGCGTACGAGAGAAGAATTTTTTCGCGACCCCGTCGCGCACTACCCCAGCGCGCGCGGCGCGCGAACGCGGCCCACCAGCCCGACGACCGCCACCAGGGTCACGGCGAAGGGAAGAGTCTGCAAGAGCACCGTCGGAACGCCCGGCCTTCCCGCGAGCGACGCTTCGAGCGCGTAGAGCGCGCCGATCGCGAAGGACGCAGCCGCGACCCGCGCCGGGCGCCATCCGCCGACGATCACCGCGGCCAGCGCGAGAAATCCCCGTCGAACTCGTGCTGCGCGAGCGACAGGTGCGCGCCGCCCAGGCCCGCGAGCGCGCCGCCGAGGACCAGCGCGATCCAGCGAGTTCGGTCCACGGACACGCCGCGCGCCGAGAGCGCCTCGGGGTGCTCGCCCGCAGCTTCGATGCGCATCCCGAGCGGCGTCGAGCGGACGATCACCAGCACGACCGCGACCGCCACGAGCGCGAGGTAGAAGACCGGCTGCGACAGCGCCTCGAGCATCGAGACCACGCCAATCGAACCCGTCCTGGGAGCGCGCGCGAGCAGCGGGGGAGAGTTGCTCGCCGAGTCGTAGAGGACCTTGAGGGCGACCCGGGTCGAGGCGCCCGCGAAGAGGTTGATCGCGACCCCCGCGACGATGGCGTTGGCGCGCAAGGTCACGGTCGAGAGCGCGAAGAGCGCGCCCATGAGCGCACCAGAAATCAAGGCGATCGCGCACGCGGCGATCGAAGAGCCCGTCGCGAGCGCCCCCCACGCCGCGGAGAAAGCGCCGACGAGCAGGTAGCCTTCGAGGGCGATCGTGGCGACGCCGGCTCGTTCGCTGAGCGTTCCGCCGAGGGCCGCCAGGACGAGGGGCGTGCTCGCGGTGAGGCACTGCGCGAGAAATACGAGGATGCTGTTCATCGGCTGCGCTCCCGCCGCTGCGCGCGGAGCTCACGCGCGACGACCGCGCCCACGGAGACGAGCACGATCGACTGCGCCAGGAGCAGCGTGTCCGAGGGGACGACGGCGTTGACCGAGAGCCCGCCTTGGGCGAGCGCGCCGAACAACAGCGCCGCGATGATCGTTGCGACGGGCCGCCCTGCGCCGAGCATCGCGACGGCGATCCCCGCGAATCCGACGCCCGCGCCGAGGCCGTCCTCTGCGTAGCCCTTGAATCCCAGCACATAGTGGACGCCGACGAGCCCCGAGAGAGCGCCGGAGATCGCCATCGTTCGCACGGTGGTCGAGAGCACCGAGTGGCCGAGCGCTCGCGTCGCCTGCGGGCTCGCGCCGAGCGCGCGGATGCGTAGCCCCCCGCGGGTCCGATCGAGGTACCACCGCGCCGCGAGCGGAACAACCAAGGCCAGCACCACCGCGTACGACAGCGCGCTGCCCCTGAGGCTCGGCAGCACGTGTTCGATCGATGGAATCCTCGCGCCCCGCGAGACGGGCGCTGTGTGCACCTGCGCGCCGAACCGCAGCGGTCCGCCGTAGAGCCACGTGACCATCACCGCGGTCAGTCCGTTGATCATCAGCGTGGTGAGCACTTCGTGCGCTCCGCGCGCGGCCTTGAGCCAACCGGCGACCGCTCCCAAGAGCGCTCCGGCGAGCGCGCAGCCGAGGGCCACGAGCGTGACGCCGAGCGGCCAGGGCATCGAAGCGGGGATCCTCGGTCCGAGCAGCGCCGCCGCGAGCACGCCCATCGCCACTTGCCCCTCGGCGCCGACGTTGAAGAGCCCCGCGCGCAGCGCGAACGCGACGCTCGCGCCCGTGAGCGCCAGCGGCGTCGCCTTCGCGAGCGTCTGCGCGATCCCGTACGCGCTTCCGAAGGCGCCCGCGACGGCGAGCTTGGCGACGTGCCACGGAGAGGCCCCCGCGAGCCAGATCGCGACGTTGACCGCCGCGAGCGAGACGCCCGTCGCGATCGCCCATGGCGCCAGTCGATCGACGCGCTTCATGGCGGCACCGTTTGAATATCAGCTCCAGTATTCGAGTGCGACGGCCGCGCGCCGATCATGAGCGGCCCGAGCGCCTCGTCCGACGCTCGCTCGACGGGCATCTCCGCGACGATCTCGCCGTTGAACATCACCGCCACCCGATCGGACAGCGCGCGCAGCTCGTCGAGCTCGGACGACACGAGCAAGACCGCGAGGCCTTTGTCTCTCGCGTCGATGACGTGCTGGCGGATCGCGGCGGCCGCGCCCAGGTCGACGCCGCGCGTCGGCTGCGCGAGCAAGAGCACCGAGAGCTTTCGCTCGAGCTCGCGGGCGACGAGCACCTTCTGCGCGTTGCCTCCGGACAGCTCGACGACGAGGGCGTCTGGGTCTCGGGGACGAACGTCGTAGCGTTCGATCACGGCCAGGGCCTTCTGGCGGAGCTCGTCGCGCGCGAGTACGCCATCTCCGTCGGCTGCGTTCGTCGCGCCGAGCGCCAGGTTTTCGGCGATCGACAGCGCGCCGCAGAGGCCTGTCTGCTCGCGGTCTTCGGGCACGAAGCCCAACCCCGCGCGCCGTCGCTGCAGTGTGCTCGCGCGAGTGACGTCGGCGCCGTCGATCGAGACGCTACCGGCAGTGATCGCGCGCGTCCCGGCGATGGCCTCGAAGAGCGGGCGCTGCCCGTTTCCCTCGACGCCAGCGATTCCGAGCACCTCGCCTCGACGCAGCTCGACGCTCACCGATCGGAGGCCATCGCACGCGAGCGACTGGACGGAGAGCGCCACGCGATCGTCGCGCTCGCCCTTGCGCCTGCTCACCAGCGACGGGACCTCGCCTCCGACGACGGCCCTGGCCACCTCGTCTTTGCTGAGCTCTCGCGCTGGCGCGTCGAGCACGATGCGACCACGACGAAGAACGGTGATGTCGTCGGCGATCGCGAAGACCTCGTCGAGCTTGTGCGAGATGAACATCAGCGCCGCGCCTCCCTTGGCGAGCGAGCGCAGCACCTCGAGCAACGCGCGAATCTCTTTGGGCGACAGGACCGCGGTGGGCTCGTCGAGCAGCACGCATCGCGCGCCGCCGTCGAGCACGCGGATCAGCTCGACGCGTTGTCGCTCGCCCACGGTGAGCTCGCCCGCGGCTCGGTCGGGGTCGACCTCGAGTCCGAATTCGGCGCCGAGCTTCTTGACGCGGGCGCGCGCCGCGTCGCGGTCGATCAAGAGGCCGAAGGGGCCGCGCCGCGGTTCGCGCCCGAGCACGACGTTGTCTGCGACCGAGAGCGTGTCGACGAGCGTGAAGTGCTGGTGCACCACGCCGACGCCGCGCTGTGTCGCTTCGCTCGCGGACCAGCCCGTCACCTTGGCCTCGTCGAACGAGACCTCGCCCTCGTCGGGCGCGACGAGCCCGCAGGCCACTTTGACGAGGGTGCTCTTTCCAGCGCCGTTTTCGCCGACGAGGGCGCGGATGCGGCCGGGCGAGAGCGCGAGGCTTACGTCCTCGAGGACCTTCACTGCGCCGTAGCGTTTGTGCACCCGATCGAGCGCGAGCGGCATGACGGACCGCCGAGAGTACACAATTCGCTGCTCGATCGTAGATGACAGATTACGTCACTTTGTGCTTGGACGAGCGCTCCGAGGTTTGCTTTCATCTCACGCCCCGTCGCCACGCGGCAGTGAACTGCGCGGCAGACGGCCATCTCACCACGGGAGCAACAGCGATGACCACCGACGCAGTCGAGCTCGTAATCAGCTTCGACACCACGGGCAGCATGTATCCATGCCTCACGCAGCTTCGCCGCAGCGCTGATAAGTGCGTGCGCAGGTTGTTCAAAGAGATCCCCGGCCTGCGCGTCGGCGTGATCTCTCACGGCGACTATTGCGACGGCAAGAACATGATCTCGAAACTCGACCTGACCGACGACGAGAAGAAGGTCGTTGATTTCATCAACTCCGCCCCCGCGACGGGCGGCGGAGACCTCCCCGAGGCCTACGAGGTCGCGCTCAACGAGTCGCGCTCGATGGGCTGGACCGCGGGCAAGTCGAAGGTCGTGGTGCTCATCGGCGACGATGTTCCTCACGAGCCGAGCTACCCGGACAACAAGAAGAAGATCGACTGGCGCAACGAGCTCAAGCTGCTGCTCGAGGCGGGCATCAACGTGTACGGCGTGCACGCGATGCCTGGCATTCGAAAGCACAGCAAGAAGTTCTACGAGACGATCGCCAAGGAGACCGGCGGCTTCTACCTCACGCTCGATCAGTTTCAGTACATCACGGACATGGTCCTCGCGGTCGCCTACAAGCAGGCCGGCGACGAGCAGCTCGCGAAGTACGAAGAAGAAGTCGTGCGCGAGAAGCGCATGAACAAGTCGCTGAACAACATCTTCAGCACGATGCTCGGCCGCACGGTCAAGGTCGAGGCGCGCGTGGACGGGTTGGTTCCCGTCCCCGCGGGCCGCTTTCAGATCTTGGACGTGGACAAGGACTCGGTCATCCGCCCGTTTGTGCAGAGCCAGGGCGCTGACTTCAAGCCGGGCCGCGGCTTCTACCAGCTCACCAAGAGCGAGCTCGTGCAGGAGAAGAAGGAGGTCGTCCTGCAGGACAAGGCCTCGGGCGAGTTCTTCACGGGCGACGACGCGCGGCACATGATCGGCCTCGAAGTGGGCGAGCGCGCGAAGATCAAGCCGGTCTTCTTCGACAAGTACCTCGTGTTCATCCAGTCGACCTCGTACAACCGCAAGCTCATCGGCGGGACGAAGTTCTTGTACGAAGTCGACGACTGGGATCGCGCTTCCTGAGCGAGATCATTTGAAAGGGGGGCGCAGAAGCTCGCTCTCCTGGTTTCTCCATCGGGGACCGCCATAGCGAGTGACGTGCGGCCGTTGGTAGCGCGGGCTCGGAGCAACGCCTGCGTCCGAGGCGACGAGCGGCTGCGGCGGCGCGGCGCCATACGCGGCGGCCATGGTCCCGAAATCCGTCTGCGCCGGAGGTCCGCCATACACCGGGACGGGTGCGTCGTGACTGCGGCTGACCGGGCCGCCCACGTTCGGCGGGCGGCGCTCGGCGCACACGCCCGGAACGCTCACCGCCTCACACAAAACGCTGCACCCGGCGCTGACCACCCCCATTGCCGCGACGAACAGCGCGGACGCGGCGGAGGTGTTGGACGGCGGCCTCGCGCGCGTCACCGTCGAGCAAAAGGGACACTGCGCCTCGTGCGCGCGTATGTGCCGCGCGCAACCGTGGCACTGAACGAGTGGACTCATCGGGCTCTCCTTCGTTCGAACAAACGTCGACGCGATGATACCGACACGGCCCACGGCTGCTTGGGCGCCGCCGCTCGCGGGACCAGAAAATCAAAGGCGCTTGACATTGTTAGGAGTCCTAAGTAATTACGGGCTGTGACCTCGCAGAGAGACGCCCGCTATTTCGACGAGCACTCGGACCCGGTGGCCGACCGAGTGGCGGTGGCGCTCTCGAAGGTGGGGCTCGCGATGAAGAACGCGCAGCTCGCCCAGGCGCAAGAGGGCGGGCTCTCGGCGACGCAGCAGCAGATCCTGGCGATCATCGCGGCGCGCGGCGCGCAGAGACCGTCGGCGATCGCGCAGCGCCTCGGAGTGACGGCGGCGACCGTCAGCGACTCGATCAAGGCGCTCTGCGACAAGGGCCTCGCCGATCGCGAGCGCGACCCAGACGACGCGCGCGCCCAGCGCGTCACGCTCACGACCAAGGGTCGCCGCAGCGCCGAGAGCGCGATGGGCTGGCCTGACTTTCTCGTGGGCGCGATCGACAAGCTGAGCGCGGACAAGCAAGAGGCGTTTCTGAGCGGTCTGGTCGAGCTCATCGCGACGCTGCAGCGCGAAGAGAAGATCCCGCAGAGCGCGATGTGCGTTACGTGTGTGCATTTTCAACCGTGGCGCCACGGCGCGAGCGCGCCTGCGCCGCATCACTGCGGGCTGGTCGACGCTCCGATGGCCCACCGTCACCTTCGAATCGACTGCGCCGAGCACCAGCCGGCCAGCGCCGAGCGCGCCGAAGCTGCGCTCGGGCGACTCCGCGACGGACCGGACGCGACAGAGAAGCGATCGGCCCGCTGAGCGCCACGCACCCCTGAATCCCTGAAGGGCCCGAGGCGCGCTCCGCGAGCGCGCGACGGTCCCTCGCGTCCGCGCGGTGCCGCGCGGCGAACGGCGGCGCCTTGCCTGCGATTTCAGCGTCCGATCGACGATCGGGCGCGCTCGTCTCGCTCATCCAACGCAAACCTCGACAAAGGAACACTCCATGACCCACAACATCGCTGGATACACCTACGGCTCACCCGCGCTCGCGCGCTCACCGGTGTCCCTCGAAGACTTCGAGACCATGAAGAAGAGCGTGCTCTTCGGCGACGACGACGTGGCGGCGCTCCGCGAGTCGCTCGCCATCCTCGAGGACCAGCGGGAGGCCATCCTCGACGTGTGGTACGGCTTCGTCGGCTCGCAGCCGCACCTGCTCGCGAGCTTCTCGCACAACGGCGCGCCCTCGATGGAGTACCTCGGCGCTGTTCGTGAGCGCTTCTCGCAGTGGATCTTGGACACCGCGCGCGCCGAGCTCGACCAGCGCTGGATGGACTACCAGCACGAGATCGCGCTTCGGCACCATCGAGCGAAGAAGAACCAGACGGACGGCGTGACGGCGGCGGCGATCGTCCCGTTTCGAGACCTGTTCGCGCTGGTGTTTCCCGTGACGTTCACGCTGCGTCCGTTTCTCGCGAAGAAGGGGCACGGGCCCGAGGCGGTCGAGCGGATGTACAACGCCTGGTTGAAGTCGTGCTTGCTCCAGGTCAGCTTGTGGAGCCATCCGTACGTGAAGAGCGGAGATTTTTGAGCACGAATTCGAAGCGACGCTCGCGATCGCGCTCAGTCCAATTCGTCCAGCGCCAAGAGCGTCGCCACGAGCAGCGGCTCGCTCGCTCTGCCGGCTAACGCGAGCAGCGACGTGACCACCTCTTCGCGCGTCGCCCACGGAGCCACGCTCACAGTGGCCCAGCGGTACGCCCCCCCGCGGCTCCAGTCGCGGCCCGACTCGATGTGAACCCCGCGCGTTCCGTGAAAGATCGCGACGCTGTGCTCGTGCAACGAGAGCGCGCGCAGCACCTTGCTGGCGAAGCGTCGCGCGTCGTAGGTCGCGTGCGTCTCGTACGCGCGAAACGCGCGATCACGCCAGACGTACCCAGCGATGACGTCGTCATCGTCGCGGCGCTTCTTCGGTAGCAACGCGACCCGATTGTGCCACGAGCGCGACGGCGCGGGACCTTCGAAGCGAGCGCGAGAAGAAGCAATCCGCTCGTCACGGTTTCGTCCTCGAAGTCATCGATGAGTCGCGCGAGAATTCGCCCGACGACTCTCGCACGATGACCGACCCCGTCCCGCGCTTTCGCTCCCTGTGCACGCTCAATTCGCTGGGCGAGGGCAGACCCACGCTCGTGCGCGCCGAGGGCGGCCGCCGGCTCGTCTGCATCCGCCGCGGCGACTCGGTCGACGTGCTCGACGACGAGTGTCCGCACGAGGGGCACCCTCTTTCGATGGGCGTTTTTCGCGACGGAGTGCTCACGTGCCAGTGGCACAACTGGCGCTTTCGAACAGAGGACGGCGAGTGCCTCGTCGGCCACGAGTCCGTTCGTCGACACTCGTCCGAAGTGCTGCACGGCGAAGTGTTCGTCGCCATCGACCGCGACAACGCGCGAGGCGCGCGCGAGCACGAGCGCGAGCGACACCGCGAAGACCTTCGACGCGCCTTCGATCGGTGCTCGCTCGACGGCGCCGTGCGCGCGGCGCTAAGGCTCGCGCGCGTCGCGACGCCCTGGGCCGCGTGGCTCGTCGCGATCGAGCGCGTCTCGCGCCGGGCGCACATGGGCCCGGGTGACGCGTTCTCTCGCGCCCGCGCCGCGTGGTCGCTGCTCGAGGCCGGAGTGCTCGAGCTCGCAGAGGCGTGCGCGGTTCTCTGCGCGGCGGTCGTCGATTTCGTCGCGGGCCAGCCGCTCGCGAAGGCGCCCGTCGCGGTCGAATCCGACGAAGCCTCCGCGGTGGACGTCCTCGAAGCGCTCGCAGAAGAGCGCGTCGAAGCCGCCGTGGCGATGGCGCTCGGCGTGAGAAATGACGGCTCTCTCGAATGTGTGTGTCGAGCGTGGCTCGCCCCGTGGCTGGCGACCAGGCTCTGGGACGGCGGGCTCTTGCTCGCGCGAACCGAGGACGCCGTGGCGCTCTTTCGCGCGCTGGACGCGGCGGCCGCAGCCGAGCGCGACGAGGACGAGACCGCCGAGGTTCGTCGCGTCGGGCGGCTCGCGTTGGCGGCGGTCGTTCGCGGCGCCGCGAGCGCGGTGCCCGACAGCGACCTTCCTGGGTGGCGCTCGACCCGACAAGCGCTGCTCGACGCCAGGACGATTCGGGCCTCCGAGGCGAGTCGCGCTGTGGACGAGGTCGCGCTCGGTCTCGCGCTCCTCGGCTCGGAGGCGCAAGCGCTCTCGGTCTCGCGCCGCGCGATCGAAGAGGGCGCCTCGCTCGGGTCGGTCGAGCGCGCCCTCGCATGGGCGTCAGTCGAGCGACTCGCCCGGTACGACCTTCGCTGGTCGAGCCGACGCACCGTGAGTCCTGTGTGCGCGATCGACATCGGGGCCGCCGCGCGCTCGGTTCGCGCGCTCGTCGCCCTCGCGCCGAGCGTGGCTGCGCCGCAGCGAGTCGCCCTCGCGCTCTCGTCGACCGGCCTCGTGGGAAAGCTCCGTCGCACAAGCCTCGACGCGCGCCCCTCCTCGCCAGCGCGCGCACCGACACGCGAAGCGCTCGCGACGCTCGTTCGACGCGGGTGCCTCGGGGGCACGTCCCTTCGCGCAGAAGGCGCGCCGCTCGCCTTCGCGCTCTGGTCGCTGCACGTCGAGCTCGGGGTCGACCTCGAATCGTGCATCGCCGCGGCAGAGAGGGCCTTCGTCCACGACTCGCCGCCCGACCTGGCGAGGGTCGCCGAAGTGTCAGCGTTGCGCGTCGGCCGCGACGGGAGCGTCGCGCGCAGGCCCGGCGCGATCGAGTGACCGTTACGATCGCGACGCCCCCCTGAGCGAGCCGGGGCTTCTTCCAGGCTTTTTGCTGCGCGAATCGCTGGCCAAAGAGTTGTATATCCCAGCGCCAGAGGTCGCCTTTGTCACGCTGTCATCACTCCTTCGCGTTCGCGCTCGCTCTGTCGGTCAGCGCGGCGTCGACCGCTGCGGTCGCGCAATCCTCGCCGGGCGACGGCGGAAGCACTCCGTCTCCCGTCGTCGACCCTTCGACAGGGCCTGGCACCACCGCGGCCAGCGTCACGCCATCGGGCACGCCGAGCACACCCAGCACGCCGAGCACGCCGAGCGCCGCGTCCGCTGCGAGCCAGGCGAGCGGTAGCCCTTCGACCGCGAGTCCGCCGGCGAATTCTCAGACTGCTGCGCGCCCTGCGGCCTCGGAGATCTCCGCCGTCCAGGGGCTGCTTCAGGCGCCGACTGCTCGGTATCGAGCGTTTTCGTACTCGCTGCTCGGCGGCGCGACGATCGGCGCGGGCTACTCGCCAGCGATCAACACCACCGTGGGCGCGGACCTCGCAGCGGCCGTTGAATTCCGCGTTCTCTATCGCGGGATCGTCGTCGCGCCGTCGCTCGGCTTGAAGGTCACCGGGGTCTCTTTGCCCAACGCGTCGACGGCCGCGGCGCTAGGCTTCCTCGCGGTGCTCGGCGTCGGCGGCGGGTATCAGTTTGGCCTCACGAATCACCTGTCGCTGGGCGGGGTGCTGGGCTATCGCCTCTCGTTGCTGATCGCCGGTGGCGTGCAAGCGTTGCACACGCTTACGATCGACGTTCCGCTCACGATTCACGTGGGCCGCAACGGATTCGTCGAGCCGTTCGCCCAGGCAGGGCTCTCGATCGGCGAGCTGACTACGATGCCTGGAGGCGGATCGAGCAGCCGAGTTCTGGCTCTGTATTCGGGAGGCGCGCGGTTCGGGGTCACGTTCTAGTGACTTTTTCAGTAGGCTCTGCGCCCGTGCGAAGAACGTTCGGTCAGCGCGGAGTCGGGCTCGCGATCGTCGCGATGGCGACGCTCGGGGCTGCCTTCGGTCGCAGTCGCGACGCGCGCGCAGATACGCCGCCTCGGCTGATCACCGCGCCGGACGTGCGCGTCCCGCCGAGCACCACGCTTCCGGCGGACGCGTCGGTGATGCTCGAGGTCACCGTCACCGAGACCGGCGCCGTCGTCGACCCCGTGATCGTGCGTGGAATCGACCCCGAGATCGACGCGACCGTGCTCGACGCTTCTCGCGCGATGCGCTTCGAGCCCGCGCGACGCGAGGACGAAGCGGTGCGAGTCCGCGTGCGATTTCGATTTCGTGTGCGTCGCGAAGAGCCCGCTGGGACGAGCTCGTCCGGCAGCCAGAGCGCGAACACCAACGGTGCAACCGCCACAGGGACGAGCGCTCCAAGCGCGTTGCCGCCCGCGCCGACGACGGTGCCCGACAACCCCTTCGGTCGTGCCCCCACGAGGACGGTGAGCGCCGCGCGCCCGAGCGCTCCGCGGGGACCGCTGCGCACGGAAGACGAAGGCGATCAGGGCGTCACCGTGCGTGGCTTGCGGCCAGAGCCCGGCGCCGCGACGCGCGAAATCCTCCGCGCCGAAGAGATGACCACGGTTCCAGGGACCTTCGGCGAGCCGCTCAGAGTCATCTCGTCGATGCCGGGCGTCGGCCGCTCACCGTTGGCGGTCGGCTTCTTTCTCGTGCGCGGCGCGTCCTTCGAGAACACCGGGTTCATCGTGGACGGCTTTCCCGTCCTGAACCTCTATCACTTCGGCGCTGGACCCTCGGTGATCGCCTCGCCGTTCGTGTCGCAGCTCGAGTTCAACCCCGGCAACTATCCGCTCGCGTACGGGCGATTCAGCGCAGGGCTGATCCAGGTTCGCACGGATGTTCCCAGGCCCGCGGCGGTTCGCGCCATCGTCGAGGTGGACCTGTTGCGCGCCGGCGGCTTCGTCGCGGCGCCCGTCGGTCGCACGGGGTCGATCTCGTTCGGGATTCGTCGCAGTTATTTCGACCCGTTTCTCGCGCTGATCGCGCCAGGTGTCCACGTCGGCTACGGCGACGCGCAAGCGCGCTTCGAGGTCAACCTCACCGATCGCACGCGCTTCACGGCGTTTTGGTTCGGCTCGACCGACCGCTTCACGATCGGACCCAACGGGCCGTGGCAAGCGAGCCCGTTCACCTCGGGTCTCGACTACACGTTCTGGCGCGGAATCACCCGCCTCGAACACCGCGCGAGCGCAGCGCTACGCATCGAATACGCTGCCCTTTTCGGGTGGGATCGCGTCGAGGTCCTCTCCAATCGTCGCAGCGGAACCACGCGCTCCAACCAGAGCTCGGTCCTGTCGGGCACCGTGATCGGGCAGCGCGTGGGGGTTCGCTACACCGCCAGCGCGACGCACGCGTTTCACGCGGGAATCGACGCGCTCGGGCAGATCTACAACGTCACGGCCACCGAGCGATCGAACACCGTTCGTCCAACGGTGCTCACGCAGGCGAGCGTGGCCGCGTACGTCGAGCACACCCTCAAGCTCGACCCGGTCGAGCTCGTCACCGGCGTGCGCGCGGACTACGTGCGCTACGCGGATCACAATCGGCTGCTGCTCGATCCTCGGCTCGTGGCCCGATGGCGCGCCCACCGGATGGTGACGGTCATCGCGGGCTCGGGGATCTTTCACCAGCTCCCCAACGCGCTGTTGATGGTCGCGGGCTTCTCGCTCCCGCCGCAGCGCGCCTGGCAGAACTCGGTCGGCGTCGAGCTCGACCTCGGCGCGCAGTTCGACGCGCGCGTGACCGGTTATTTCAATTACTTGTTCGACCTGCCTCCCACCGGAGGAATCACGCCGAGCCTCAACGACCCCGGGCGCGACGGGGACATCGGGCTCGACGCCAACACGCTGTTTCGCGGGCAGGGTCGCGCGTACGGGCTCGAGTTCTTTCTGCGTCGACGCCTCGAGCGCGGATTGTACGGCTGGGTCAGCTACACGCTCTCGCGCAGCGAGCGGTTCATTCCGGGCGGTCCCGTCGGGCTCTTCAACTTCGATCAGACGCACGTGCTCAACGTCGCGCTGTCCTGGAAGATCAACGATCGCTGGCGCGTCGGCGCGCGCTTTCAGCTCGCGACCGGGACGCCCGTCTCGAACATTGTGGGCTCGATCTTCAACACCGACGAGCGCGCCTTCGCGCCGTTCACCGAGATGGGCGTCGATCGAACGCCGCTGTCCAACCAGCTCGATCTCCGCGTCGACTACTCGTTTCGCTGGTGGCGCTTCAAGATGAACGCCTTTCTGGACATCATGAACGCGTACAACGCGCAGAACGGTGACCTCGGGTGGGCGTATCGCTACGACTACGCGGTGCGCGCTCCGGGCGGGGGAATCCCGATTCTTCCGACGATCGGCATCCGAGGTGAGCTGTGAGCGCGCAGGCGATCCGCGCGCTGTCTCTGAGCGCTCTGTCGTGCGCGATGCTCGACTGCGCCGCGCCGTTTCCCGCGCCGAACCTCGTCGATCGCCCGAGGATCATCGCCGTCCGCGCCAGTCCCATCGTCGCGATGGCAGGCCAGACGCTCGAAGCGCAGGTCGCGTTCGGGGGAACGGACTCGCTCGTCGTTCGCACGTGGCGCGTGTGCGTCCCGGCGCGCATCGACCCTTTTCCCGAGCAGCGATGCGCGGACGGCGAGGGCGCCGTCGCGTACACGCAAGAGGGCGGACAGACGCTCCGCTGGCAGATTCCGACGGACCAGGGACAGCTCACGATGCTGCTCTTCGCGGCCTTCGTCGACGCCAACGGCAACGTCCCCAACGTGACTACAGCGCTCAATCAACTGCGCGCCAACGGCGCCGAGATGCTCGTCTACGTCGAGGCTCAGGCGCCCGACGGGACGATCGTTCGCGCGGTCAAACGCACGCTCTTCGCCATCGCGCCGATTCGCTTCGCGCCGCTCACGGCGCTGCGATTTCGCTTCGCTGGGCAGCGCTTCGAAGCGCGCGACGGCCAGTGCGTCCCGCTCGAAGGCGGCGATCCGGTGAGCGTCGCAGCCGGGTCGCGCGCGATCGTCGCGATCGAACCCCCTGCGATCGACGTGAGCCTCGACGGCGCGCACTACGCAACCGGCGGGAGTTTTCCCAGCGTGTTCGAGATCGCAGGGATCACGGATTGGGTGGCGCCCGCGACCGCCGGGGTCACGGTGCGGCACTGGGTGGTCGTGCAGAGCAACGTGCAGCGATCCAGCGGCGCGAGGGTGAGCGACGTGCTGTTCTGCTCGTTTCAAACGCGGACCGAATAGCGCTCAGCGAGCGCGCGGTGCGCGATCGTCGCGCAGGTCCTCACAGGAGCGTCGTTGGCTCAGGTGCGCACGACGCTCGCTGCGAAGGCCGCGCGCAGCGGGTTGGTGGCGCTGATGAGCCTTCCGCGCACGTCCCACACGCCCTCGACCACGCGCTGCGAGCGCGAGACCTTCACCGTAAAGTGCAAGAGCGCGTCTGCGGTCCGCAGCGATCCTTGCGCGGGTTTTCCCGGCGGATACGGAACGCTCGAGCGGAGCACCACGTCGATGTCCCTCGCGTCTCGAACCTGCGCGGTGCCCCCGCCTTCCCAGGCGATCGGCCCCTCGGCCGTGACGATCTCGTCGGTCATTGCAGGGCGCGAGCGTACTCCGTGCGCGCGTCGGTTGCTCAGCTCTTCGCGCGACGGTTGCTCATCGCGGCGCGCGCCTCTCGCTCGGCCTCGCGCTCCTTGAGCTCTTCGCGGCGATCCGCGAGGTCCTTACCCTTGGCCAGGCCGATCTCGACCTTCACGCGGCCGTTCTTCAAGTAAACGCGCAGCGGAATGATCGTGTAGCCCTTGGCCTTCACCTTCTTCTCGATCTTGTCGATCTCTTCTCGGTGCGCCAGGAGCGGGCGGACCCGCTTGGGCTCGTGGCCGAACGCCTTCGCGTAGGCGTAGGGCGCGACGTACGAGTTCAGGAGCTGCAGCGTTCCGTCGCTCGTCACGTGGGCCCAGGCGTCGGCGAGCTCGATCTTGCCTGCGCGGATGCTCTTCACTTCGCTTCCGACGAGCACGATTCCGACCTCGAACGTGTCGTCGATCGTGAACTTCGCGCGCGCGCGCCGGTTTTCGGCGAGCGTTCGGTTCGCGCTGTCGGTCGGTGTGTTCGAGGCCATGGCAACCGCGGGAGGATGGCAACGAGCGGCGCGAGCGCAAGGGATTTGTTTTGGCAGGAGGGTCGGCGGGGCGTCGAACCCCTCGCTGCGCCGCTCGTTTCGCAGGGCCCCACATCATGGCCCGCGCGATGTGCCCCTCGGGGCTCACCGGTCGGCGACGAGCACGGCCCGCGAGACCGCTGCGCATCGCAGCGACGCCGGCCCGCCGCGCTCGACGGCGTCTCGCGCCGCGGCGAGCGTCGCGCCGGTGGTCACGACGTCGTCGACGAGCAGGACGCGCCGGCCACGCACGGGCTTCGACGTTCGGAGCGCGAACGCTTGCTCGACGTTGCGAGCGCGCGCCTCGCGGTCGAGCGTCGCTTGGGGCGCGGTGGCGCGGCGACGAACGAGCGTCCCGAACGCGATGGGCTTTCCGAGCGCGCGACAGATCTCCGCGGACTGATTGAAGGTCCTTGTGACGAGCCTGGATCGGTGCAGCGGTACAGGGATGACCACGTCGATCTCTGCGAGCAGCTCGCCGAGCGCGTCCGCCAGAAGAAGCCCCATCGCGCGCGCGGGCGCCACCCGCTGACCGAACTTCGCGCGGTGCACCGCCGACACCAGCGGACCGTCGTGAACGTACGGCGCGAGGACCCCGCGCTCTTCCAACGAGCCGCTACGCTCGAGCTGCGAGAGGCACGTCCGACAAAACGCCGGTGATTCTGCGGTGGGCTCGTCGCACGCGATGCAGCGCGGCGGCGCGAACAGCTCGACGAGGTCAACCATTGTCGCGCGCAGCAATCGAAGCGCCGCGAGGGGCGCGTCCGCAGCGTCAGCGCTCGCGACAGAGACAGGGCGGGGTTCGACCATGGCGCGCGGTATCCGAGCGGCGCTCCCGGAGGTTGCTTCTAAGGGCTCGCGGAGGCGGCGCTCGGCGCGTCTCGCGGAGGCTGCCCGTGCTTTGCGTCGTCGAAGGACGCGAGCGACTTCTTGTAGCCGTCGAGCTCGCTCTCGGTGAGCGGCTGCGCTCCGTAGCGAGCGGCCGCCCACCGATCGGCGACCTCCGTGGCCAGCTCAGCGATCGGCGCCCCAGCGTCACGAATCGTCTTGGCGTGCGCCACGAGCGAGCGCGATGACGGACGCGAGAAACCTCGCGCAGCCACGGCGTTGTCGAACGCGCGAGCGAGGGCGATCGCGTCGCGCACCGATCGCGTTTCGGGAGCGCTGCGCAAGCTCGATCTTCGCGAGAGAAACCAGCCGATCGCTCCGAGCGCGGCGATGCCTCCGATCGCGAAGGCGTAGTGCGACGGCGGGCGATTGCGTTGGGCCTCGGCGCGGGGCGAGCGCGCCGCGGGTTGGTGCGCTCCGCGGCCGCGTCCGCCGAAGTCGAACCATCGAGCGGCGCCCTGAAACAGTCTCAGCTGCGTGCTGAGGTCGAAGCCCACGACGTAGCGCCGCCAGCGCGCGCGCAGCGCCTCGAGCACCGCGTCGATCTCCGACAACAGACCGCTGGCTCGCGTCGCTGGTTCGCGGGCAGGTGGCGTTGGATCGAAGGTGATCCATCCGAAGCGTTGGTCGTACACCTCGACCCACGAGTGAGCGTCGCCCTGGCGAATGGCGTAGAAGCGGCCGTAGCGGTTGTAGGTTCCGCCGAGAAAGCCAGTCACGTTGCGGGTGGGGACTCCGGCTGCTCGAAGCAGCAGCGCCATGGAGGTCGAGAAGTACTCGCAGTGACCCGCGTGTGATCGAAACAAG
Source organism: Deltaproteobacteria bacterium Ga0077539 (assembly GCA_001465015.1). GTDB lineage: Bacteria > Myxococcota_A > Polyangia > Polyangiales. Next base: position 4,382 of record LNEO01000262.1, on the reverse strand, counting down.
AAGTGCTCGACCGGTCGCTCGGCGCCGCCGCTCTCGATGTCGAGCGTGTAGCGAAAGCTTCGAAGGTGTCGAACGACCGCGCTCGCTTTGTCGTAGGCCGTCTCGTGCGGAGCGGTGAGCTGCCTCGCGAGCGCGAGAAACTCCGGCGATACGGCGGGGAGCTGAAGATATCGCCGCGTCGTGGCCTCATCGAGCGGCGAGCGATCTGCGTTGTACTGGCCGAGGTCGTCGGCGATCACCTCGGGTACATACGCGGTGTAGACGAGGCCGAGGTCGTCTTGGGCGCTGTAGCGGACCTCGTTGGCAGCGTCTCGCGTGAGGTCTGGATACCGTGGGTATCCAGCCTCCATGCGAGGATCGACGCGGACGCGCACGGTGCCGGGCGGCAAGAGCAGCACCGGCGGATCGATGCCGTCGAGCGTGAGTCGATAGCTGACCTGGCGGCGCGTCTGCTCTCCTCGGACGATGAAGAGGTCGTACTCACCGGCGTCGCGAAGGACGCTCGTTCGTGTGAGCGAACGGCGAGACCACGCGTGGCCGTTGTAGACGTCGAACGCCGCGCCGCGGAGACGAAAGGGACGGACGGAGGGCGGGTTGGGGCCGAGGTTCGACGGCTCGACGCGAAGGACGATCGTGGGGTCGTCGCGGATCGTTCCGTGGCCTGCGAGGTCGACCTCGTCGCCCAGACCCGCGGTGGCCGCGCCGCGCGACTGCCTGAGCGAGAACACTCCCAGACCGATGCGAGGAAACAGCACGAACAGCACCGCCGTGATCGCGAAGATCGGCAGGCTGAGCAGCGAGCTTCCGACGAGGAGCCCCGGTCCGACGACGCGGCGCGAGCGGAGGATGCGCGCGACGTCGATCGGGACTCCCGCGCGACCGGCGCGGGCGTCGGCGAGGTAATTTCCCTCGATTTCGCGGCGCAGGTGACCGAGCGTGAGCGCCCACGGCAGCGCGATCACGAAGCCGAGGAAGCACAGCGCGTATGACAGCCCCGCGCCGAGCACGGTCGCGGCGATCAAGTGCGCGAGGGCGAGGGCGGTGCTCTGCTGAAACTCCGCGGCGGTCTTGCGATACGCGAGCCGCGAGACCTGCAAGAGCGCCGCGAACTCGACGGCGGCGTCGAGCAGTCCGTGACCGAACAGCGTCGCCCGCGCGAATTGAACGCCGAGCGCCAGCACCAGCAGCGTCGTCTGGAGCCTCGCGTACGCGCGCTTTTCGAGCAGCGCCCCTTCGGCCCACCAGCTCGCGATGACGCCCGCGGCGATGACGATTCCGATGGGACCTTGCAGCGCGCCTCCGCTGGCGAGGGACATCAGACCCAGCACGGCGACCGTGTAGACCGAGACCTTGTGAACGCGGGCGAAGCGCATGGCTATTTCACCTTCGCCTTCGTCGTGGCGTCCGGCTCGCTCAGCGCGGGCGACGGGGGCAGCAGCGCGAGAAATCGCAGCGCTCTTTCGGCGCCGTCGTTGGAGGGCGTGAGGCGCACGAGCGCGTGTCGACCGTTGCCGCCGTCCTCCGCGCGAAGCTCGAGCATCGCGCCGCTCTCGAGCGCTTGCGTCGCGCGCCACGCGACCCGCCGCAGCTCTTCTTCGAAGAGCCGCGAGAATCCCGGGCGCTCTCGCTCGGCAGGGCCGTTGCGAAGCTCGATCTGGACGACCTTGGCGCCTTCGCTCGCGCGCTCTCGAACGATGACAGCGTGCACAGACTGGGCTGTCTTCTTCCAGTCGACCTCGCGTGCGGACTCGCCGTCGCGCAGCTCGCGGAGCCCGTCGACGTCGCCGCGTCCGCGGTCTTTTCTCGCGTTGAAGCCGCCGCGGCTCATCGACCTGGCCCTCGGCGCCTCGGGCTGGGGAACCGGCGCCGGAAACACCACGTGCTCGTCCTCGAGCTCGACCTCGCGCCACTTCTCGAAGAGCCCGAACGGAAATCGCGTCGCCACCCGAAGCCCGAGGTATCGCTCGCGACCGCGCAGCGGCGCCACCCGTCGATACGCGGCCGTTTGCCGCGCACCCGCGCTCACCTTCAAGAAGTAGCAGCGCTTGTCAGTGACGCGCTGCTCGATGCGATCCTCGACCTCGACCGAATAGCTCGGCGCCCACTTCTTGTTGTTGTGAACCTCGATCTCGACCAGCAGCGAAGTCCCCGCGAAGGCCCGTCGAGGAAGCCGTCTCTTGAATGTAAGCCCACGTAATGACAGCTCGGACAACACGCCCGACAGCACGATGAGCGAGAGCATCAACCCGAGCACGAGGTAGAGCAGGTTGTTGCCGGTGTTGATGGCGGCGATGCCGACGCCCACGGTGACGACCGTGAAGAACCGACCCTCCCGGGTAAACCGCAGCCGTCGTAGAGGACGCGAGAGTCGAGCTCTCCAGCCGGTTCGAGCGGCTGGAGCGTCTCGGACCGTGGGGGTCGCGGTCGCGGAGGGTGCTGTCATCGCAACGGAGAATCGTAGTACCGATCACGCAGTGCAACACGGGCTGACCGCCGAAGCGCTTCGATCCCTGGCGGCCTGGGCGCTGGCGGCTGGGCGCGAGGCTGGGCTGGACGAGCGGCGAGCGCGTGCGGTGGTCGGGCGGTTGATTCCCAAAGAGTTGCGCGAAGATGCCCTGGTATCCGCGGTCGAGTCGGCGGAGGCTAGCGCCGAGAACGTCTCCGTCGCGTCGCTGGGCCAACGTTACGAGACGTTGCTCGCGGTGACGCGCGCTCGCGCCAAGAAGCGGGCGGGGACCTTCTATACGCCCTCGAAGCTCGCCCGAGAGCTGTGTCGTCGCGCGCTCGAAGGCCGCGTGGTGCTCTCGGTGATCGACCCGGCGTGCGGCGCCGGAGCGGTGCTGCTCGAAGCGCTCGCGTTCGCGAAGCCCGCCGCGCTCTACGCGATCGACCTGGATCCTGCGGCGGTCTGGCTGGCCCGGGTGGCGCTCGCGCTCGCCTCGGGGCGCCACGATGACGCGTCGATCTCGCACTGGATCGAGCGCGTTCGCGTGGCCGACGCACTGCTCGAGCAGCCCTTCGATCGCTCGCTCTTGTTCGACGCCGTCGTGGGAAATCCCCCGTGGGTCTCGTATGCCGGCCGCAGCGCCGAGCGGCTCGACCCGATGCAAAAGCGCGCGCTCCGCGAGAGGTATCGGGCGTTTTCGGGCTTTCCGACGGCGCACGGGATGTTCATCGAGCGCGCCGCGACGCTGCTCGCGGACGGAGGGCGGCTCGCGTTGCTCGTTCCGACGACGGTGGCTGACCTCGATGGCTATCGCGCGACCCGCGAGGCCCTCGCGTCGCGGGCGCACGTCGATGAGCCCGTCGACGAGCTGGGGTTCGACCAGTTCGACGGCGTTGTTCAGCCCACGATGATTCTGTGTGCGACCGCGCGCCCCCGCGGAGAGTCCGTTGACCAGCCCTCTCGACGGTGGTCCGTCGCGAGCGCTCGGCTCGCCGCGCCGCGTCCGCTGCTGGCGCCGTCGCTCGTCGCGCGGCTCGAGGCGCTCGCGCGGTTTCCGAAGGACACCTTCGGCGAGGGCGGCTTTCAATCGGCCGGAACGATCGCCAAGACCCACCTGGGACCGCTCGATGAGCCCCGCTTCTCCGTGCCCCTGCGCGAGGGCGCAGACGTCGTTCCGTTCGCGTGCCGAGCCCCTTCGCTCGGGCTAGACCCTTCGCCCGACGCGCTGGCTGTGGCCCGCTGCACGCTGCGTCCGCAGTCCTTCTACGACCGTGTGACGGTGCTCGTCCGGCAGACGGCGCGCTATCCGATCGCGTGTCGGCACGATCCGTCCGCGGCCTTTCGCAACTCCTTGCTCGCGGGCTTTTCGTCGGAGCCCGACGCGCTCTGCGCGCTGCTCAACAGCGCTCTGTTGCGAGCGTGGCACCTCTCGACGCAGCGGGACGGGCGACAGGCCGTGTTTCCTCAGGTGAAGGTGGCCCACTTGCGAGCGCTGCCTGCCCCTCCTGAAGAGCGCCCGCTCGCCGAGCTCGCCGAGCTCGCCCGCGAAGCCGAGCGCCATCAACGCGCGCGCCTGGCGCTCGCACGAGAGTCTTCGCGCTCGATGGGCGTCTCCGAGCGGGCCTTCGACGTCGTCGACGGTGAGATCGCCGGGAGTCCGTCGTCCGCGAGAGCGCTTCGCGACGAGGAGGCGAGGCGCGCGTTCGACGCGGCCATCGAGCAGGCGCGCGAGCACTGGCGGCGCGCCCGCGCGGTGCTCGAGAAGATCGATGAAAACGTGTGTCGGCTCTACGGCGTCACCGACGAAGAGCGCGCGTCGATCGACGCCGTGCTCGCGTGGAAGCAACCCAAAGGCTGACTAGTGAATTTCGCGCCGCCGTCCGTTGGCGAAACGCAACGCGAGGATCTCAGGATGTTTCCCAGGAGACTGCTCGTG
>LNEO01000261.1 GCA_001465015.1 Deltaproteobacteria bacterium Ga0077539 | reverse complement strand
CGAAACGCAACGCGAGGATCTCAGGATGTTTCCCAGGAGACTGCTCGTGGCGTTTCTTCTTTCCAACGGGGCGTCGCGATCACGAGAGGGTCGGCGGTAGACCCACGCCCTGCGGCGCGTGTTCGCCCATGAACACGACGACGCTCGCGATCTGGTCTCCGTCGAGCTCGATGACGTGCAGCGCGTCGGCGACCCAGCGATCACCGTCGGCGCGGTAGGCCGCGAGGGCGATCGTTCCGTTGCACGACGGCGCGGGGACGACCCGAAACCGCAGCCCCTGCGCGAGCACGAATCCCCGGTAGAACGCGACCACGTCCGCGCGCCCGTCGAACCACGTCGGGACCGGCGGCATCGCGAGCGTGACATCCTCGCAGAGCGCCGCGGCGAGCGCGTCGGCGTCGCCCATCTCCCACGCGCGCACGTAGCGCTCGACCGTCGCCTTCACGCGATCATCGCTCACGTTGCGCGAACGATCCCGCTTCGGGCGGCCGTGCTCGTCGATCGTGGCGCGGGCGCGCTGCAGCGCGCTGTTCACTGCAGCCACGCTCGAGTCGAGCGCGTCCGCCACTTCGCTCGCTTGCCATCCGAGCACGTCGTGCAGCAACAGCGCCGCCCGCTGCGTCGCGGGCAGCCAGTGGAGGGCCGCGACGAAGGCGAGCGCGACGCTCTCTCGACGGGTCACGCGGGACTCTGGGCTCTCGCGGTCGTCGAGGGCCCCTTCGAAGAGCCGCGCGTCCGTGCACGGCTCGATCCACACGGGGTCCAACACAGGGGGCGAGGGCATCGCCGAGGGATCTCCTGCGACATCCGAGCGAGCAAACGAGGGAAGCGATCGTTGCTTTCGCGCGGCGAGCGCGTCCAAACACGCGCGGGTGGCGATCGAGAGCAGCCACGATCGAAGCGACGCCCTGGCTTCGAACGAGTCCAGGTGCCTCCACGCGCGCACCAGCGTCTCTTGCAGCGCGTCGTCCGCGTCCGCTGCCGAGCCGAGCATCCGGTAGCAGTGCGCCCGAAGGACGGTCGCGTGCGGCTGAACCAGAGCCGAGAAGGCGTCGCTCGATCCCGCGCGCGCGGCATGAAGCATAGTGTTTTCAGCGGGTTGCATCAGTGCCTCGCTTCGGAGTCAGAGAAAAAGAGCTGGCCGTGACGATTGTGCGATGAGTCTTCGCGGTCGGGACAGTCAGCCCCTTCGAATCCACTCGAACACCCGGAGGAAGACCATGGGACCCGTTCCGATCGCAGCGATGTATGGCGCATTTCACGGACTGATGAACGTCGCGTTGGCGGCAAACGTCACGCGCGTCCGCGCCAAGAGCAGCATTTTTCTGGGAACCGGAGACAACCCCGAGCTCTTGCTCGCCGCGCGCAGGCACGGAAACCACTCCGAATACGTAGCGCTCTTCCTCGTGCTCCTCGCGTTCGCCGAGCTGTCGCACGGCTCCGCCGCGGTGCTGCACGGCGCTGGCGCGCTGTTTACGGTCGCGCGCCTCTCGCACGCGGTGGGCATCGGCGACAAGCCGTCCGGCGCCCGCGCGCTGGGCGCGCTGCTCACGTGGGCCGCCATCGCGACGGCGGGCGTCTATGCGTTGATCGCGTCGATGAAGGGGATGTGAGCCATGACGTCCTTTGGAAAGAACATGCTCTGGACCGTCGAGGCCTCGCAGCGCGCCGTCGTCCGCCGCGGGTTCGAATCGGTGCTCGGCTGCGCGAGGCGCTCGCCGACGGACGCGCTCGACCTGTTCGACTTCGAAGACCAGGCGATGGTCGGCGTGGCGTACAAGAGCGGCGACAGCGTGCTCTCGCCCGCGCAACAGCACGACGCCGGAGCGTGGCTCGAGTTCTTCGTGAGCGACCCCGAAGCGGCGAGCGATGCGCTAGTCCGTGAGGGATTTATCCGTGTGACCGACGGTCATACACCACACCCGTACGTGCAGGTCCCTGGCGGCGGACCCGTGTTTCGCCTCGCGCGCCAGCGCTGAGTGTTTCTTCGCTCGTCGTGCGTTGTTCGGTTCGTTGAGCGTCGCCTCGATTGCGTTTCGTCGGCGTCTTTGTGTACTACCGACGTTCGTGAAGACGACGTTGGGGATCGTGGTTGCGCTGCTCACCGTTGCGGGTTGCCACCAAACGCGGAGCGACGCGCTCAGAGCGTCGCCTGGACCTTCGATCGCGGCGGGATCTGCGACGCCCGCGACCGTGTCGGCCGCTGCGGCGACCTTGTCAGCGGACGCCGTCGTCGGGCTCGCGGTGAGCGCGGCGTCGTTGCACGCATGGACGCGCGACGGGAGTGTGTGGCGCTGGGAGACGGACATCGCCATCGCGCCGGCGTTTCGCAGCCTCGCGCGGATCCGAGGGCTCGGTCCCGTTCGAAAGGTGGTCGCAGGCCAGGTCGCTGTGTGCGCGCTGGGAGCGGACGGAACGGTGTCCTGCTGGCGCGAGTCCGATCGCTTTCATGAAGCCGCGGCGGACCCGACGCCGCGACCGATCGAAGGGCTTCGCGCGGTGCGAGACCTCGCGGCTGGCGATCGGACGTTGTGTGCGATCAACGGCGATGGCGCGGTGTGGTGCTGGGGCAGGACCAACTTCGATCCCGAACAGCCGCGAGACGACCGCGCGCCGGTGCGGGTCGAGGGCAGCGAAGGGGCCGTCGAAATCGCTGTTGGCGCGTCGCACGGCTGTCTTCGCGCGGCGAGCGGCGAGGTGCGCTGCTGGGGGCGAAATTCTTGGGGAGAGCTGGGGGTGACCCTCCGAGAGACCGCGCGGGCCACGCCGGTGCCGAGCGTCACGGGCGCGGACTCGATCGCCGTGAGTCACACGGCGAGCTGCGCGCGCACGGGCGGCCGCTTGGTGTGTTGGGGCGCTGGATACCGCGGCGTCACGCCGATCGCTGGCGTCGAAGGAGCGACGGCGCTCGCGATGGGATCGACCGCGGGATTCAACGAGAACGCAGCGAACACGATGACGGAGTACGTGAACAACTACGCCATCGCGAGGATGGCCGACGGGCGGCTCGCGGCGTGGAGCACCTACGACACGAGCTTCCACGGGGGCGACGTCTCTGCGCCTGCAGCGCTCGAGGCGCGCGGACGCCTGGTGGCGATGTGGTCCGAGGAGGGGATCGACGGTCCCTTCGACGGATTCGTGTGTACGGTCGACGCGACGATTCGTTGTTGGTCTCACGAGGAAACGCGCGTGCCGCCGACGGACGCGCCGCTCGTTCCTTTCGTGGCACGGGCTGCGGATCCGACGGCGACTGCGCCCGCATCGGTGCCGTTGGCTGGGTGCTTCGGACGCGCGACAGAGGCCTTCACGCTCCGGCCCGCTGCCAGCGCCGAACGCGTGGGGGTCCGCGTAGAGAACGTTCAATCCCCGCTCGCTGTGTTGGAGCGCAGCGAGGTCCGTCGCCGCTCGACGGTGCTCTATCGCGTGCGCCTCGACGACGGGCGCGAGGGATGGACCTTTCTCTTGCCCGAGCGATTGAGTTCGGGCTGCGCGGCGCCGCTGCGAGCGCCGTGAGGCGTCGCGTCAGTCCCACCGAGCGCAAAGTCCTGCGCGACGCTGCCGCGGCTCGACCGCTCGTGAGCGGCCTAAAAGAGACATAATGGACGTTTGATTCGGAGCGGCGCTGTGCAGCGCAAACCAGTTACGGCCCGTAACTCGCGGCGCGCTCGCTCAGGTCTCGATCGCGACCGTCTTCAGCCCCGAGATCGCCCCGCAGCGCGTGCGGCCGACGATGTAGACCTGCACCTGGATCGACCCGTAGCGAAACACCTGGACGTCCTGCAGGTTGGCTTGCAACGAGTCGCGCAGCGCCGCGTAGCGCCGCGCGAGGGCGCGCTCTTCGTCGGTCATGTCTGGGCGCTCGGTGGCGATCCAGCGGAAGACCTGCTCGAGCGAGCGCGCTTCGATCATCTGCGTCGCGGGCACCGAGAACGCCGTGCGAAACTCGCTCACGCTGATCGGTCCGCGGGTCGCGCTCGCGCGCTCGACGAACTGAAACGGGTAGTCCGACTCGCTCGGAAACGTCAGTCCCTCGGTGCGCGCCGCGAGCTCGCGCTGCAGGTCCGCCGCGCACAGCGTCGCGCGCTCTCCGACGACCGGCGTCGCGAAGTCGCTCACGCGAAGGACCGTCCCGTTCGTCGTCGAGCTGAGGGTGCCCTGCGTAATGACCCCGATCGGCGTCGTCGCCGCTTGCGTCGCCGTGGCGATCTCGCTCGCGCTACCCGAGGCTCTCGCGAAGTCCACGCTAGCCAGAATCGTCGTACGCCCATTGGAGAGCGCCTCGGACACCGCGCCCGCGCAGCGCTGGTTGGGCGCGCACGTCGGGCGATACGCGAGCCGAAGCGTCGTCGTCATCGAGCTCGCCGTCGAAGGAGCCAGCCACGCCTGCGACGCGTTGACCCGCGTCGCTTCGAGCCTGCCGCGAACGAAGACTCGCCGCGCGCTGAAGTGCGCGGACGAGCGAACCTGATCGAGCTGCGCCGCAGAGATCCCGCTCACGTCCACCCCGGGCACGTAGCACTCGGGCGCGCGTCGCCCGTCTGGACACAAGGTCGAGCTCGCGCCGACGCGCGAGAGCCAGAAGCCTCCGCACAGGGGCGCCGCGCATCGACGCGTGTCCCGTCGAACCGAGAAGACCTGCTCGCCCGTCGTGCGGGCCTCGTCCACCGTGGATTCGTCCGCTCCGTCGATCTCAGGAGCGCCGCACCCGGTGACAATCGCCGCGCACACAACCCACGCCCCGAACCTCGCTGCCTTCAACATGTATGGCGGTATACCTACATCGCCTACATGATGTCCAGACCGACCGCGTACAATTGGAACCTGATCGTCGTCACCCGAGCGAAGCTTCCCAGCACTCTGGGACGCGCATCGGTCAGCCACAGAAGCGGACGAACACGACATCGCCGCGCCTCGCGCGACGCGCGGGGCTACACCCGCTCGAGCACGTACGTCGGCTGAACGCTCGAGCGCGCGAGGGCCGCGCGGCTGGTGACTCCCGTGAGGACCAGCGCCGACGCGAGCCCTGCGTCGTTGGCGCCCGCGACGTCGGTGTGCAGCTGATCGCCGAGCATCACGCAGTCGCGCGACGCGACGCGGGCGCACGCGGCGTCGAAGATCGCGCGCGAGGGCTTTCCCAACACCGTGAAGCGCGGGGCCGAGGCGCCGAGGCGAAGCGCGAGGGCTCCTTCGAGCATCGTGGCCAGCGTTCCGGCGGTGAACGCGAAGCGCCCGTCCTTCGACGGATACACGAGGTCCGGGTTGGCGACGATCAACGCGACCGTGCGACCCGCCTCGAACGCGCGCAGAAGACTCGTGAGCACGGCGTCCATCACCGCGAGAAAATCGAACCCGCGCTCGTCGCACAACACCACGGCGTCGACCGGCGTCTCCGCGATCAGCTCGGGGTCGTTTGGCAACACTTCTCCGCCCGCCTCGCGGACGTAGCCCGACGAGTCGCCGGTGCCGAGCACCACGCAGCGCGCGCCTCGAAGTCCGCGCTCTTGAAAATAGGGGTCGATGAGCATCCCCGACGAGAGCACCTGCTCTGGCGCGATCTCGATCCCCAGGGATCGAAAGCGCTTGGACGCCGTCGAGGCCGAGCGCGACGCGTCGTTGGTCACCACCAGAAAGGGCCTTCGCTCGCGGGCGAGCAGCGCGATCGCCGCTCCTGCGCCGTCGAGGCCGCCGTGGCCGTCGACCAGCACGCCGTACGCGTCGAAGAGCAGCGCCGCGTGTCGCGAGGCCAGGCTCGAGAACTCCAGCTCGATCGGGGATCCAGTCACGAGGGGTTCTTCTCGTCGAGGCGTCGCTGGGCGACGAGGCACATCGCCTCGACCGTGATCAGCGAAAAGAGCATCCGGGGCGTGATCTTCGCGTGGTCTTCGACCGTCGAGAGCGCGGGCAACCATGTGCCGAGCCGAGCGACGACCGCGTCCGTCAGAAACCCGCCCTGCATGACCTCAGGAGAGCTGAAGTCCAGCCGCGTGAGCCACTCGAACTCGCTGCCGCGCACCTGAACGTCCACGATGTCGACGAAGTCGAGCGAGTCGGCGCCGAGGTCGTCGACGAGCCGAGACGATCGCGCGACTTGCTCCGGTTCGACCATGAGGCTCTCGGCCACGCACGCGCGTACGGCTTCGAACACGGCGTCGCGAACGGGCGGGTGCGTCGGGGTTGCTGCGGTGCTCATGACTCTTGATCTCCACCGATCCATCGAAGGACGTGCGTCGCTGCCTTGCGCTCGGTCTTCTTGGGCTCTTCGTCGGGATACCCCACTGCCACGAGCGCGAGAAGCTCCCACGACGCAGGGAGCTCGAGCCGCGCCGCGAGCGCGTTGGCGGCGACGAGCGGGCCGGTCAGCGCCGAGGCGCCCAGGCCGAGCGAAGGCGCTGCGAGGAGGAGGTTTTCGAGCGCCAGCGCGGTGCTCACCTGCGCGCTCTGGTGCTCCATCCGTTCGATGCGGGCGCGAGAGTCGGCTGCGAGCGACGGCAGCACGAGCTGCGACAGGATGGGCGTCGCGCGATACGCTGGCGCGATGACGCACGGGGCGTGCTCGAAGCGCGTGAAGTACTCGCCGTAGCTGCGAAACGCCTCGACGCCGAGCGGATCCATGTGGCCGAGGATGTGCTCGATCTCGCTTCGAACCGCGCTCGCCATGGCGCGAATCACCGTTGGATCGCGGACGACGATGAAGCGCCACGGCTGCTTGTTCGAAGCGGACGGCGCGGTGATCGCGAGCGAGACGAGCTGCTCGATCAACGCCCGCGGCACGGGCGCGCTCGTGAACCTTCGAACCGAGCGGCGCGCGGCGAAGTGCGCCTCGATCGAAGTGAGCGACGCAGCGAGGGACGGATCGAGGGGAGTGTGGGTCATCCGAGGACGTAGCCGCAGTCTACGTCGACGATCGTTCCTGTGATCGCGGATGCGTCGTCGCTGGCCAGCGACCGAACGGCGCGCGCCACTTCGTCGGCCACCACGAGGCGGGCCATCGGAACGCGAGCCTTCACCTCGTCGCCCGCCAGCGCCATCGCCCCGGTCATCATGGCGCTGTCCACGGGGCCCGGACGCACGCCCACCACCCGCACGCCCTTGCGCGCGTACTCGACGGCGAGCGCGCGGACGAGCCCTTCGACGCCAGCCTTGGCCGCAGCGTACGCGCTCTGACCGCGGTTGGGTCGCACCGACGCGACGCTCGAGATCATGATGATCACGCCCTTGCGTTGCCTGAGCATCGTGGGGAGCGCCGCGCGGGCGCAGTGCATGGGGCCCAACAAATCAACGGCCACGACGTCGGCGAGCGTCGCGGCGTCGAGCGACACCAAGAGCCCGGGCTCGAACGTCGCCGCGTTGCACACGAGCACGTCGAGGCCCCCGGCGATGCGGACAAATGAGTCGATTCCCGTGGAGATTTCCTCGGGATTGCGGAGATCGAACGGCACGCGCACCGCGGGGGCTCCGAGCGACTCGCACAGGGCGTCGGCGCGCTCGGCGCTCTTGGGCCCGCGGTGATGGACGCCCACTCTGGCAGCGCCGTCCTTCACGAACGCGCGCGCGATGGCAGAGCCGATGGTGCCGGTGGCTCCGGTGACGAGGACCCGCGCGGTCACGAGAGCCCCTCGATGCGGCTCGGGTGCCCGAGGACGATGGCGGCGTTCATTCCGCCGAACCCGTAGGAGCACGAGAGGACCACCCGTTGCTCGACCGCCCGCTTGTGATTGGCGACGTAGTCGAGGTCGCACAGCGGGTCGGGGTCCTCGAGGTTGATCGTGGGGTGGAGCACGCCCGCGTTCATGCACTCGATGGCCGCGATGGCTTCGACGGCTCCAGCCGCGGAGATCAGGTGTCCGATCATGGACTTGGTCGACACGACAGGGACGCTGCGCGCTCGCGCGCCGAGCAAGGTCTTCAGCGCGGCGGTCTCTGCAGGGTCGTTCTTGGGCGTGGAGGTCCCGTGGGCGTTGACGGCGTCGATGTCGTCGGGACCGAGCCTCGCGTCGCGCAAGGCGCGCCCCATCGCGGCGAGCGCGCCTCGTCCCTGCGGATGGGGCTCGGTGATCGCGTGCGCGTCGAGCGAGTTTCCGTAGCCGAGCACCTCGGCGAGGATCGTCGCGCCGCGCGCGCGGGCGTCATCGAGCCGCTCGAGCAAGAGCACTCCGGCGCCCTCGCCGAGGACGAACCCGTCTCTCCGTCGGTCGAACGGCCGCGAGGCGCGCGCGGGGTCGTCGTTGCGTCGGCTCATCGCGTCGAGCGTGCAGAAGCCAGCGAACCCGAGGGGATTGATCATCGAGTCCGTTCCGCCGCAGAGCGCATACCGAGCGTCGCCTGCGCGGACCGCGCGAAACGCCGCGCCGATCGCGTCGGTCCCCGCGGCGCACGCGCTCACATGAACGTCGTACGGCAGCCGACAGTCGTACCGGTGCGCGATGAGCTGCGCTGGCAGATCCGCGGCCGTCTGCATAAACGAGTATCGCGCCAGTCCGTGCTCGGGCAGCGTGAAGCCCTCGCGGCGCGACGCGACGAGGTCGTCCATCGAGAAGAGCTCGAGCCCCACGCCGAGCGAGACCATCCCGGCCCACGGCGTGTCGCCGCCGGGGCGGGTGCCGTTCGACTGACCGTCGGTCATCGCGGATTTGGCCGCACGAATCGCGAAGGCAGTCTTGATCTCGATCGGCTCGAGCTCGCACGCATCGAGCGGGACCTCCGCGGCGATGCGCGTCGAAAACCCGCTCGCGTCGAAGCGCGTGACGGGGCCGACCCCCGAGCGCCCTGCGAAGAGCGCCTCGCGAAACGCGCGCACGTCCACGCCGAACGGCGTGACGACGCCCGTGGCAGTGACGACCACTCGGTGCGCTTCTCGGGTCATCCGAGCAGCTCCCACGATGCGTTGATCTGGAGGAGCTCGCGGGTCAACAGCGTGTGGGTGACCTTGCCCGTTCGGCCATCGGCGATGCGTTGGGCCAGCGAAACCAGTGGCGAAGCGCAGCCCAGGTCGAACGGCTCCGAGTCGAATACGTCCGGGTCTTCGGGGCGATACCACGCGCTCTGCGGGCGCACGGTCGATGGCGCGTAAACGAGGGTGGGGACCATGGACCGCGTGAGCGCGCGCAGCACCGCGAGCGGGGGCGCGCTCCGGGCTCGCGCGGCGCTCTCGCGCTCGAGGACGATCATCGCGCCCGCGTCGCGGAGCAGCTCCTTGGGCGTCCCGTGCGGGACGCGACCCAGGTGGTGTTCGACGAGGAAATTACGCTGGTGCGCGACGGCGCCGACGAGCGCGACGTCCGCCTCTCCGTCGAGGATCCAGCGCCGCGCGCGCTCGATGGCGGCGTACGTCTGCGCGGGCCCGGGGTAGGTGCAGAAGTACGGGCCCTGGGCGCCGAAGTTCACGCTCACGTGAAACGCCGGCATGTTCGGGAGGCATCGAAACGTGAGCAGCGGGTGCGTCTTGCGCATTCCTTCGCTCGAGAAGCGCTTCATCGAGAAGCGCTCGTCCTCGACGCTCACGGCGAGGACGGGGTTTGTGTCCTTGCGATCGAACGAGAGGTACCCCACGCACATCGCGAGCGCGACGCGGTCGGCGTTGTCCCGAATATGACCCTTGGTCATATTGGCTTTTTCCAGAGCGTTCGCGGCAGAGACCACCGCGAGGTCGTCCTGGGGCGAGAGGTACTTTCGGCTCTTTCTGACCTCGAGAAACGGCGTCGGGTCGACTTGCGTCGTCGACGGGCTATCGGGCGAAGGAAGGACCGTCGCGATGCCGGTGATCACGATCGAGTCGCTCACGGCAGCTCGACTCCTTCGAGGCCGCGGGTCCATTGCTCGTAGAGGGCGCGCCGCTCTTTGTGGACGCGCTCGAAGGGCACGGCGCGCAGCGCGAAGGTGAGGTTGCATCGAGCGGCTCGCTCGCCGTCGACCGTGGCTTCGCCGGCGACGCGCGCGGCGCCCTCCATCGACTGCTCGAGCGTGACGACGAGCTCGACGCGATCGCCCGGAACGACCATCCGCTCGAACTTCGCGCGATCGACCTGCGCGAGGATGGCTCTGCGCACGAGGTCTCCTTCGCGCGCGTCGGCGTCGCTCTTCTTGGCAGACACCTCGGCGAGCAGGCCGCCGACTTGCGCGAGCGACTCGATCAACAAGACGCCCGGCATCACCGCGTACCCAGGAAAATGATCGGCGAGATAGTCCTCGCTGAGCGTCACGCACTTCACCGCGCGCGCTCGGGCGCCGGGCACGAGCTCGAGCACCCGATCGACGAGAATGAAACGCATGTGCTTCGGCTCCTCGACTGCGCGCTATTGCTGAAAATCGTAGACGCTTCCGAGCTGCATAATGCTCGTCAGCTCGTCGAGCGCGGCCATCGATTCGCGCGCGAGCAGCGGGTCCGAGATGTCGTTGGGGGTCAGTCGGTCGCGGTAGTGCTTCTGCACCCACGCTGCGAGCTCCGCGGCCAGCGATTCGCTGTAGAGCACGCGCGCCGAGAGCGCCGCGGCGTCCTCGGTCGACAGCGGGACGCGCAAGCGAAGACACGCTGGGCCTCCGCCGTTGTGCATGCTCTGCCTCACGTCGAGGTAGCGCACGGCGGTGACGGGGTTGCGGCCCGCAACGACGCGCTCGAGAAAGTCCTTCGCGCGCGGGGTCTCTTCGGCGTCCTTGGGGGCGATGATCTCGATCGTCCCGTCGTCCTTCTCGATGAGCTGAGAGTTGAACGGATACGCTGCCACTGCGTCTTTGATGGGCAGCTCGTCTTCGCTGGCGAGCTCGTAGCAGAACCGATCGCCGAGCATCTCGCGAAGCCGGACGACGGCTCCGCGGAGGTCGTTGAAGGCTCGCTCGTGCAGCATCAAGAAGCACCCGGTGCCGACCGCGAGCACGTCGGTGTGAAACGCGCCCGCGTCGATTCCGTCGGGGCATTGCTGGACGAACAGCGTCCTCTCGGGGTCGAGCTGGTGGAGCCGCGCGACGGCCTGGCTCGCCTCGAGCGTTTGTCTCGCGGGGTACTTCTTGGGACCGACGAACTCGCCCCAACCGCGGCGGCCCCACGCGAACACGTGCACCGCGGGGCGCCCCGACACGAACAGTCGCGTGTGATTGGCCGCGCCTTCGTCGGCGAACTGCCCTCCGCCAGGGAGCGGCTCGTGCACCATGAATCGCTTGGGGTCTGCGAAGATCGCGCGCAACACGCGCGTGGTGGTGCTTGCCTCGATCGCGCGATGAAACATCGCCTGAAGGTTGGCCGGCGTCAGGTGCGTGCGTCCGTCCGCGCTGTCCGTGGACGGAGCGACGGTGGCCGCGTTGGCTGTCCACATCGCGGCGGCGCTGGACGCGAGTCTGACGAGGTGAAACGCCTCGCGGGCGGCGCGCGCGAGCAGCTGCTCGTCCGATCCGCTGAAGCCGAGGGCGCGCAGCGTTCTCAGCGACGGGCGCGGGTGCGGCGGCAACACGGCCTGGCCGACGCCGAGCTCGTGAACGAAGCGCATCTTCGCGAGCCCCTGCAGGGCGGCTTCGCGCGGGTTGCTGATTTGCCCTTCGTTGACGGTGCTCGCGACGTTGCCCGGCGCGAGTCCCCCGTAGTTGTGTGTCGGGCCGACGAGCCCATCGAAGTTGAACTCGCGCATGAACCTTGGCCCTCGAGAGGGCTCAGAGCGTAGCGCTGGCCGCGTCCGTGGAGAACAACCGATCGAGCTCTGCGGCGTTTGGCGTCGTGTCGAAGCGCGGCGCGGGGCCCGGGAGCGTCATGCCTTCGCGCACGCGACGATCGTAGTCTCGCTGACCGAGGCGCATGATCGAGAGGCGAAGATACTCGGCCATCGCGCGGTAGGCGTCGGGACCCTTCGGCATCGAGCAGCGCTCGGCCAGGTCGATGGGCGCGCCGAAGGTGATGGTGACGGGCTCGCCTGTTCCGTCGAAGTTGCTGCGGACCTGCGTCGCGAGGTCGCTCACGAGCCCGATGATGAAGCAGGGAATCACCACGGGACGCGCGTGGTAGATGATCTCGCCGATGCCTGCGTTGGCGGGCAAGAGCGTGTAGGGCTCGGCTGACTTGTTGCGCGTTCCTTCGGGGTGGTAGCCGATGAGGGTCCCCGGCGTTCCCGCGGCTTCGGTGACGAAATCCACGGTGTAGCGGTTGAAGGCTTTGCGCTCTTTGTCGCGCAGCACCGGCGGATACATGGCCATCGCCGACATGATCGCGTTGACCAGCACGCCGTCGGGGCGCTCGTAGAAGTACGCAGATCGCACCGGAAAGAACATCCGCTCGACCCAGTCCGTGCTGCGCAACACGACGCTCGAGATCACGTAGAAATCGAACATCGTGAGGTGGTTGCACACGAACACGACGCCGCGCGACCGATCGATGTCACGGACGTGTTGAAGCCCGTCGACTCGCGTCAGGTTGTTGGTCGAGAGGTAGACCCACAGCTTGCCGATCGAATCGAGAAAGCGATGGCCTTGCTTCTTCCATCGGGGGTCGCGATTGGCCTTGTCGGCGATGCGAAACGCGAGCTTCTCGAAGCCGCGAAGCTGGCTCAGCTCTTCTTCGGTCGGGTAGCGCATGACAGATCGGTGACAATACAGCGACCGGATGGAGAGAGTAAACAGGCTGACACGCACACTCCCTTACGCTGGTCCGCAAGGGTGGGGACGGGCAGCCAGGCTGGGGACGCGCTCCCGGGCAGCAATGATCGCGCAATCCGCCCGTCGAGGGTCACAGGGATGGTCGGTCGAGCCACTCGGAGACCGGCGCGAACACGTCGGTCAACGCGTCGCGGCCGAGGATGAGATCGAGGTGGTCGTAGTCGCGTGCGGTTCCGAAGCGCGCGCCGATCTGGTGTGCTTCCGAGGCGGTCGCGATCCTGTCGGAGGCCTCGAGCACGGCGGTGGGCGGTGCGAGTCGGTCGTGAGCGCCTGCGATGACGAGGGTCGGAACGGTGATGGCCGAGAGCCCTTCGAGGTAGTCCAAGCGACGGTCGTTGCTGTTGAACGAGCCCTCGTTCATCCAGCGAATGAACTGCTTGGACACGCCCGTCGGGACATCCGCGAGCGTGTTGGCCATCACTCGTCGGATCCAGTGTCCGTTGTAGTGCTCGCCGCGAAGGCCGCTCGTCAACGCGAGGGGAAAGCCCGGCCACAAGAGCGGCGCCGCGAGGAGCGCGAGCGCTCGAAACGGCGTTCGACCGAGGAAGAACAGCGGCGCGAGCACGAGCGGCAGCACCGCCAGCGCGCGCGCCGCAGGGTGTTCGACGAAGTGTACGGGCGAGCCGATCGTGACGAGACGACGAACGCCGTCGCCGCCCCGCGCGCCGAGGTGCGCGTACGCGAGCATTCCTCCCATCGAGAACCCGACCCAGTCGACCTCGCGCGCCCCGGTGTTTTCTCGGACGAACGCCAGCGCCGTCGGCACGTCTTGCGCTGCGTATTCATCGAACGTCGACGTCGCGAGGTCGCTCGAGGCGATCGACGGATCGCCGCCGCGCAGCTCGAGGACCCAGACGTCTCGGCCTCGCTCGGCGAACGCCACGGCGAACGAGCGCTTTTCGTGCAGCGCAAAGGCGCGGCGGTTCATCGCGAGCCCGTGGCACAAGAGCACCGGAGGGAGCCCCGTGGTCGCGGCCCGCGGCCGAACGCGGGCCAGCACGATGGTCGCCCCGTCGGCGCAGCGCACCTCGTGCCGCTCGTCGAAGAACTCGCGAACCCTCAACAACCGCGCGCTCAGGGCGATCCAGACCCAGAGAAAGATCACCGTCGCGGCGAGCGCGGCTGTCGTTGCGAGCAGGTATGTCACGGCCGGACCTGTGATCGTATCGTCCCTCGAAAATGGCTGCAGCGCTCGGCGGTCATCAAGCGAAAGTGCTTCGTAACCAACGGAGCGCTCCGTCGGTACTACGTGGGGTGTTGGACCGAAGCTGCTGCAACACACTGAAGAGGTGATCGATGTTCTTTTTCGCCAATCCGAGCGCGATGCGCATGCCTGGACCCGAGGACGCCCTCGCGGGTCGATCCGAGAAGATTCCGGTCGCGCCCGCGCACGCGGTGCTCGGGACGCCGATGGAGCCTCCGTTTCCTGCGGGATTCGAGCAGGCGTACTTCGGGATGGGGTGCTTCTGGGGCGCCGAGAAGCGCTTCTGGTCGCTGGCGGGCGTCCACACGACCGCGGTGGGGTACGCGGCGGGCTATACGCCCAACGCGCACTACGACGAGGTGTGCTCGGGCCTCACTGGGCATGCGGAGGTCGTGCTCGTCGTCTGGGATCCTGCGAAGACCTCGTTCGCGAAGCTGCTCGAGACCTTTTGGGAGAGCCACGACCCGACGACGCCCAACCGTCAGGGCAACGATGTCGGCACGCAGTATCGATCCGGCATCTACTGCGACGCCGTGCACCGCGAGACCGCTGAGCGATCGCGCGCTGCGTTTCAGAAGGCGCTCACCGCTGCGGGAAAGCGCTCGATCGTGACCGAGATCGCCGAGCGAGGCGTCTTCTATTACGCCGAGGACTATCACCAGCAGTACCTGCACAAGAATCCCAACGGGTACTGCGGGCTCGGCGGCACGGGCGTGTCTTGCCCCAAGGGCGTTCTGTAACCTCAGCGTCGATCAGCGTCGGCCCGAGCGCGCCGACAGTCGCTGGAGGGGTACATCGATCGCCCTCGCGCGCTCACAGGCCATGCTGCCGCGCTCGAAGGCGCGGCACGCATCGGGTCTCGACTCGTAGATGCCGCACCGGGCGACCACGCTCGATGTGGGATCGTCAGCGACGATCAGCGATGCACATTGACCGTCGGTCATCCTGAGAAACCAACGAGATTCCAACTCGATCGCGACTGTGGAAAGCGCGTCGCCGAGCCGCGCTCGATCGACCTCCCACAGCTCGATGTACCGCGCGTCGTGGTTGTTCGAGCAACACGCGCCACAAGAGGTACACTGAGGCACATCGTCGTCCGGTGTGGAGACCATGGGAGTTCGAGAGAAAGTAGCGCAGCGATGAACGGTCCGAGCGGCCCGCCGCGACGTATTTCGAGCAGCGCGTCGATGTCGATCGGCGCGCAGAGACTCATTGGAAAGCACCGGGCGCTGTTCACGCCGCCGGACCTGACTCGCATTTTTCTCAGCGGCACGCTCACGGCCGACGACGCGCAGGCGATGACGGCGTTCGAGCAGGCGTTCGTCTCGACCTCTCTCTTGATCGAGCTGGGCGAGGGCGCGGTGATCGACACGGCTGTGCGTCGCCATTGGGTGAGCAGCGGCACGGGAATCGCGATCGACCGGCCCACCGTCGTGTACGGCGGCAGCGCGAGCGCGAGGGCGTCATTTTCGCTCGTGCTCACGGCGATCGACGGTGCGCTGCCGGGCGAGCGACGATTTCCAGTCGCGATCGTGGACAGCGAGCGCGAGGCCCTGCTCGAGTTGACGATCCTTCGAACGCGACTCGCCCGAGACAGCTTCTACCCGAGGTGACCGTCTCCCTGGTTCAGGGCTCGTCAGGATCGAGTCCGGCATCTCGGCTGCGCGCTGGCGTGGTTCCCTCCCGCGCCTCGCGGTCGGCAACGACGTCGCGCACGAATGTCGAGAACGTCGCGCGCACGACGGCCACGCGTCCGGCGCAGGTTCCTCGGGCGGTGATCGTCCCAGAGAGCTCGTGGCCGATGTCGCGCGACGCGTGACCATACTCGACGGCGCCTGCGCTCTGCCCATCGGCGCTCTCGATGACGCGTCCGCCCGCGAGCACCACGCGCATGCGCGTGACCGAGCCTCGTCGATCTTCTCCGAGCGTGAGCTCGAAGCCCGCCGCTGCGCTCTGGCCGTCGAGCGCGAACGCTGTCGACGATGGCCACCGTCGCCGGGGATCGACGAGGACGATCGCGCGCGAGTCGGTGACGTACGCGCCGCGATCGAAGCCGTCTGCGTCGATCGTGGTGCTCCCTTCGCGCCCGTCGGGCCACGACAGCTCGATGCGCATTCTGCCTGGCGCGGGCTGCGGCCTGCTCTCGTGAGGAATCACCTCGGCGAGCGCGAGCACGTCCGAGACGCACCGCGGTCGAAGCGGCCCCGGCGTGGCGCGGCAACGATCGACGTCTCGCTCGGCGATGGCTCGACACCAATCGCCGAAGCTCCCGCCCGCCGCAGGGCACGCGCTGTACTTTCGAAGCGAGAG
Organism: Deltaproteobacteria bacterium Ga0077539; assembly: GCA_001465015.1. Classification (GTDB taxonomy): domain Bacteria; phylum Myxococcota_A; class Polyangia; order Polyangiales. The sequence continues at coordinate 17,521 of LNEO01000261.1, read as the reverse complement.
GGCGACGCACATCGGGTCGGGCCCTGGCTCGTCGAGCGCCCGCGGACAGAGCGCGCGCTCTGCGCGGGCGACGGCGACGCGAAATCGGCAGGAGCTCGCGAGCTGCGCGAGCTGGACCGCGTCGCAGAGCGCGGGGTCGCGAAGCGAGAGGGCGAAGGACAGCCGACAGCTGTCTTCGGCGAAGGCGCTGTAGCTCATCACGCCGAGCGCCGCCGAGAGCTCCGGGGCGAGCGACTCGCGCGCGCGACGAACGCACGCGGCGAGCGGGCCCGCGAGCGTTGATTGTGTGGGTTCGATCTGTGGGTCGCCCGCGTCGTCGCTGACGCCGAAGATCGGCTGCAGCGCTGGCGGAACAGGTCCGAGCCCCGGCAACGCCCGCCGCGTCGCGGCGTCGGGCCGCGGCGGAACGCGCGCCGAGCCCCGTTCGCAGCGGGCTGTGGCCAGGGCGATGAAAGCGCCCAGCAGCCCGGCGATCGCGGCACGACGGTGCATCCGGAGCCGAGTGTATCGCATTGGCGGGTCATGCCCTCGCGAGACGCGTCTCGGACGAAGCGAGCGTCGCGAGGGGCTCGCGCGAGCTTCCTCTGAAAACCAGCAGGGATGCGTCCTTCGGATGGCGCGAGCGTCGTTTGGGCAACGCGCTGGCCATCCGGGGGGGCGAGGCGATACGATCGATCGCGACGATGACGAGCAGCGGTGACTCTTTGTTTTCGCGCTTCGGGCGAGTGTTTCCTGCGGGGACCGTAATCTTTCGCGAGGGCGAGTCGGGGCAGCACATGTACGTGCTGCAGAGCGGTCGCGTTCGAATCACCAAGGACCAGCCCCAAGGAGCGAGGACGCTCGCGATCCTCGGGCCGGGCGAGTTCTTCGGCGAAATGGCGATCTTGAACGACAAGCCACGGACCGCGACGGCCGACGCGCTCGACGAGGTTCGCGCGCTGGTGCTCGACAACAAGATGTTCGAGGCGATGGTGGTGGGCAACACCGAGATCGCGGTGCGGCTCATCAAGAAGCTGTCGCGCAGGCTCGACAGCGCCAACGCCCTCATCGAGATTCTGCTCGAGCAGGACCCGCGCGTGCGCGTGATCCTGGGCGGGTCGCCGAGGAGTTTGGCTCGCAGATCGAGGGTGGAGTCTTCGTGCCGACCACGACCGAGGAGCTCGCAGCGTAGATCGGTCTCGATGAAGTGAAGGTCATCGAGGTGATGACGCGGCTGACGCGCTTGAGGATCATTCACCCGGTCGACACGGGCGGTTGGGTCATTCGCGACCCGACGAGGCTGCAGGAGTTCCTCGAGTTCTTGGAGATGCGGGACCGCGCGGATTGAGTGGGGTGCGGAAATAGGTTCCGAGGGGACCGCAAGGATTTCAGGATCGTGCGGGGTTTCGAGCGGGGTCGTTCGCGTTGATCGCACGGCTCAGCAACTAGTTTGCAGTTGGCCAGCGCGTTGCACCACACTTGGAAGCGGACGCGCGCAAGCATGGATTTCGAAGCGCTGTTGAGATTCGTCGAGCCTTACCTCGACGCTGATTTTCGCCCACCGCCGTTCGATCCCACGATCGCGGCGACGGTGCTGCCTGTCGCCGGTCGCAGTCAGATGATGCACGACCGCCTGCTGCGCTGGCACAACGGCTTCTACGCGCTCAACGGCTTGCTGCACGTCCTCGGCGCCTGCGGCACGCCGCCCAACCACTCGATCCTCTCGTGGAACGATCCCGCTGGCTGGCGTCGCTCGTTCGGGCCGATCACCGAGGGATGCGTCTTCTTCGCGCAGACGGCGTTCGGAGATCAGTTCGCCTATCGAGGCGGCAAGATCGTGCGGCTGCGCGCGCTCGAAGGTCGCGTCGACGCGATGGCTGCGTCGATCGAGGAGTGGCTCCAGACCGTGATTCTGGACCCGGATTTCGCGCTCGACCGGCGGCTCTTCGACGCGTGCGTGAAGTCTCTCGGGCCGCTGCCGCACGGCGGTCACTTCGCGCCGACGATGCCGTACGACCCGACGATCCCGCTCGATCCGTCGCGCATGCAGGTGACGCCGACGCGCGATTCGATGGAGACCAAGGGCGAGCTCGTGCGCTCTGGGCTCTATCGCCGCCGCTCGTCGATGTCGTTTCGCCCGATTTCGTAGCGTCGCTTTCAGCGCGTTGATGCACTGCGTAAGCGACGATGCACGTTGACGGCGTCGCGGCTGCGTGCGACCGCTCTTTCGTCGCAATGGGCTGGTTCGCGAAGGTAAAGCCGTCCGTCGAGGGCTCCGAGAAGGTCAGCGTTGGCGCTGGTGTGTTTCGTCGCTGTGATGGCTGTGACGAGACGCTGCTCGCTGAAGAGTTCGAGCGCAACTACGAGGTGTGTCCTCGGTGCGGTCATCACTATCGGCTCGACGCCGAGCGGTGGGCGCAGCTGCTGCTGGACCCGGGGTCGTTCGACGAGTTTGCGCGCGGGCTCGAGCCCGGCGACCCGCTGGGCTTCACCGACGGAAAGCGCTACCCCGAGCGCGTGCGCGCGACGCAACAGAAGACCGGCATCGAAGAGGCGATGATCGTCGGACGCGCGGCGATCGAGGGGCGCGCTGTGTGCGCGGGGTTCTTCGTGTTTTCGTTTATGGGCGGCTCGATGGGATCGGTCGTCGGCGAGAAGCTCGCGCGGCTGTTCGAAGTGGCGACCGAAGAGCGTCGTCCGGCGTTGGTGTTGAGCGCTTCGGGCGGCGCGCGCATGCAAGAGGGGATCTTGTCCCTGATGCAGATGGCCAAGAGCGTCGCCGCGCGGGGGCGGTTGAAGGACGCGGGCGTTCCTTTCGTGAGCTTGCTCACAAACCCTACGACTGGCGGAGTCGCCGCGTCTTATGCGCTGCTGGGAGACGTGAACATCGCCGAGCCCAAGGCGCTCATCGGCTTCGCGGGCCCGCGCGTGATCGAGACGACGATTCGAGCGAAGCTCCCGCCGGGCTTTCAGCGGAGCGAGTTCTTGCTCGACCACGGGATGGTCGACGTGATCGCGGAGCGTCACGCGATGCGGGCGACGATCTCGCGCATCCTCGGGCACCTGCTGGACTGATGAACGGGGGCTATCGCCGGGCGCTCGAGCGACTGTACGCGCTTGTTCCGTCGGGGATCGTGTTGGGCCTCGAGCCTGTGCGCGCGGCGCTCGATCACTTCGACAACCCACAGTCGCGCTTTCGCGTCGCGCACATCGCGGGAACGAACGGCAAGGGCAGCACCGCCGCCTTCGTCGCAGCGTCCCTCGCTCGCTCGAAGCGACGCGTGGGCCTCTACACCTCTCCGCATCTGCATCGCTTCGCCGAGCGCGTCCGTTGCAGTGACGGCCGAGACGCGAGCCTCGTCGAGGCGCCAGAAGAGCTCCTCGGCGCATCGCTCACGCGCGTGCTCGACGCGGCCGAGGCCGGGTCGATCCCGAACCTCACGCTCTTCGAGGCCACGACGGTCGCCGCGTGGTTGGTGTTCTCTGCGATGAACGTCGAGGACGTCGTGCTCGAGGTGGGGCTCGGCGGCAGGCTCGACGCGACCAACGTCTGCGACCCTGCTGTGTGCGCGATCACGAGCATCGGCCTCGACCACATGGCGCTGCTCGGGGACACGCTGGACAAGATCGCCCGAGAAAAAGCGGGAATCTTGAAAAAAGGTGTCTCGTTCTTCCTCGGGCCGCAGCTCGCGGCGGGCGAGGCGCGAGCGGCGATCGACGAGGTCTCGCGCCCCGTTGGCGCGCGGCTCGTAGAGACCCCGGCGCTCGACGTGCTCGAGTACGACGATCGAGGCTGCGCGACGGTGCGCTCGAAGGAGGGAGGGTGGCGAACCTCCTTGGGCCTCGCCGGAGCGCACCAGGTGGACAACGCGCGTACCGCGCTCGGCGTTCTGAGAGCGTTGTGTGTGCCCGAGGACGCGATCGCCGAGGGGCTCGCAGGCGCGCGGTGGGCCGCGAGGCTCGAGCGCATCGACGGCGCGCCGTCGGTCCTCATCGACTCCGCGCACAATCTGGATGGAACGCGGGTGCTCCTCGACGCCCTCTCTCTCTTGCTCGCGCGCAAGCCTGTCGAGCAATCATCGAGGGCGATCGTGTTCGGCGCCTCGTCGGACAAGCGTTGGCGCGAGAGCGTCGAGCTTCTCCGCGCGTTTTGCCAAGACCCTGCACAGTGGTACTTCGCCGCGGCCAACCTCTCGCGCGCGACGGCGCCCGTTGAGCTCGCTGCGCATCGCGGCGGGGTTGCGTGCGACTCGATCGAAGAGGCCCTCTCGCGCGCGAAGGCCTCGGTCGGCCCGGGCGGGCTCGTCGTGGTGTGCGGCTCGATCTTCGTCGCTGCCGCGGCGAGGGCGCTGTTGCTGGGCGAGCGCGAAGATCCTCCGCTCGGGCTCTGAGCTCGTCGGCAAACGGGGACGGTGCTCAATCACTCAACGATGGGGGCAAAATAGTTGAGTTATTGAGGACCGTCCCCGGACCGCTGCTCGTCGCGCTACCGTCGCCGCTGATGGATGACTCGACAGACAAGCGCGTCGCGTGGATCTCAGGGGCCAGCGGACTGGTAGGAGGGTTTGCGCTGCAGCTGCTGCTCGAGCAGCCGTGGTGCGAGCGCGTGGTGTCCTTTGGGCGAAGGCCGAGCGGCAAGACGCACGACAAGCTCCTCGAAAAGTCCGTGGACTTCGCGGCGTTCGACGCGGGCGATGCGCCGGCGCCGGCCGTCGCGCTGTGCGCGCTCGGCACGACCATCAAGAAGGCTGGCTCGAAAGAGGCGTTTCGCGCGGTGGATCACGACGCGGTGCTGAGCTTCGCGAAGGCTGCCAAAGAGCGCGGCACGAAGGCCTTCATCGTGGTGACGGCGCTCGGGGCCGACGCGGGAGCGATGGTGTTCTACAACCGCGTGAAGGGAGAGGTCGAAGCGGCCCTGCGCGCGATGGAGTGGCCCTCGCTGGTGATCGCGCAGCCGTCGCTCTTGCTCGGCGATCGCGCGGAGAGTCGGCCCGGAGAGCGCCTGAGCATCGTGCTCTCGAGGGCGCTGCGGCCGCTGCTCTCGCCCTTCTCGGGGCGCCCCATCGAGGCGAGCGACGTGGCGCGGGCGATCGTCGAAGCAGCGAAGTCCCCTCCGCCGGGCGTCACGGTGCTGTCGTCGGGCGCGATGCAGCCGAAGTGACGCTCAGCGCTGCACGGCGATGGCGCGGGCGTTCTCTCGGTCGTACGTGATGATTCCGTGCTCGCCGCCGCAGTTCCAGCAGGCGGACCACTGGATCTCTTCGCGCGTGTTGCGCGTGTGCGCGAGGGTCATCGCGACGCGGTCTCCGGCGAGGATGAAGCTCGCTGCGTGCTTGTAGCGCTCGCCCTGGCCGCTCTCGGTGGGCAGCACCCACAGCGCGGCCACGAAGCTGCCGACCGCGCTCGTCGCGGTGAACACCAACAGCTCTTCGCCGAACGTGGGGCTCCAGCGCACGGGTTGGATGGTAAAGGTCGCCTCGGGGTGCAACGCGACGCTCGTGGCGCCGTGGTTCATCACCTCGGTGATCGCGGCGGACGGGAGCATCGAGAAGCCGTCGCGCACCCGCGTGAGCTCTGGAATCTGCGAGACGATCTGCGACAGCTCGGCGGTGGTCATGGGTTGCTCGCGAAACGGCGGTCGCGAGACCTCGCGCGGGTACTCGACGGTCGAGCGCGTCCCGCCGCAGCAGCGAAAGGCCACCTCGAGGCCGGCCTGCGCGGCGGTCGCTGTGCGTCGTGACGCGCATCGGTGCTGCGGCGCTGGGCCGTTGTTGGCGGCGCCGCGAATGACAGCTCGCTCGGCGACGTCGTCCGCGGTCCACTCTGCGAAGCGCGTCCCCATTAGCATCGCGCCGTAGCCGCTCGCGCACTGACCAGGATTTTCTCCGCTGCAACGGGCGGCGTCCCACTCGTCGCCGTTGGGAAACACCAGCTCGTTGGGCCCCTTGCAGGCGCGCTCCCACTCGATCTCTCGGCACAGTCTGCGCCCGCGAGCCGCGCAGAGCTGGGCGGCCTCTTCGCGGGTCGCCCCTGTGCGCAGCGGCTGCGCCGGGTCGTTGGGATACGGCAGCGCGTCGATGTCGTACGCCGTCATGTCCGTGGCGTTGCCGTCGGCCTCGAGCGCCGGGTCACGGCCGAGCTCTCCGGGGCTGCTTCCGACGTGGTAGCGGCCTGCGGCGATCGAGACGACCTCGCCCGATCGCGCGGCGCGCTCGCCGACGCGAGCCCTCGCTGCGCGCTCGACCACGGTGGGGGTAAACGCGACGTGCCGCTCTCCGCCGTCTTCGCTGTTTCCGCTGGTGGCTCCGACGGACTCGGTGCCGCCGCGGACGGTGACTCCCTGGAGATTCGCGTTGGCCCCCGCGTCGTCTGCCGAAGGCTTGCGCTTGCACGCGGCGAACACGGCGAGCGCGGCGAGCGCGAAGAGCGATCGACGCGCGGCGGTCGGGTGAGGACGTCGAGGCTGAGGCACGGCGGAGCTCCGGTATCACACCTCGCCGCGAGACGCCCAATTGGGGACTGTCCTGATTTGCCGAGCGCCGAGGCTCTGCGAGGCGTGAGGGAGGACGAAATCAGGACAGTCCCCACAGCTTCGACTGTCCTGATTTGCCGAGCGCCGAGGCTCTGCGAGGCGTGAGGGAGGTTCGACTGTCCTGATTTGCCGAGCGCCGAGGCTCTGCGAGGCGTGAGGGAGGACGAAATCAGGACAGTCCCCCTGATCTGCGTGCAAAGCGCTCGGTGGTGTCTGTCGGACTGCCGATGCTCTCTCCGGCGCGGTCGCGGTATGGTGGCGCGACGCTGACGATGAAGAAGACACACAGCACGTTCTGCCGCATCTGCGAGGCGCTCTGCGGACTCGAAGTGGACGTCGACGCGAACAAGGTCGTGGCCATCAGGCCGAACCCGAAGCACGTCGCTACCCGCGGATTCGCCTGCAAAAAAGGCCTCGAACAGCACGTCATGTTCGACAGCCCCGATCGCGTCCGCGCTCCGCTCGCGCGTCGAGGAGACACGTTCGTGCCCATCTCTTGGGAGCAGGCGCTCTCGGAGATCGGCGCGAAGGTGAAGAAGATTCACGGTGAGCGAGGCGCCAACGCGATCGCGATGTACGTCGGGACCGCGGCGGGCTTCAGCGTGTTGCACCCGGTGTTCGCGCAGGGGTTCATGACGGGCCTCGGGTCCAAGAGCATGTACGCCACAGCGACGCAGGACTGCGCGAACAAGTTCGCGGTCGCGCGGCAGATGTATGGCTTTCCGTTCACGCAGCCGTTTCCCGACGTGCGTCGGACGAAGTGCCTGATCATCGTCGGGGCCAACCCTGTCGTGTCGAAGTGGAGCTTTCTGCAGGTTCCCAATCCGACGCAGCACCTGCGAGACATCGAGCGCCACGGCGGCAGCGTCTTCGTGGTGGACCCGCGCAAGACCGAGACGGCGAAGGCGGCCGGTGAACACGTATTCATCCGGCCCGACACGGATCCGTTTTTCTACCTGGGATTTCTCCACGAGCTCATCGCGCAAGGCGGCGTCGATCGACGCAGGCTCGATCAGCACGCGACGGGCTTCGACGCGATCGAGACGCTCGTGCGCGAGTGGACGCCGGAGCGCTGCGCGGAGGTCACCAAGATCGACCCGGCGGTGTTGCGGCGGATGGTGGCTGCCTTTCGCCAGGCAGAAGGCGCTGCGCTCTACGGCTCGACCGGCATCAACATGGGCTCGAACGGCTCGCTCTCGTTCTGGCTGCAAGAGGTGATCAACGCCGCGTCCGGCAACCTCGATCGCGCCGGAGGAACGCTGGTCGGACACGGCGTCATCGACTTTGCGAAGTTCGGCGTTCGCACCGGCACGTTGATGCGCGACGACCGCTCGCGCGTCGGGGATTTCGCTTCGACCAACGACGCTTTTCCTGGGGGAATCCTCGCGGACGAGATCCTGACGCCCGGCGAAGGGCAGGTGCGAGCGCTCTTCGTCACCGGAGGAAACCCGCTCATCACCATGCCCAACGCGGGACGGCTCCGTCGCGCGTTCGAGTCGCTCGAGCTGCTGGTGACCGTCGATCTCTTTCGCACGGAGACCGGCGAGCTCGCGCACTACGTGCTCCCCGCGACGTCGGCGTTCGAGCGCGCCGACCTGCCGTTCATCTTTCCGCTCATGTTGGGGCTGCAGGCGCGGCCGTATTTGCAGGCGACCGAGGCGGTCGTCGAGCCCGAAGGTGAAGTGCGCGACGAGGCGACGATCTACCTGGATCTCTGCCGCGCCTCGGGGATCAACCTGTTCGGAAGCGCCGTCGCGCAGCGGGCGTTCGAGGCCCTCGCCTGGAATCACTCGCGCAAGAACCCGCAACGCCAGCGCAGCGTGCCCCAGCGCGCGGTGCTCGATCTCCTCTTGCGCGCCTGCGGTCAGCGTGGGTTCGGCGCGCTCCTGGCAGAGAGAGACGGAGTGCTGCGCGAGGATCACGCGCCGGGGTCCTTCCTGGGTAAGCGCGTCTATACGACGGACGGGCTCGTGCAGCTCGCGCCCCTCGCGCTGCTCGCGCAGGCGAGGGCGCAGCTCGGTCCGGCGTTCGAGCGGGAGAAGTCCAGCGCACACGCAATCAAGTTGATCACCAAGCGCTACGTGACCACGCACAACTCGTGGACGCACAACCACGAGGGATTCGTGCGCGGCGAGGAGTTCGAGCGCAATTTTCTCTTCGTTCACCCCGAGGACGCCGCGAGGCTGGGCCTCGAAGACGGAGCGCTCGCAGACGTGTCCACCGACGTCGCCACGGTGCGCCTCCCGGTGCGCTATCTCGGCGATTTGATGCCCGGCACCGTGGCGTTGCCGCACGGCTGGGGTCATCAGCACGCCAAGGGCTTGTCGGTCGCGAGCAAGACCAAGGGCGTCAACGTGAACCTCCTCGCCGCGGACGGACCCGATCGCATCGAGCGTGTGTCGGGAATGGCGCACCTTACCGGGTTCGTCGTCACGATCGTTCCGTCGAGCGGTCCGCAAAACGAGCAGTCGTGGAGCGGGCTGTAGCCTGGGACCGGGTCGCGACGCCCGCCCGCTCTACGATCGCGCGAGGTCCGCTGGTTCGTCCCAGTCTTCGAGCTCTCGCCATTCGCTTTCGGCCAGTGAAAACTCTGCGCAATCAACGTCGTCGCGCGAGAGCCACCGTTGAAACGATCGCGCGCTCTCGTCTGCGACGGCCGCGCTCGCGCTGACGAGTCGGGCCGGATGAAACCACGCGAAGAGCGGCTCCCACTTTCCTCCGCCCGCGTGGCGCGGAGCGAGCGCTGCGCGCGTCGGGCTTCCCTCGGCGAGGCGCGCGAGCGTCGATGACGTCAGCGACGGCATGTCGCAGCCGACGAGCACGAAGGGGGCTCTCTCTCGATCGAGCAGCGCCAAGAGCCCTGCGATCGGGCCCTCGACGCCCGGGCGATCCTCGACGATCTCGAGCCCGAAGTGCTCGTACGCGCTGGCGCGTCCGACGAGAACGACCCTGGTAAATCCCGCGTCCTGCGCGACGCGCGCCGTTCGCGACACCAGAGACTCGTCGCTGTCCTTCGCGTGAAGAAGGCCCTTGTCGACGCCGCCCATGCGACGGCCGCGCCCGCCGACGAGGATCGCGAGCGTGCGCGCGCGAAGCGGATCGGCGAGCTCGCGCACGAGCGCCGTGAAGCTCTCGTCGCGCTTGCGAGGGTCGCTGTACTTCACGAGGCAGTAGCGCGTCTCGTCGTCGAGTGTGCTCCACGGCGCGGGCAGCGCGAGGCCGTGTCTTCGAAGTCGTTCGACGAGCGCGGTGGGAGGCGCGGCGGTGCTCCAGCGTCCGCGGTCGCTCTCGCTCGGGTCGATGGGTTCGAGTTTCACTGACGCGCGTAAAGCGAAGTGTTCGAGCGCTGCGCGGTAGACGCGGACCTCGTCGTCGCTCTCGACGGGCAGGTGGCAGAGGATCGCGCGTTCGGCCAGGGGAAACGCGGCCCATCCCTCTCGAGAGACCTTGAGCCCTGCGAGGTCGAGGCGCCGTCGCGTCGCGAGCGGGATGAGCGAAAGCGTGTCGTGAACGTCGCCTTCGAACGCGAATTTTCGATACATGAAACGTTGATTTACTGTGTGTGAGCGTGCGTAGGCTACCGCGCGATGAGCGACGTGATCGAGGGCCAGCCGCAGCCCAAACATTCTCGAGCGGCTTCGTTTGTGTGGGTGTCCGTAGCGTACGCGCTCGCGTTGGCCGTCGCGGTCGGGGTCGCGCGGTACTGGGGCTGGACGGTCCCTTGGCAGACGGTGCTGCTCGCGGATTTCGCGGCCACGATCGTGGTGTTCGGGTTTTCGCGGGCGCTCGACAACTCGAGCGTGTACGACCCGTACTGGAGCGTCGTTCCGCCGGTGGTGGCGTTGGCGATCCCGATGTGCACGCAGTCGAGCGCGCCGTCTCTGCGCGTGTGGTTGGTGATCGCGCTGGTGTCTCTCTGGGGAGCGCGGCTCACGTACAACTGGGCCCGCGGCTGGCCGGGGCTTCACCACGAGGACTGGCGATACGTCGATTTTCGCAAGAAGACCGGCCCGTTTTACTGGGTCGTGAGCTTCTTCGGGCTCCACTCGATGCCCACGGTGACGGTGTTTCTCGGGATGCTCCCGCTCTTCTACGCGGTGGGAACGGGGACGGCGCCGCTCGGCTGGCTGGACGCGCTCGCTGCGGTCGTGACGTTGGGCTTCACGGCGATCGAGGCGATCGCGGACGAGCAGCTGCGCGCGTTTCGTCGCGAGTGTGAAGAGCGCGGCGAGCGCGGGGTCATCATGGATCGCGGCCTGTGGAAGTACTGCCGCCACCCCAACTACCTGGGCGAGATCGGCTTCTGGTGGGGCGTGTTTCTCTTCGGGCTCGCGTCGGACCGCGGCGCGCTGTGGACCATCGTCGGCGCGCTGTGGACCACGGTGTTGTTCGTGGCGATCTCGATTCCGTTGATCGACAAGCGCTCGATCGCGCGCAGGCCCGCGTACGCCGAGCACATGAAGCGCGTTCCGGCGCTGATTCCGAACCCGTTTGTGAAGTGAGGGCCGCGGGGGTTGTGGGGCAGGGGCGCCGAAAGGTCTGCGGTTGAAGCAGAGAGTTTGAGCTGTGAATCGAGCGACAGAACGACGTTTTGCACCGAGCCGCGGGGCGGCGCCGAGTGAGCGAAACGACGGTTCGCGCAGTGCTGAAGCCCCCACCCGCGCTGCCGCGCGCCCCGCCCCCGCCTGAGACGGCAGTGGCGGCGGCTTGGCGTTGATGAATCCTGGCGATTGTCTGACGGGTTGATTCTGTGGGCCCTTGCTCTGCAAGGGCCTCAGTGGGCTCGATTGCTGTGCCGCAATGGTCGATTGAGCATCGCTTCGCCCTTGCAGAGCAAGGGCCCGCACGATACACGTACGCTGTTTTCGCAAGCATTTTTCCAATGCGAAGCCGCCGCCCCTGCCGTTCCAGGCGGGGGCGGGGCGCGCGGCAGCGCGGGTGGGGGCTTCAGCACTGCGCTCACCGTCGTTTCGCTCACTCGGGGCCGCCCCGCGGCTCGGTGCAAAACGTCGCTTCACTCACTCGGGGGGGCCGCCACGCGGCTCGATGTCAAACGTCGCTTTATCGCTCGATTCGCGACTCTATCTCTCTGTTTCAGCCGTGAAGCATTCGGCGAGTACGGGCTGGTGGGCCGCGCCGCGCGCTTGAAAGTGTGTGCGATGGCTATCTCGACCAGAACTCGAGCAAGAGCTCGTTGACGCGCTCGGGGCGCTCTGCGTGCACGAAGTGTCCGCAGCGGGAGATGGGCTCGACGCGCAGGTCGACGACGTACTGCTCCGTACCCGGAACGAGCGCGTCGTAGTCGAGCGCCTTGTCGTCCTTGGCCCACACGAGCATCGTGGGCGCTTCGATGACAGGGAAGCGACGACGGGCGATGCGGTCTTTCAGCGCAGTCGTGAAGGCCGCGCGATACCAGCCGATCATCGCGGTGGCGGCTCCTGGACGCAGGATGTTCTCGACGAACGGGGCGAGCTCTTCATCCGTGAAGTGACTCGGGTCCATCGCCATGGCGCGGTACATCTTGCAGATCCCGCGGCCGCGGTCGCGGGTGAGCATTCGCTCTGGCAGGACGGGCAGCTGAAAGAAGAACATGTACCAGCTGCGGCGGAGCTGGCCGAGGCTGCTGCCGAGCGCGCGCTGCATGAGCAGCGGGTGGGGGCAGTTGAGGACTGCGAGCTTTTCGACGACGTGCGGGAGCGTGGCGGCGACGTGCCACGCGAGTCCTCCGCCCCAGTCGTGGCCGACGAGCAGGACCTTCTCGACGCCGAGGTGCGCGATCAGCCCGCGAACATCTGCGGCGAGCGTGTCGAGGTCGAACGGGCCTCGCTTGTCGCTCTCGTTGTAGCCGCGCAAATCCGGGACGACGACGCGGTATCCAGCGCTCGCGAGCGCGTCGATCTGATACCGGAAGCTCCACCACATTTCTGGAAATCCGTGGAGCAAGAGCGCCACAGGCCCGCTCCCCTTCTCGACATAGTGAAGGGTCAGTCCGCCGACGTCCGCGGACTTGTGCGTCACCGAGAGGTCCTGGAGTTTCACGATCGCTTGGTGATGCAGTACCGCAAGGGTTCAGCGATCGTCGAGGGCGAACGACAGCCCGTTGACCACGGCGGCCACGCGCACGGCGTCGTGGACGTGCTCTTCGTCGAGGCCCGCCTCGAGCACGGCGCGCTCGTGGGATTTGACGCACGTCTCGCAGTTGTTGACCGCGCTGACCGCGAGGCAGATGAGCTCGAACTCGGCCTTCGTGGTGGCGGGCTTGGCGATGCGCTGCATGCGCAGCCGCGCGGGCTTCTGGCCGTAGCTGTCCTTTCCGATCTTCGAGCGAAACCGGTAGTAGACGTTGTTCATGCCCATGATCGCGGCGGCGGCGCGGGCGTCGTCGAGGTATCGGTCCGCCTGCTCGGGGGCTCTTTCGCGGAGGGCGGACTCGAGGTCTGTCGCGAGCGCGCGGTGCCGCGCGGCGATGGCTGATGCGAGCGCGATGGCGTAGCGAAGCGGCTCGGCGAGCGGGCCGTCCGAGAGCGCCGCGCCGAGGTTGAGCGCGAGGTCCTTGCCGTACGTGGGGACCCTTTCTCTCAGTGAATCGAGGGAGGTCATGATTGTGTGCTCACTTTCCGAGCGTGGCGTCGCCGGGCTTCCAGTTGCATGGGCAGAGCTCGTCGGTCTGCAGCGCGTCGAGCACGCGAAGGACCTCGTCGACCGAGCGGCCGACGTTGAGGTCGTTGACCTGCACCCAGCGGATCACGCCTGTGGGATCGACGACGAAGGTCGCTCGCAGAGGGACGCCAGCGCCGCGGTCGAGCACGCCGAGCGACGTCGAGAGCTCGCGTTTGGTGTCCGCGAGCATCGGGTAGGGGAGGTTGCGCAGGCGCTCGTCGCTGTTGCGCCACGCGAGGTGAACGAAGTGGGTGTCCGTCGAAAATCCGAGCACCTGCGCGTCGCGGTCGGCGAAGTCTCGGTTGCGCTTGCCGAACTCTGCGATCTCCGTGGGGCACACGAAGGTGAAGTCCATCGGCCACGAGAAGACGACGAGCCACTTGCCCTCGTGCGACTTGTCCGTGATCCGCGTGAACTCTTTGCCCTTCTCGATGCTTTCGACTGCGTCGAGGTCGAACTTCGGAAACCTGTCACCGATGGTCAGCATGTCGTTCTCTCCTTCAGAGATGTTTCGAGGACTCGAGGGCCGACGCCGGGCCGGCCTCGCTCGAAGCAAAGCGACAGCTATGCCAGCAGCTTGATTATTGAATTTATTGAGTATTTCGTACGGATGCACCGTGATGTCAGTGATGCACCGCTATTTCGGTGAGATAGTCACTGGCATTTCGGTGTGATGGCGTCCTAGAGTGTGCGGCGATGACTCGAGACTCCAGCGTTCAGTCCGCGTCCAAGCAGCTCGACCTGACGAGAGATCTTCGAAACATCGCGCGCGTGGTCGGCGAAGGAGAGGGCGTCGACGAGCTCATTCGCCGCGGCTTGGACTGGCTGGCGCGCGTGGCGCCGTACGACCTGGCGACGCTGTTCGAGCTCGAGGGGGATCGGCTCGTCGTGCGCGCGGCGCGAGGGCGATTGGCGAACGACGCCGTGAAGCGCCACGCGATCTCGCTCGATGAATATCCGACGGTGCGCGAGGCGCTCGAGCTGCGGCGCGCTCGCGCGTTCACCGAGGACGATCACGCGCGCGGCGACGGAGACCCGTTCGACGGGGTGCTCGATTTGCCTGCGGGGCACGCGTGTATGGTCGTTCCGTTGGCGGCGGGGGATCGGCCGATGGGGATCCTCGCGCTCGATCGTGAGCGCTGCGAGCGCTACGAGCAGCCGGTCGTAGACCTCGTCGAAGTGTACGGACAGCTGTTGTCCCTCGCGCTCGTCAACGCCGAGCTCTCGTCGGCGCTCTCGCGGCTGCGCGCGCAAGAGCGCGAGGTCGCGACGCTGCTCGAGCGCGAACGGTACGGAGCTCGCGCCATCGAGGCGGACGAAGCTCGACCGGCGCTCGAGGTCACCCGCTCGCCGACCATGCGCGCGGTCTACGAGCGGGCCGCGCAGGTGGCGATCGCAGACACGCCGGTGCTCATCCGCGGCGAGACGGGGACGGGCAAAGAGCACATCGCGAGGCTGCTCCACGCGCGCTCGCGTCGGGCAGAGCGTCCCTTCGTCACGATGAACTGCGCCGCGATCCCCGAGAATCTCCTCGAGCCCGAGCTGTTCGGCGTCGTGAAGGGCGCGTTTACGGGAGCGACGTCATCGAGGCTCGGGCGCTTTCAGACGGCCAACGGCGGAACGCTCTTGCTCGACGAGCTCGGCGAGCTGTCGATGCCGCTGCAGGCCAAGCTCTTGCGTGTGCTGCAAGAAGGCACCTTCGAGCCGGTCGGCAGCGACCGAACGGTGCGCGTCGATGTGCGCATCATCGCGGCGACGCACGTCGACCTCGAGCGCGCGATCGCGAAGGGGCGGTTTCGCGAGGATCTGTACTATCGGCTCGCGGTGTTTCCTCTCGAGCTCCCGCCGCTGAGAGAGCGGATGGAGGACCTGCCGTCGCTCTCTGCGGCGCTGATCGAGCGCCTCGCGTCGCGAGCCAATCGGCGCGCGCGCTTCAAGCTCGGCGACGACGCGCTCGCGGTGCTGCGCGGCTACCACTGGCCCGGCAACATCCGAGAGCTCGCCAACGTGCTCGAGCGAGCGATGATCCTCTCGCCCAACGCGACGCTTCACGCCTCGGCGATCGACCTCGGAACGAGGCTCGCTTCGGCTCCCGAGCCCGCTGCGACGAGCGGCGCGGTCCGCACGCTCGAAGAGCTCGAGCGCGATCACATTCGAGACACGCTCTTGCGCACCAAGGGAAAGCTCTACGGAACCGACGGCGCCGCCGCGCTCCTCGGCCTGAAGCCCTCGACGCTGCAGTCGCGCATGAAGAAGCTCGGCGTCTCCCGAGTCGAGACCGGGGAGTGACCGCGCGCGGGCAACGGGCGGTGCGCCTCTCGTGGGGGGCGCATGGGGGCGCATGGGGCATAGGCGCCGAAAATTCTGTGGCGACAGTAGAGAGTTTGAGCTGTGAATCGAGAGACAGAACGACGTTTTACATCGAGCCGCGGAGCGCGGCCCCCACCCGCGCTGCCGCGCCCAGTGAGCAGAACGACGGTAGGCGCAGTGCTGAAGCCCCCACCCGCGCTGCCGCGCGAGCGAGTGCAACGACAGTGGGCGCAGTGCTAAAGCCCCCACCCGCGCGGCAGCCCACGAGATGCGCAACGCCCTCGCGCAACATCGCAGAACAACAGGAGCTCTCGGCGAGCGCGTATCCTTCCGGTTACCACACAAGGAGGAGTCCGTGCCCGCCGAGAGCCACCCGCAAGGTACCGCATCTGTTCGTCTCGAAACCACTTTGGAGCCGGAGCGAGCGGGGGGCCGGTCTTGACGAGCGAGCGAGCTCGCGCGGGTGAAGTTTGCCCGGCGGTCGCGGAACTGGCTCCACTGGTCGGATCAGGAACCAGATCGGGATTACCCTGTCCTCGGTCCCGTTTCGAGAAGGCGTGGGGCACGCCGAATCAACTCCGGCCAAGGATTCGAGAGCGAGACGCGCGCCTGCACGTTGGCGGGGTTCTCCGCCTCGTTGAGCAAGAATGCAGCAACGTCGATGCGCGCGATGAACGGTCCAGTGCGGCGGGTATCCCGGTCGACCAGGTAGCGTCCACGCGCTCGGCCATCGGTCAACGACGACGCTCGTGCCAAGGTCCAGGCGAGGCCCGAGGCGCCGACGAGCGCTTCCATTGCATCGAAGTCGTCGCGCGCATGGGGGTAGAAGAGAGCGAAGGCAGGGCGTACGAGTAGATTGACGAACCAGGGGTTTTCGCGCGCTGTTCCGACACCCACCGAGCTCACGACGATCAGCCGCGACGCGCCGACCGCGCGCATTCCGTCGATGATGTGACGCGCTCCGGTCGATGTAACCGGGTCGCCAGCCTTCGTCGGCGTGCGGCTGCCGAGACACGAAATGGCGACCGAGTCGGGTCGGAGAGCGTCGCGTATCCCTACGCCCGTCAAAGCGTCCCCAACGACGACCCGCACTCGATCTCCGTGGGAGGGCACCGCCGCAGCGCGCCGAACGAAGGCAGTAACTCGATGACCTCGGCGGACCGCGAGGTCGCAGAGGTGCGCCCCGATCCCTCCCGTAGCCCCAAAGACAGTGATTTCCATGAGCTTCTCCTTGAATGTAGCGGTCGCTACACCCCATTGTGTAGCGGTCGCTACATAAAGGCGCAAGAGGACCAACGTGAAGAAACACGAACAGCGCGAGCGCGTGCTCGCAACCGCCGTCGAGCTCGTTCTGGAGGTGGGCTTTGGCAACCTCACATTTCGAACGCTCGCGCGTCGCGCGGGAACCAGCGACCGCATGCTGCTCTACTACTTCTCGGACAAGCGAGAGCTGGTGACAGCGATCCTGGGTGTGGTGTCCGAGCGCTTTCGCGCGCTCTTGGTCGAGGCCGCTGACGAGGGGCTCGTCTCGCCTGGCGAGCTCCTGATCCGGACGGCCAATCTGTTCGAGGCCCCCGAGGCGCGGCCGCTGGCTCTGGTCTGGTTGGAACTCGCGGCCCTCTCCCAACGCGAGCCGGAAGTCTATGGTTCTGTGACTGCCGGCATCCTCGGGGAGTGGGCAACGTGGCTCGACGCGCGGCTCGCAGTTCCCGACGCGAGCGAACGCGCCGCCACGGTAGAAGCGCTGCTTACAATTTGCGACGGCCTACTCGTGCAAGGGCTCGTCGGCGATTCAGCCTCTGTGCGCGCCGCGCTCCGTGTTCTCTCCGAATGGGCGGAGCCCCGTGCTCGGCGCCCCAAGAAGGCGACTGGGTGGGATCCCGAAGCGTCTCGTTCGCGGAGACCGCGCCGCCGCTAGCTGTCCATTGCTGCGGCGTACTGACGAGTCGCCACTGGGTTCACCACGGGGCTCGGCACGCGGAAGCCCTGCGACCGGCGATTGGGGACGTCCTGCGAAATCCGGACGAATCACGCACGAAG
>LNEO01000260.1 GCA_001465015.1 Deltaproteobacteria bacterium Ga0077539 | reverse complement strand
GGTCCGCTGCTTCGCCACTGACAACGCTGCTACTTCGACGCAGGTGATGAATGATGAGAGCTCGCTGCCGCGCCGCCGCTCGCTGCCGCGCCGCCGCTGTCGCTCGCTGCCGCGCCGTGGCTGTCGTCGCTCGCTGCCGCTACTCGTCCATGCCGCGCCAGTCGAGCGCGTCGAGCGGGGCGAGCTCGAGCGCGTCGTCGTCGCATCGACGATGCAGCTGTCGCTGTGGTTGAACATCGCGGTGCTGGTTCCGGTGTCGAGCGGCCTGCTCTCGGACCGAGCGTGGGTGCTCGAAGCGTACGGTCCGCGCTCCCCTGCACGTGGAATTTTGCTGTCGATCTACCTCTCGATCCTGCTCGCGTCCGCGGCGTCGCTGGTCTTCCGAGAGCCGCGCGCCATCGCCGCGCTGCTCGCGGTGCAGGTGCTCTACAAGATCATCACGCCCTTGACGGTCGGGACGATTTCGAACCCGGTTGTGCTGAGCAATCTCGGGATCGCCGCGTTTCATCTCGTCACGCTGTGGTCGGCGCGCGCGACGTGGCTTCGCTGAGGGCTCCAGCGGCAAACAACGACGACCCGCACCGTCGTGTGCGACTGTAGCGCAACGATGGGCTCTGAATCTGCTGCGAGTATCGTCGACAGGATTCACGAGGACGGAACGCTCTCGGTCGAGGACGATGGACCTGGATTTTCTCTGTTCGACGCGGAGGGACACCCGTTTGCCGAACGCGCGTTGACCGAGCTTCACCGCGGCCCGACGCTCGACGGACACGCTCCGCACGAGCACGTGGCAGCGCACGGCCTGGGAGTGTTCTGCGTTTGCGCCTTGGCGTCGCACCTCACGCTCGACGTGCACCAGGCAGGAACGCACGGACGTCAGGAGTTCGCTCGAGGTCGCGCATCGAGCGCGCCCGCAGCGCTCGAGCGGGCGCCGTTGTTCGACGCGGGGCTTCGGCACGGATCGCCGTCATCCATCGGCGGCGCGCTGTTCGCGTCGAGATTCATCGCCTCGGGACCGCAGCCAACCGCGATCGCGACCTCGATCGAGCGGTTCGTTCGGCCCGCTCGACGCGGTCTTTCTCTTGAGAAAGACCCCGAATCGCGCAAGTCTCGAGGCTCTCTGCGCTGAGCCTCCCCATGAACCAACGTCGCCTGCGGCCAGAACTCCCGAGCGGAACGATCATCGGAGGCGACTTCGAAGTGATCGAGCGCCTCGCAGGCGGAGGGATGGGCGAGGTCTACCTCGCCAAACAGCGCGGGACCGGCGCGATTCGCGCGGTGAAACGGCTGCACGCGCACCTGCTCAAAGATGACGTCTCTCGCACGCGCTTCGAGCGCGAGGCGACGGTGGTGGCGCGAATCGAGAGCATGCATGTCGCGCAGGTGATCGCCGCGGGCATCGATGAAGCGCGCAGCGAGCCGTTCATCGCGATGGAGTATCTTCGAGGCGAGACGGTGTCCGCGCTCGTGGCGCGCGGGCCGCTCGACCGAGCGCTCGCGGTGCGCGTGATGACCGGCGTCGGCCACGCGTTGGCCGCCGCTCACCGCGTTGGAGTCGTGCACCGAGACATCAAGCCCGACAACATCATGCTGGCCGAGAGTCAGCTCGCGGGCGTCGACTCGATCGTCAAGGTGCTCGACTTCGGCATCGCGCTCATCGCGAAGGGAGCAAACTCGCAGCGCATCACCGGCGAACTCTCCGTCGGAACACCTCCGTACATGGCGCCCGAGCAGTTCTCGGACCCAGATCGCATCGGTCCTCCAACAGATGTGTGGGCCATGGGCCTCTTGCTCTTCGAGATGCTCACGGGGCGCGGGTTTTGGAACTCCAGCGCAAAGACAGGCGGCACCATCGCGACGCTGATTCAAGAGATCGTCGACGAGCTGATTCCTCCGAGCGCGCTTCGCGCCGCGCAGAAGGGCGCGACGCTCGACCCATTGTTCTCCTCGTGGATCGACCAGTGTTTGCGCCGCGAACCGTCGCAGCGGTTTCTCGACGCGCAACAAGCGGTCGACGCCTTGACGCAGTTGGTTCGCGTCGAGGCTCCGAGCAGCGCGACACGCACAAACAGTCCCTCGAGCGAGCCGTCGCCTTCGGGCACGGGCTCGATCGATACCGTGCACTCTGTGCCGACAGTGAACGCGAGCGCGTCGCGCGTCGCGGTGAACGAAAGTGTTTCCTCTGCGCCGCCGAGCTCGCGCCGCTCGATGCTCGTGGTCGGCGCCCTTCTCGGCGTAGCGTTGTCGACAGGTGGCGCGATCGCGCTGCGTCGAGACCGCAGATCCCCTGACAGCCGCGACCAGCGCCCGATCACCAACGGCGTCTCGGGCACGTTGTCGGCCGTGGAAGACTCGGCGACGTACGGGCAGATCGTGCAGCGGAGCAGCGTGGAGCCTCCTGGAGACTCCGGTGTCGCTGCTTTGCCCGCGACGAGCGAAGCCCGTCCAGGCGGCTCGACGCGCGCCGCTGTCGTCGCCAGGCGCACCGCGACCGCGACCGCCGCCGCTCCGAACGCACCTCCAATGAGCGTTCGCGAACGCGATGCCAGGATCGACGCGCTGCTGGCTAGGGTGCTTCGCGGCAGCGGGTGCTTCCGCGCTCGAGACCCGGAGCTGCTGCACACACGTGTTCAGATCCGGGTCAGCCCTGATGGGCGGGTGCTCTACCTGACGACGAGCCACTCGTCCGACTGCGTGAGGGAGATCGACATCTCGAGCCTGAGCGCCCCACGCTGGCCCGTTCGCTACGAGCTATCGCTTCCGTTGTTCGCCATCCTTCGCTGAACGCCATCGGCAACGGTCTTGGAAATTTCCTGAGATTTTCGCGTTGCGTGGAGCCGACGAAAGTTGGATCCACGCGATGATCGGTCACTCGAAGCGCTCGTCCGACAGTCGTATGGCAACGACGCTCCTCAACGCAGAGGCCGCTGGCAGCGTCTCGAGGACGTCACCGAGACCCGCCCGTCGTAGCTGTTCGATCGCCTTGCGCAAGCGAAGCGCGGCGGCGCTATCCAGGATCCGCTGACCCGGCCATAGGCGCCGAAAACTCCACGGCACAAACAGCGACTTGGAGTTGCAAACCGAGCGACGAAACGACGTTTGAGATCGAGCCGCGCGGCGGCCCC
>LNEO01000259.1 GCA_001465015.1 Deltaproteobacteria bacterium Ga0077539 | reverse complement strand
GTCCGACCTGTCCAACTGCGGATCTTGCGGCAACGCGTGCGCGCCGCGGCCCAACGCCTCGGTGAGCTGCGCGATGAGCGGCTGTCGATATACATGCAACAGCGGCTTCGGCGACTGCGACGGCAACATGGCCAACGGCTGCGAGACGTCGCTCAACAGCACGACGCACTGCGGGATGTGCGGCAGAGCGTGCTCGTTCGCCAACGGCAGCGCCTCGTGCAGCGCGGGGACGTGCGCGCTCGCGGGCTGCACGACGGGCTTCGGCAACTGTGATGGCAACATGGCCAACGGCTGCGAGACCGCGCTCAACAGCACCACCCACTGCGGAATGTGTGGCAGAGCGTGCTCGGTGGCCAACGGCGTGGCGACGTGCGGCGGCGGGAGCTGCCAGGTGCAGAGCTGCACGACGGGCTTCGGCAACTGCGACGGAAACCCTGCGAACGGCTGCGAGACCAACACGACCAACAACCCCTCGCACTGCTCGGCGTGCGGCAACGGGTGTGCTTCTCGCGCGAATGCGTCGACCACGTGCAGCGCGTCGGCCTGTGGATTTGCTTGTAACGGCGGCTTCGCAGACTGCAACAGCAACGGCGCCGACGGGTGCGAGGCCAACCTCGGCACCACGTCCAACTGCGGGATGTGCGGTCGCGCCTGCTCCTATGCCAACGCCAGCGCCCTGTGTTCGGCCGGTTCGTGCGCGCTCGGCGCTTGCAACGGTGGCTTCGGTAACTGCGACGCCAACGCGGCAAACGGCTGCGAGACGCCGACCAACACCGCGACCAACTGCGGCGGCTGCGGCATCGCGTGCGTCGGCGGTCAGACGTGCAACGGGACGAGCTGCGTCTGCCCACCAGGCCAGGCTCTGTGCGGTGGGACATGCCAGCCCGTAGACGGAACGGCTTGCGCGCGGGAGTGCTACTCGGGCTCGGCGTTTATGTGTTCGGGCGGCACCGCGGTTTGCACAGGCGGAACGCCGCTCCCGAACGGCACTTCCTGCGGCGGATTGGGCGGGCGGATTTGCACGAACGGCTCCTGCGCGTGCCCGAGCGGCGAGTGCTTTCGCTGCAGCGAGTGCCAGCCTTGCACGGGGCCCTGCCGCTGACCGGACCGAGGTCCGTCACGGGATCGTGACGCGCTGCGCGATCGGGAGCGCCCCGCGGCAACGCGAGGCGAGTGATCGCGATTTGGAGCTGCCCTCGGTTTTTGCGTAGAATCGCGCGCTCTTACGAGCCCTGCGCGGCGACCGGCTCGCGCGGTGGTCCTTCACCCTTTGCGGTCCATCGAGGTCTGAGATGCGTTCGAGCGGCTTTTTGATTTCATGTGCGTCGATCACGGCGTGCGTCGCCGTCGCTGTCGCGAGCGCGGCGTGCTCCGAGGGGCGCGAGATGCTTCGGCCTGCCGATACAGGCGTTGGATCGCAAGACACCGGGACGTCGCCAGAGGACGTCGTGAGCGACCTCGTTCAGCGCGAAGACGCGATGATGACCGAGATGGACGCGACCGACGGATCGTCGCCGACGGACTCTGGCGTGTTGATCGATCGCGTGGATCCGCCTCGGGATGTTCCCTCGGGGCCGGTCAACGTGACTGTGATCATCGGCGGCGCGCCGATGAACGCGCCCGATCGCTTCACGGGCGCGGAGGTTCCCTCGATCGCGGCGCCGGAGATCGTGTACCCAGCGACGGGAACGGTGATTCCTCCCAACCTGCGCGGGCTCGAGTATCACCTTCGCGGACCGAGCGGCGTCGAGCTGTTCGAGATCGCCTTCGCGGGCACCAACGGACGAGTCCGTGTGTACTCACCGTGCGGCTCGCCGGTCGGAGGCGGGTGTGCGATTCTGATCAACGACGAGGCGATGGCGGGCCTCGCGCGCGCCTCGGGCGGCGGCGAGCTGACCGTGACCGTCCGCGCGCGCACGAGCGCAGGCGTCGGTCGCACCGTGACGGCGAGGCTCGGCGTCTCGTCTACGGACCTCCGCGGCGGCGTGTACTACTGGACGGTCGAGGCGCTCACCAACTCGATCCAACGCTTCGAGTGGGGCATCGGAATGGCTCGCAGCGAGGCGTTCGTGACGGGCAACGCGTTCGCGTGCGTCGGCTGTCACGCGCTCGCGCGCAACGGCGCGCGTGTGGCGGTCGGCGTGGGAATTCCCGGCCCGGCGTCGACATCGACGTACGACGCTGTGACGCGAATGACCCTCGGCACGCCGTACCCGGCGAACTTCATGACGTTCTCGCCGGACAACGTGCGGCTGCTCACGTCCAACGGGGCGACGCTCGCGCTGCGCACGCCGGCCTCTGGTGGCGAGATCCCCGGACTGCCCGCGGACCGCAACGGAACGCACCCCGACTGGTCTCCCGACGGTCGCTTCGTCGTGTTCTCGCGACCCGCGACCAGCGCTCCGTTCGGCGGCACGCCCGGACACAACCCGCCCGCCAATCTGCAAATCATGGCGTGGAACGGCGGGACGACATCTTTCGGCACCCCGACCAACATCCTCGTGTCCTCGGGCGAGAACAACTACTACCCGCACTTCGCCGCGGACTCGGACTGGATCATCTTCAACCGCGCCAACAACGGCTCGAGCAGCGCGCCGGACGCACGTCTGTGGGCCATGCGCACGTCGGTGCGCGGCGAGCCGCCGGTCGAGTTCGTCACCGCCAACGGGACGGGCAACCTCACGAACTCGTGGCCTCGCTGGGCGCCGTTTCGAGACAACTACGACGGCGGAGCGATCTACTGGTTCACCTTCTCGAGCCATCGCGACTACGGGCTTCGTTTGAGCAACACCGGCGCGATGAGCCCGACCGCGCAGCTGTGGATGGGCGCGTTTCGCATTCAGCGCGGCGAGATGCGCATGGACCCGTCGACCCCGCCGTTCTGGCTTCCGTTTCAGAACGTCCGCGCGAGCAACCACATCGCGCAGTGGACCGAGCAGGTCCAGCGTCGCACGTGCACGATCGACATGGAGTGCCCCCCGGGCGAGCGCTGCGTGCCCCTCATCAGCGCTGGCGGAATGCGCTGCGTCGGCGGGATGTAATCGTCGCTCGCCAGCAGCGCTGCTGACCGCACTTGAATTCGTGGGACGAGCGCGCCGCTCACTGAGGAGGCCAGCCGCCGCCGCCCGCGCCGGGCGCCCCGGGCGGGGGATAGCCTCCCGCGACGGGCATGGGCTGCGCGGGCGCTCCGAAGGGCGTCGCGCTCATGGCTGCGGGGGCAGGTAGCCCTTGGGGCGGCTGCGGCGCGGGGATTCCTGCCCAGCTCCAAAAGTCGAGCACGAGCTGCGACGGGTCCCGCGGGTCCACCTTGCACGGCACGACGGTGCTCGGTCCGAAGCGCCCCAGCACCGCCGGAGGAACGCGCTGCGCGAACGTCGCGCTGTAGTTGGGCCTGCCGTCTGGCACCTGCACCTGCACCGTGAACTTCACGATCGAGTCACCCTCGACCGGCGCCATGGGCATGGGCTCGAACGAGACGATCTGCGCGTTGCCCGCGATGCCCGTAGCGAGCAGCCTCGCGACGCCGCCTTGTTCGACCTTGGGCGGCGCGCTCTGTCCGCTCCAATCGATGGCGACGTTCTGGGGGTTGGCGGGGTCGACTCGCGCTCCGATCGGGCGACCCGACTGCAGCATGCCCATCGCGAGCATCGGCACGATCTCTTGCACGACGACTTGATAGACAGGCCGCCCTTGGACCTCGACGTTGAGCGTGAGCGCTACCAGGGGGTTGTCATTGATGATCGTGCCGGTGTGCTGCATGGACATCACCGTGACCTGCGCGGGCACTCCGGTTTGCAAGAGCGCCTGCTTCTGCGCGCTGTTCTTGAACAGCGGCATGACGACCTTCCACACGATGATCAGCGGTAGTCCAACGGCCAGCGCGACGCTGAGCAGTGTGATGAGGATTGATACAACGCCGATTGAACCATCCATCTCGCGCACCGAGCTCCTTGCGGATCGAGGCGATCCGCGGCGTCGAGCGTAGCAGCAGTGCCGCCGAAGCGATGTCGATCACTTTCCAGGATCGTCGCTGTACCGTCGCCCCGCGTCCCAGGTGATGCGGTACGGCCGCGCCTGCACGACGACGACCTCGCGCGTCGGCGTCACGAGAAACTCGATGTCCATCGCGCGTCCGTCCAGCCAATTTCCTCCTGGAATGAACGCGTCGTGGATGCGCGTCAAAGACCCCGCCAGCGTCCGCACCTCGGCGTCGGTGAGCAGCTGCCTGCCGCCCGTTCGCGAGCTGGACGACAGTCGCTCGACGAAGCCCGGCGGCGGATAGGTGTAGAAGAGCGCTTGCTCGGGGATTTCTCCGGTGCCCGCGCTGGTCACGCCCTCGTCGCGGGTCTGGAGGTTGATGAAGTGGCCGGGACGGTTGGCGTCGAACGGATTGCCCGTGATGGCCACGCCGGTGGCCGCCGCGCCGTCGACGGACTCTTGCACGAGCACCGCCATCGCCGTGCGCTCTTGCGCGATTCGGTAATATGCGCGCTCTTCGAAGGCCTGGTAGTTCCACACGCTGGACCAGACCTCGCGCAGCCCCGAGGCGAGCTGCTCGTCGGTGAAGCCCGCGGGGATCGCGGTTGACGAGTAGAGCCCCGCGCCATTGAAGCCATCGAGGTCCTCTGCGTTGGTGCTCGAGCGAAGCCGGACCCGCGCGCCTCGCGCCACGATCTGACCGATCCGAGCGCGCGCGAGACGAATCAGCGCGGGATCCACGGGCGCCCTGCGAATCGCCTCGCGGATGTTGCGCAACGCCTGCTCGCGCGCCTGCGGGTTGTCGTTGAACGCGGGCGTCCGAAGGTAGCCGTTGAGCTGCGCCTCGATGCGGTTGACCCGCATGTGCTGGAGGTAGAAGTGAAACGGAACCACGAAGCCCGGCGGCACACGAAATCCAGGCGCCCGCAGCCGCGCGACCTCGCCGAGCTGGGCGGCTTTGGCGCCGGCGATCCTGGTGTCCGTCCGCCGAAGATCACCGAGCGAGCGCAGCTCGCTGAAGCGCTCATCGAGCTCTGGCGTAAACGCGTTGGACGGCCTGCGCGAGGCCCACGCGCGCTCGGCGTCGGCCTGCGTCGCCGCGGTCACCTCGAAGTCCTGACCGCTCACGCGAAGGCGAACGAGCCGCCCCTCCAAACCGCGCAGCGTCGCGCTGGTCATGGCGTCGCGCAGGGCCATGTTGGGCGTTCCGCGGTTGGCCGAGAGGATCGCGATGTGACTGAGCGGCGTCTGCAACTGCGCGGTGATCACCCCGGCGCACACCGGCAAATCCAGCGGAACCTCCGAGAGCACGACGATGTCCGTCCGACGCACGTTGGCCGCCGTGGGCGCGCCGGTGTGAAATCGGAGGTAGCCGTAGGCGTCGCCGGTGTTGAGCGCTTGATAACGTGTGTTCGCGAACAGCTCGTCTGTGCTCACGACCGGCACCCGCGCGCGGATCCGCTCGACCTGCGATCGGTGCTGCGTCGCGATGGGGTGAAACTTCAGCTCGCGCCCCATGAAGAGCCGCTCTCGAACGCGCTCGAACGCCGCGATCGAGCGATCGGTGTCGTACACGTCCTGCGCGATGAGCTCGAAGGCCCACACGTTCTGGTCGCGATATCGCACGAGCGACGCCTGCACGAAGCGCCGCTCGTTGGAGAGGTACTCTCGCCGCCAGAACGTCTCGGCGTCGGGGATGGGCTGTCCGGGCCGCGACAGAAAGCGCCGGATGAAGAAGTAGTGGATCTCCCAGCGGCGCGTCTGCAAGAAGTAGATCTGCCCGTCGCTCAGGTCCATCACGACCTTCACCGTGTCGGTGTGCGCGGAGTTGTCGCGCTCGCGTCGGGCGGCGAGGGCGTTCCACGCGGCCTCCGAGTCGATGCGGGCCAGAAAGTCGCCGTCGGTGATGGCCGCGCCCGCGTCCGGCGCTTGCACGACGATGGTCCCCGAGGGCGGCCCCGCGTCTTCGCCCGGAATGGTGGGCGGCCCCTGAATGATCACTCCGCCTGGCAAAGGCGCGCTGCCGCTGCCGGTCGTCGTGTTGGCGCGAAGCTGCACGACGGTCGGGCGCGGCGTGGTGCACGCGGACAAGAGCGCGAGCGCGAGCGTCGCCCTCGTGTTCGGGGTTCGCGATGGTCGTGTGTGCTTCATGAACAGTCCCTCGTTGGTTCGCTCGATGGTACGCGGCTCGAGGCAAAATCGTTGGCTCGGTCCGTTCAGCGATCGTGTTGGACCGCTCGGCGCGCGGTGAATCGCGCTCATGGATTCTGTGGGACGTTCGACGACTGTAAGTGTGCTAGCCCTCCGAGCGTTTGGTGATCGAACTGCAAAAGAGCACTCTTCGGTGGACGTTCGCGCTCGCGTTCGTGTTGGCGATGCTGTGCGCGTTCGCAGCGTGGGCCTGGAGCCTCGAGCTGCGCTGGGTGTCCTACGCCCTCGCGTGGCCGATCCTCTCGCTCCTGGTCGTGGTGGTGCTGTACGCTGGCGCGTCGCTCGGGATGAACACGGGTCCGCTGATGAAACCCGAGCGCGCGCCGTGGCTGCAGCCGCTGCTCTGGCCGTTCAAGGCGGTCGCGTTCACGCTCACCGTGGTGATGCGCAGCGTGCGAGGAGAGCGCGCCTCGCCCACGCTCGTCGTCGAGGGCCTCTGGCTCGGGATGCGGCCGTTCGCGCCGGACGCGCGGCTGCTCGCGGACAAGCAGGTGCACTGCATCGTCGATCTCTGCGCAGAGATCGAGCCGATTCGGCCGCTGCGCGAGGCGCCGTTCGAGCGCCTCGAGGTGCCCACGATGGATCGCTGCCCGCCGAATCACACAGAGCTCGATCGGGCTGTGGAGTGGATCGCGGCGCAGCGCGCGGCGGGCCGAAGCGTGTACATCCACTGCGCGTTCGGGCGCGGACGAAGCGCGATGGTCACCGCGGCTGCCCTCGTGCGGCTCGGCGCAGCGCGGACCGTCGACGAAGCGATGGCGCTCTTGAGCCGCGCGCGTCCCAGCGTCCGGGTCAAGGGCGATCAGCGCCGCGCGCTCGACGCCTGGGCGGCGCGGCGCAGCGCGGTCGCGGCCAACCCCTGAGCGCACATCCGGGCGATATCTGGCACTCGATTGCTCGACGTAGTAGGCACGCGCGTCATGCACGTGCATCTCATCGGTGTGGCGGGGACGGGAATGGGCGCGTTCGCTGGGCTCTTGAAGGCAGCGGGGCACAGGGTCACCGGCAGCGACACCGCGTTTTATCCGCCGATGGGCGACGCGTTGAAGGCGTGGGGCATCGAGACGATGCTGGGCTGGGAGCCGAAGAACCTCTCGCCCGCGCCGGACCTCGTCGTCGTGGGAAACGTCTGTCGCAAGGACAACCCCGAGGCCCGCGCCGCGATCGACGGCGCGATGAACGTGCGGTCATTTCCCAAGGCCCTCGGCGAGCTCTTCTTGCAGACGCGCCGGTCGCTCGTGATCGCTGGCACGCACGGCAAGACCACGACGAGCACGCTCACGGCGTACTTGCTCGACCGCGCGGGGCTCGACCCGAGCTTTCTGGTCGGAGGGGTTCCCAAGAACTACGGCGAGAGCTTTCGCCTCGGGACGGGCGGCTCGTTCGTGGTCGAGGGCGACGAGTACGACTCGGCGTTCTTCGAGAAGATCCCGAAGTTCTGGTCGTATCGCCCGCACTCCGCGATCATCACGTCGATCGAGCACGACCACGTCGACATCTATCCGACGATGGACGGATACCGCGACGCGTTTCGCGGCTTCGTCTCGCGCATGGCGCCGGACGGAGTGATCGTCGCGAACGCGGCGGACCCCGAGGTCGTGCGCGCCTGCGAGAAGGCCCCGTGTCGTGTGGCCTACTACGCGCTCGCTTCCGATGAAGCGCACACGCTCGCGCCCTGGACCGCGGCGCCGATGAAGCCCACCGAAGGCAAGCAGCCCTTCGAAGTGTTCGTCGGCGGAACGCGGGTCGGCGTCGCCTCCTCTCCCATGATGGGCGAGCACAATGTTCGCAACGCCCTGGCTTCGATCGCGCTGTTGAGCGAGAGCCTCGGCGTCGCGCCAGAGCAATCGATGCGCGCGCTCGGCGGATTCGAGGGCGTCAAGCGAAGGCAAGAGCTCGTCGGAAAGCCCGGTGGAGTGTTCGTGTACGACGACTTCGCGCATCACCCCACGGCCGTCGACGTCACGCTGCGCGCGATGAAGGGCCACCACGCGGGCGGACGCGTGTGCGCGATCTTCGAGCCACGGAGCGCGACGGCGTCACGCGCCACCCACCAGAACGACTATCCCGCGGCGTTTTCCGCGGCGGATTACAGCATCATCGCCCCCGTTGGCCGGCCCGAGATCGCCGCGAGCGAAAAGCTCGACGTTCACAAGGTGGTCGAGGCGCTGCGGGCGCGCGGACGCGCGGCGGACACCGTGCAAGCAGGGCCCGGCTCCGTCGATGAAATCGTTGAAAAAGTCACTGCCTGGGCGAGGCCCGGCGACGTCGTCGCGGTTCTCTCGAACGGCGCGTTCGGCGGCATCCACGGAAAGCTCGTGACCGCGCTATCCTCCACAGTTCGATGACACAGAATCGTCCGTCATCCGACGAGGTCACTCCGCCTCCGATCGGCAACCTCGAGCAGCACGCGCCCTCGAAGATCCTCGGCGCGCTCGGGCGACTTCGATTCACTGGCGAGCTTCGGTTCACGCTCGGCCAGAAGACTCACAGCGTCGAGGTGCGGGGAGGGACGCCCTCGGAGGAGCCCGAAGCCTCGCGCGCGATGGAGCTATTTCTCGCGGCGATCGCGGGTCCGTACGAGCTTCGCGAAGAGGTTCCGCTCTTGCCGGGCGCTGCGAGACGAGACGCGCACAGCATCGGCGGCTCGCTCGCAGACACGGCTCCGTCCGAGCTGCTCAATTTCTGCGAGACCATCGGCCTGACGGGAAAGCTCGAGCTCGACAGCGGTCGCCGCGAGTGCGTCGTTCGCTACGCCAAGGGAGAGCTCGAGAGCATCACGGTCGACGGCGTCGACGACGGCGCGCTCGACGAGGTCTTCGCGTGGAGCGCAGGGCACTACCAGATTCGCCAACGCAACGCGTTCGAAGAGGAGTCCTCGTCGGTCACTGAGTTTCGTCCAGCGCTCGGATCGATCGAGCTCGCGCTCAGCGAGATCTTGAAGCGCAGCAACAAAGGGCAGCCCGCCAAGCCCAAGCCCAAGACCATTCCGCCTTCGATCGCGCCGCCCGCTTCGCCGGACCAGAGCGTCAAGATCATCTTTCGCTCGCCCAAGCTCGAGCGCGACTCGAGGACCGCGCACGCCTCGGCCAACGTCGGGCGCGAGGTCGTCTCGTTCGACGCCTCGACCTCGGGGCCGCTCGACGAGGCCAAGGCCGAAGCGATCGTCGCCAAGGCGCGCGAGGCCGAGCGGCAAAAAGAGCTCGCCGCAGAGCAGGCTGCTCGAGCCTCGCAGAGCTCTGCTGACGAGCCCTCTGCGACCGCTTCCGAGGTCGCGAAGTCGAGCGCCACGCCTGCTGCGAGCCCCGCGTCCGCCGCCAACGCCTCGTCCCGCGGGTTGTCGCTCACGATCGCGCTCGTGTTCGTGGTGACGCTTTTGATCGGTCTGTGGTCGATTGGCTCGATGGCGAGCAGCGCTCGATGAGCGACGCCGCGTCGCCCGCGCGGTCGTCCGCGGGCTTGTCCGCGCGGGTCGTCGCGGCGGTCCTGGGGCTCTCGGTCCTCCCTTCGGCAGCGCTCGTCGCGACGCAGGGAGCAGCGTGGTCGACGGTCGCGGTGGCGTTCAGCGCGCTCTCGGCCGCTGCGGTCGCGCGGTGGCTCTGTCGAGACACGACCGAGCGCGTCGCGTTGCTCGAGCGCGCCCTGGCCCGCGCTGGCGACGGAGACTTCGCGGTGCGGGTGCGCCCGCGCGGGGGCGACGAGGTCGACGCCGCGCTCTCTGCGTTCAACACGATGATGGACAGGGTCGACCTGCTGCGCGAGCGCTCCGAGGAGCTCGAGCGCATCAGCGCGTGGCAGGAGTTCGCGCGGACGCTGGCACACGAAATCAAGAATCCGCTCACGCCGATTCAGCTCGCGATGCAGGAGGTCGCCCGGAGATATCCAGGCGGCGATGAGTCCTTCGCCAAGACCCTCGCCACGGCGCGCGAGGTGATCGAAGAAGAGGTCGAGACGCTGCGCAGGCTCGTCAGCGCGTTCAGCGAGTTTGCGCGGCTGCCCGAGGTGCGCGCGGTGCCAGCGGACCTCGCGGAGTTCGTTCGAGACGCAGGCGAAGGGGACGCGATCGTGCGCGACGGCTCGAAGGCAGCGGGCGCGAGCGACGATGCTGCGCCGCGGGTGCAGTGGATCGCCGGCGAAGGGGCTGCCCCAGTGCGAATCGATCGCATCTTGCTGCGGCGCGCGGTGGACAACCTCGTGCGCAACGCAGCGCAAGCGGGGGCCAAGAACATCGTCGTTCGCGTCGAGCGGTCGACGCCCTCGAAGAGCGAGGTGTGGCTCGTCGTCGAGGACGACGGGCCAGGCATCGAGCCCTCCTCGCGGGCCAAGGTGTTCGAGCCCTATTTCACGACGAAGTCTTCGAGCGGGGGAACGGGCCTCGGTCTTCCCATCGTCCGAAAGATCGCCCTCGATCACGACGGCGACGTCGTGATCGACGAGACACACACGAAGGGAGCGCGGTTCATCATCGCGCTTCCGCGCAGCGACGAGACGCGCCGCTCGGGACCCACCTTCGTGACTCTACGCGCGAAGCGCTGAGTCGCGCGCTGCCCCCCACCAATCGGAGCGCTGCTTCTCGCTGGTGACAGGCGCGAGCCTGTCGGTCAGATCGGGTTCTCGGGAACAGCCCCACCGCTGTTGCCCGAGGATCCGCTGCCAGAAGATCCGCTTCCGGAAGATCCGCTTCCGGAAGATCCGCTTCCGGAAGATTCGCTGCCAGAAGATCCGCTGCTACCCGAAGCGCCGCTGGTCCCAGTGCTCGTGGGCGTCGGACGCGGGCGGGCACCAGCGTCGGAGGCGGGACGCGGACGCGGACGCGCCACACCCGAGTCTGGCGTCGCGGCCGGAACCGGCGGTGGCGTGCGAGCTACTCCCGTGTCTTCGGGAGCCTGCGCCGCCGCGGCTGCGTCTTCTTGCTCCGAACCCGCTGCGGACGCGTCTTCTTCTGCAACCGCAGCGACGCCGGTGTCCTCTGGTTGAGCCGGAGCGACGCCGGTGTCTTCTTGCACGACCACGGTCGCAGCGACGCCAGAGTCGGTGACCGTCGAGCCAGAACCGTTTCCGTGGTTCTGGCTGTTCATGACCAGGTAGCCGCCGCCGCCGATGCCGACGAGCGCGAGCAACCCGAGAACGAGGCCGATCGGGCTCTTCTTCTCGGGCTCTTCAGCGCGCGGCGTCGCGACCTTCTCGGGCTCTTTCGCGGGCTCTTTCGCGGCGGGCTTGGGCTCTGCCTTGGGCTCTGCTTTGGGCTCTGCTTTGGGCTCGTCCTTCGCGGGCTCTTTCGCGGCGGGCTTGGGCTCTGCCTTCTTCGCCTCGCTCGCGGCCGCGGTGGCGATTTCGAGCGCGCTCGAAGTCGTCGGCGGCGCGGGCTGCTTCGGCTCTTCTTTGGGCTCTGGCTTGGCCTCGACCTTCGGCTCTTCTTTGGGCGCGTCAGTCGGTGCGGCCGAGGTCGCATCGAGGAGCTTTTCGAGCTCTCCCTTGTCGGCGACGTGCGTGGGATCGCCCTCGAACTCATCGCCCTTGCGATCGTCCTTCGACGCGTCGGCCAAGGCCTTTTCGAGCATCTCTTTCGATGTGACGGCGGTCGCGGCTTCGACGACCTCGTCACCGAATCCTGCAGACGGCGCCTGCGCGAGCGCTGGCTCTGCGGGCTTCGCTGGTTCGCTCGGCGGAATGACCGCGGCCATCCCGACGAGCGTCCCCTTGGGCACTGGCTTCTTGACCGGCTCTGCGGGTTTGGCGGGCTCCGCTGCGGGCTTCGCGGGCTCGGGCGCCTTCGCCGCGGGCTTCGCTGCCTCCGCGGGCTTCGCTGCTTCCGCAGGCTTCGCTGTTTCCGCGGGCTTCGGCGCTTCTGCAGGCTTCGCTGCTTCCGCGGGCTTCGCTGGCTCTGCGGGCTTCGCGGCCTCCGCGGCCTTGCTGAGCATCGCCGGGTTGACCGCTGGCATGCCGATCATCGTGCTCTTCGGAACCGGCTTCTTGGGCGGCTCTGCGGGCTTGGCCTCTTCTTTGGCTCCGCGAAGCGCCTCCCCCAAGAACGCCGACATCTGCCGCATCATCGTGCGGTCCTGCTCGGCGGGCATCTCGGCCTGGGGGTTGGTCTGTCCGAAGAACTCGCTGTTGGTCTCGCCGCCTTGCGGCGCAGCGGTCTCTGCGGGGTCGTCGAAGTGCGGTCCTTCGCCGGGCGACTTGCGCTCGACGATTCGCTCGATGACCGGGACGGACTCCGGTTCGAGCTTGATGAACTTGATCCCCATGCCCGCGGCTTGCCCGCCCTCGGGCTGCTCGCGGCGCCAGACGACGCGACCGACCGCAGCGATGACGGGAGCGCCGTCCTTCAGCTGGATCTCGATCTTCAACAACGTGCCGATCGCCGAGGGCTTCGGAGTCTTGATGAAGATTCCACCGCGAGAAATATCGCCCGCGTATTGGTCGATAAACTCATCGACGGTGGCGCTTTTGTACTTCGCCTTGAGCGTTTGGACCTTTACGCGCTGATCCTTGCGATCGTCGGACATCGTGCTGCCTCTCCTCTTCAAACCGAGCGACGGCGCGACGGTGTCGCCCGGCGTAGAGTGGTCAGGAGCATACCGTCCAAGCTCGAAGAAATGCGACGAAACTGCAACGCTATGGTTCGTCGCGGGTTCACTCGCCCTTTTGGCGCGCTGTCTACAGCCCGCGGCGCCCTTCGAGGGCGCGTCCGAGCGTGATCGGATCGACGTACTCGAGGTCGCCCCCGTGCGGAACGCCCGAGGCGATCCGGGACAGTTTCACCCCGAGCGGTCGCAGCGCTTCCGCCAGAAACAGCGCCGTGGCCTCCCCCTCGACCGTCGGCGGAGTCGCCACGATGACCTCGCTCGTCTGCGCGCGCTCGACGCGGCGGACCAGAGGATCGAGCGGAAACTGGTCGGGTCCGAGCCCCGAGAGGGGATCGAGAAGGGCGTGCAGCACGTGATATCGCCCGCGAAACGTCCCGGCTCGCTCGAGCGCGTCGAGGTCCCACGGCCTCGCGACAACGCAGAGAATCTCGTCGGTGCGCGTCACGTCGCTGCAGATATGGCAGGTCTCTCGACCCGTGTAGGTCCCGCACACCGAGCACTTGCGCACCCGTTCGGGCAGCGACGCGACGGCTTCGCCGAGGGCCTTGGCGAACTGCGGTCCTGTCGCGAGCAGGCTGTAGGCCATGCGCCGCGCAGACTTCTCGCCCACGCCAGGGAGGCGGGCGAGCAGCCTCACTGCAGCGCCGATGGGGTCGTCCTCGCTCACTGTTAGTAGAGCCCGGGGATCTTCGCCCCGCCGGTGAGCTTCTCGAGCTCTGCGTCGAGCGTCTTGGTGGCGGTCGTCAACGCCGCGTTCACCGTTGCGGCGATCGCCTCGAGGACCAGGGCGCGATCGTCGCTGGAGTAGAAGGCTGGCGCGACGTCGATCGACACGACTTCACGCGCGCCGTTGACGATCACAGTGATCTGGTCGTTGGCGCCCTTCACTTCGAAGGTCTTCTTCTTGAAGGCCTCTTTGGTCTCTTCGATCTTGCGCTGAACCCTGCTGGCCTGGCGCAGGACCTCGTTCATTCCACCGCGAAAATTCATGGTTCGAACGAGAGTTGTACACCTCAGGTGCCCGGGATGTCTCCGGGCAGTTCGATCTTTCGAATTTCACCGCCGACCAACGAGAGAAACCGGCGCACGAGCGGGTGCGCTCTCGCTGCCTCGATCTTCGCCGCGCGCGCCGCTTGCCGTTGCGCTTCTTTGCGTTGCGCGATCGAGGGCACCTTGTCGGGCAGCGCTCCGGTGACGAGCTCGAACACGGGAGGCGCTTCGCTCGCGAAGGCCTTCTGCGCCGCTCGAAGCACGGCCTCTTGAACGTCCGGAGCCGAAACCTTGCGGGCGTAGAACGAGTTGGCCTCGAACGCGAGCGAGACCTTCTTCGCGCTCACTTCGAGGGGCACCCCTTGCTCGAGGATCGCGAGCGGCGCGCCATCGAGCGCAGCGAGCACGGTCGCCCACAAATCAACGTTGCCCTCTGCCGAGCGCACATCGAGCAGGTCCACCCGCGGCGCGGGCGGCGCCTCGGGAGCGGCGACCGTTGTGCTCTCGCTGACAGGGGGCTTCTGCGGCTGCGCGCCCCGGGCGCGGACGCTCTCGAGCCATTTCGGCGCCGGAGGCGCGACGGCGGCGGGCGAGGGCGGGGCGACTGCGGGCGCGGGCGGCTGGACGATGGCAGCGGCTGCGGCTGTTCCTCCGCGGACCACTTCGAAGCGCGGAGCTGGAGCAGCGGCCGATGGTTGTGCGCTGGAGAGCGTCGGGCTCGAAGGGCTCGAGGCAGACGGCGGTTGCGCGCTGGCGCGCGGCGCGTTGGGGTTCGCCGGCGTCGTGTGCGCGCCGGTCGAGAGGCCCGAGCCGTGCTGTGCTGGTGCGCTGCTGGTGGGCGACCCGCCGCCGGGCCGCTGAGGGCCTGAGAATCCTCCGCGCGGCGGCGCTGCTTTGGGATCGCTTCCTGCGCTGCCGGACCCGAGCTTTCGCTCGAGGTCGACGAGGCGCGCGATCAGCTCGTCCACTGGGACGAGCGCTGGCCTGTGCGCGAGCCGCACGAGCGCCATTTCGAGCACCCACCGCGGCTCGCGGGCGCGGGCGACGTCGTCGACCGTTCGAGACCAGGCGAGAAAGAGCCGCTCGAGGTCCGCGGCGTCCGCGCTCTTGGCGATCGCGAGCACATCCGCGCGCTCTTCGTCCGCGAGGTCGAGCATCGAGCCGGGCTCGTGAACGATCCGCCCCACGACGAGGTCTCGCCAGAGCGAGAGAAAATCCCGCGCGAACGCGTGCAGGTCGTACCCCTGATCGGTCACTTGCTGCACGATCGAGAGGGCCTTGGTGGGGTCCGCTGCGAGCACGGCGCGCGCGAGGTCGTACAGGACCTGTCGATCTGCGACGCCGAGCAGCCGGGCGACCTCGGGGCCCGAGAGCGCCCCGGTCGAGCCAGCGATCACTTGATCGAGCAGCGAGAGCGCGTCGCGCATCGAGCCAGCGGCCTCGCGCGCCACGAGCGACACCGCGGCGTCGTCGAAGCCGACGCCTTCAGCCTTCAGGATGTGCTCGACGCGACCGCGGATCTTCTGCGCGGGCAGGAGCTTGAAGTCGTACCGCTGACAACGGGACAAAATCGTGATCGGAACCTTGTGCGCCTCCGTGGTCGCGAACACGAACTTCACGTGCGGCGGCGGCTCTTCGAGGGTCTTGAGCAGCGCGTTGAACGCGCTGTTCGAGAGCATGTGCACCTCGTCGATGATCACGATCTTGTAGCGGTCGCGCGCGGGTAGATACGGCAGCGACTCTTGCAGCTCGCGGATGCTCTCGACCTTGGTCCACGTCGCGCCGTCGATCTCGCGCACGTCCACGTCGCAAGATCGTGTGATCTCCTCGCACGCCGAGCACTTGCCGCACGGCTCGACCGTCGGCCCCTCGCTCGAAAGGCAGTTGAGCGCCTTGGCGAGCACGCGCGCAATGGTGGTCTTGCCCACGCCGCGAGGCCCGGTGAAGAGAAACGCGTGGGCGATGCGGCCCTGCGCGAAGGCGTTGCGCAGCGTCTGCGCGACGTGCTCCTGCCCGACCAGGTCCGCGAACGTCTGCGGTCTCCACTTGCGTGCCAGGACGAGATAGCTCATCGCCCGATCACCCTAGCCGTCTCTGTCGCGCGCTGTCCATTCGGCGACCATTCGAGCGCTGCGCGCAGGGGACGCCGCCGCGCTCGATGAGCGCGATTTGCGTGGTATCGTGTTGGTCACGGTGAAGACGAGACGAAGGTCGACCGTCGGCGGACCGCGGCACACCGCGCGCGCAGCAGCGTTGTTCGCGGCGGCGATGGTCCTCGCGGGTCGCTCTGCGCTCGCGCAGAGCGCGCCTGGCGCGACCGCGGCGGAGTCGAGCGGCGAGGTCTTGCTCGAGCCGATTCGAGTTCCTGCGGAGTTTCCTGCGGTGGACGGCGTTGCGCCGTGGGTGATCGTCGCGCCGAGCGGGGCGGACGCTTCGCGCTCGAGCCCGGCGTCCAGCCGCGACGATTCGATGACCCTCGCCCGGTGCAGCGCCAGGCAGCGCGTGTTTTTCGACGAGCAAGAGCAGATCTATCGACCGTGTCCAGACTTTGGCGCGGCGATCTCCGCCGCGGACCATCGTGAAGACGACGGCCAGCCAGGCTCCGCGCGGTGCCGAGCGGGTGAGGGGACGTACTTCGACCGCCGCGGTCAGATCTTTCGTCGGTGCCCGGCTTCGCGCGCGGCGATCGTCGCGGCCGCGCGCTACG
Source organism: Deltaproteobacteria bacterium Ga0077539 (assembly GCA_001465015.1). Taxonomy (GTDB): domain Bacteria; phylum Myxococcota_A; class Polyangia; order Polyangiales. Next base: position 36,155 of record LNEO01000259.1, on the reverse strand, counting down.
AAGCCTCGTCTCGTGCCTCGATCCGCGCCTCGACCCGCGCCTCGACCACTCATCCGCGTTGTCGAGCGGGCGATACGACCTTTTGGGACGCGCGCGAGCAGCTCTTTCGACTCTGCGACGCGCCGATCGCGCCGAGCTCGACCGCGGGAAAGCCTCCTAACCGCCGCTCCCCGACCCCCCGTACGCGCTGTCGCCCCGGCGACGCGACCTACTGGGACGCGCGCGAGCAGCTCTTTCGACTGTGTCAGTGAGACGCCCAACGTGAAGAAATCCCCATCGCCCGCGAAACACGTCCTGGCGCTCGGCGTCGCTTGGACGCTGTCGACAGAGGCCCTCGCGATCGACGGCGTTCGATGGCCGACGAGCGCGGCGATCAACCGCAACGATCCCATCGCTGCGCTGCGCTGGCCCGCTGGCGGCTGGACGTGCGTGTTGTCGCGCGACACCGTCACCACGCCGCGCGCTGCGCAGACCGCGCTCACGCTGCTCGATCGTCGCGTCGCAGATCGACCGACCGACGCGAGGGCTCACGCGTATCGCGCCGTCGCGCTGAGACTCCTGGCGCGTCCCGACGAGGCGCGTCGCGCGATCGATCGCGCGATCGCGATCGACGCGACCGTGACCGATGATCCGGACGTGGGCCTGACGCGGGCGTATTTGCTCGCGAACGAGGGGCAGCTGCAGCAGGCGGTCGACGTCGCGCGCCGCGCGCTCCCGAGGCTGTCGGGCGCGCTCGACGCGAGGCTCGAGGCGAGCATCGAGGTCGCGCGCTGGTCTCTGCAGCGAGGCACCGACGGGGTCGCTCCCGCGCTCTCGATCCTGCGCGAGTCCGCCGCGGTTCAGCCGCCGGATCCGACGCTTCGCAGCACGCTCGCGTTCGCGCTGGTGCTCGCCGGGCGCCAAGACGAGGCCCGCGAGGTCGCGCGCTCGGGCCCCGTCGTCACCACCGGAAGCACCGCCCCCCGCCCCCTTCGAGGAACGCTCGTGCCCGACGTCGTCGACGCCGCTGCGGGCGTCGCGGTTTCGCTCAGCGATCACGCGTACGACGCCACGCAGATCCTCGAGCGCACGTCGAGCGCGACCGCCGTCCCCGCGTCGATTCGCCCCGCGCTGAACTCCGCGCTGCAGGTCGCTCGCGCCACGCCGCGCCCGCCGCCGCCGCCGCCACCGCCGCCGACGATCCGTCGGAGATACTACGACGACGAGGAGTGATGCCCGACCGCTCGCTCGTCTCGCGTCGAATCCAGGGTGCGCTCTTTGCGCTCGCGATCTCGTCGGCGAGCGCGGTCGCCGCCGCCCAAGATCTGCAGGGCGCGCCGCTGTGGATCGAGCGCTGGACCGCTGCGATGGACCCTCGTCGAGCGCGCGTCGATGCGCTCGCCGCGCGGGCAGAAGCGAGCTTCGAAGAAGCGACCGTGCGCACGGCGGAGCTCAGGATGTCGGCTCGACAAGCGTCCTCGGTGTTCGCCTTCGAAGAGCAGCGTCGGATCCGCGCGCTGCTCGACGCGGCCGTGCGCGACGCTCGGGAGGCGCTCGCCATTGCCCCGAGCCACGGGCTGGCGCGCTATGTCGTCGCGCGGGTTCGGGAGCAGCTCGACGCGCCTCCTGCAGAGATCATCGCGGCCACCAACGCAGCGCTCTCGTCGCTCGCCGCGGACGAGCGCGAGCGTCGAGCGCTGCTGTCGTTTTCGCTTGGCGTCGCGCACACGCGGCTCGAGCAGCACGCGCTCGCGCGCGACGCGTACGAGAGCATCGTGGACGATCCGGGCGCTCCGGGGCGCTCGACGGCGCTCTGCAACCTCGCCGAAGTGCACATGTACCTCGGCGAGGTGACGCGCTCGCTCGAGCGCTATCGAGAGTGCGCGAGGCTGATGCCGACGAGCGCGACGGCGTTCTGGGGCCTGGCGGTCGCGCACGACCGCGCCGCGCACGACGCCGACAGCCGGATCGCTGCGGACCGCGCGATCTCGATCGACCCAGACATGCGCGACATCGAGGGCGAAGGCGTCTTCTATGTCCCCGCGTTCGAGCGGCACTATTACATGGCGATCGCGCGCGAAGCGCAGGCGCGACGGCTCGGCGAGGCCTCGACGCTCATCAACGCGCTCGCGTCGTGGCGCGCGTACACGAGGGAGGGAGGGCCCTTGGCTCCTTGGCTCGACCGCGCGCAGGCTCACATGCGCTCGATCGAGGTCGAGCTCAGCCTGCGGACTCGTCCTCAGCGTCCCTCGTCGAACGCTCTGCCGTCGCGCCCGTCGCCGAGGGCTCTCCGTGCTGGACCAGCGCAGCGCGCAGCTTCTTCGCCGCGGTGAGCAGTCGAGTCTTCACCGTCCCCAGCGGGAGCCCGAGCTGCTCGGCGATCTCCGAGTGCGACAGTCCGCCGAAGTACGCGAGCTCGAGCGCCTCGCGCTGCTCGGTCGATAGGGTCTCGATCGCGGCGCGCACCGCCGCCGCGCGCTGTCCGCGAGCCGCGTTGCTCTCGGGCGAGTCGGGGCGCAGCGATTCGTCGACGAGGATCTCGATTTTGTGTGCGTCTTCTCGGCGCGCCTTGCGTCCCTTGGCGCGGAGCAGGTCGATGGCGCGGTTGCGCGTCAGCGTCGCGAGCCACGTCCCGGCGCTGCCGCGCGTTCGATCGAAGGACGGCGCTTCGCGCCACGCGCGCACAAAGGCGTCTTGCACCACGTCTTCGGCGTCCGCGTGCGTTCGCACGATGCGCAGCGCCAACGCGAACAGCGTCGAGCAAAAACGATCGTAGAGCGCCAGCAGCGCGCTGTGGTCGCCGCGGCCTGCGCTCTCGATGAGCTGCTCTGGCTCTGCTTGCTCGGCGACGTCGTTCACGCTCGAAACTTCGAGCCCGTTCCGTGAGCTCGCTCCCTCGTAGACGGCGATAGAATTCCTGCCAAACACGCGGTGTGTCAACGAGCGGTCGCGGCGCGCTCGAGTTCTGCGCTCGCGCCCCCTTGCATGCTTCGTGTTTGCGACGTAGTGTTCGCGTCCTTTCGCGCAATTAGCTCAGTTGGATAGAGCGTCGGCCTCCGGAGCCGAAGGTCACAGGTTCGACTCCTGTATTGCGCGCCCTGGGAAGTGCACGGGGTCCGCAGCGCACGACGGCCTCGGCGCCATGGTCGCTTCAAGCGATCGCGGGGTCGCTGTGCGCGAAGCCTTCCGTTGGAAGAAGACACGCGACGGGCTCGAGTCGTCGGTCAATCCAGCTCTCCGACACGTCGATGGGTCTCTTCGGCTTGCAGCAGCTCGAGCACGCGGGGCGGGGGACGAAGCACGCGGCCTTCGCGAGAGACAAACGCGTGTCGCGTCCGACCGGTCGCGGCCAGGGCCCGGTCGCTCACGCGTCGCAGCGCGTAGTCGAAGGTGATCGACGCGTGCTTGACCTCCGAGAGGATGACGTCGAGCTCGACGACGTCTTCGTAGCGGAGGGGTGATTTGTATTTCACCGCGACGTCCACGACCACGACGAGGACGCCGGCGTCCTCCATTTCGCGGTAGGCCGCCTCGCGACGACGACAGAATTCCTCACGACCCCGCTCGAAGTACCGAAGGTGGTTGGTGTGATGCAGAAATCCCATGCGATCGACCTCGACGTAGTGGACGCGCATCCGCACAGAGCTCTGCGCGAGGGGGGTGGGCTCGGTCTCGTGGCTCATCGTGCGTCTCTGTATCGCAACTCCGCCTCGGGTTGGAGACACGCGCGCTGAGCGGGCGCTCATCGTTCGTCACCCGTGCGTTGTCCGCGGAACATGCCGCGCTCCGTCGCGCCTCCGCGGATGGCGCTTGCGAGCGGCGCTTGCTGCGGCGCCGCCGCGTGCGCTCAACGCTACTCGCGCCTCGCGCTGCGGATGATGCGCTGACACGCGCTGTGTCCGCGCTGATCTCCCTCGCGCACGGCGCACGCGGCCAGCACCGAGCGCTGCTGGTGATGCACGTACACGACGAGCTCGCGCACGGCCGCCTGCTCTTCGACGCGCTGTTCGCTGTCGATCCACGCCGCGCGCTCGCCGCGCAGCTCGCGCTCGACAGCGCTGCGCACGGTCGCGCCTCGCGCCTCGAAGCGCCGCCGCAGCGTCGCCAGCTCTGCGCGCTCGACGCGCTCGCTCGCAGGGCTGAGCGCGATCGTGACGGCTACTTGCGCCTCGTCGCGGGAGGGGCTCGTGAACAGTCGCGCTCCGTTGCCGCGTCCCTCCCGAAAGTCACCTGGCAGGATGAGCGCCACCGAACCATCTTCGACGACGCGACCCGAGCTCGGCGCCTCACCTGTGCGCGGAGCGCGGGTGACGCTGTCGAGGATCGCGCGACACACCGATTCGAGTTGTCCCTGAAGACGCGCAGCGAACGAGCAGCTCACAACGTACAAGCGCCCGTCGAGCGCGAGCGCCGCGCTCATGGTGCGGACGTGCGTCACCCTCGCAGGGATTCGCAGCTCGAAAGACAGGTCGTCCCGAGACAACGCCGTCGGCAGGCCGAGCGGCGCGATCGTCCAGCCTTCGCGCTCGGCGCGAGCGCGAAACACCGCGACGTTGCGGTCGTGCGCCGCTCGGTCTTCGGCCGCGTCCGACGTGACCGCGAAGAACCGCCCGTCCGAGCCGACGAGGCGCGATGGGTCCTCTGAGCGCGGAGGTCGCCACTCGGATGTTCGCGAAAAGCGCATTCCGAACGCGCGAAAGTCACCCTCGACCCGCGGCCCAACGCTACCGCGCGGAGGGCGGGGGCCAGAGGTCTCGACGCCTTGCGTCGCGCAGCCTGCGGAGAGACACGCTCCCACCAGGAGGGCGCTGACGCCTCGCGCCGCGGCGATCGATCGCCGGCGATTGGATCGAAGACGACCACGCGGACTGGCGACGCACGCGGCCGTCGCAAGCGAATCCATGAACGACCGCGCAACGCGAACACGACGATCCCCATCGAGGTCGAGTGGGCCGAGCTCCTTCACAGCGATGACGGAGTACCACACCGCTCGCCGCGGGGCTCTGTTACCCTCGGTCGACGCTGGGCGCGACGCCGCGTGCAGCCCGAGGACAGGCAACGATGCAGCGATTCACTTATCTAGGGCTGGTGTTCGCTTCGACCGCGCTCGCGATCGGCTGTTCGGGCGGCACCATGGAGACGCCAGACGCTGGCGTGACGCCGGACACCGGCGTGACGGCGGACACCGGCGTCGTTCCGATGGACACGGGCGTCGTGCCGATGGACACCGGCGTTGCACCGACGGACACCGGCGTGGTGCCGACGGATTCACGGGTGACCGACACGGGCATCGCGCCCGACGTCGCCGGTGATGGACCGGTCTCTCGGTGCGCGGCGGGCGTCGACAGCGACGGTGACGGCGTCCCCAACGACGTCGAGTGCATGAACATGACCGATCCGCTCAACCCGGACTCGGACATGGACGGGCTCTCGGACGGCGTCGAGCGTCGCTACGGGCGCGCGTGCGTGGCGACCGCGCCGGCGATGCAGCGAAGACCGCCGGTGGCGTGCACGGCGATGGCTCTGTGCATGGCCGGCGAGATGTGCCGAGGGCTCGACCCACGAAATCGAGACACCGACGGCGACGGAGTCAGCGACGGCGAAGAAGACTCCGACGGAAACGGGACGATCGACACGAGCCGCGGAGAGACCGACCCGCGCCTCGCCGACACGGACGGCGACGGCGTCGGCGACGGGATGAGCGGCATCGCCATCTGCCGTCCGTCGGGGCTCGCGACGCTCGTTCAGAGCGGGGTTCCTGCGGGGCCGACGCAGCTCGGGTACGCGCCCTCCTGGCGCAACTCCGGTCGCGTGACGGGTACGATGATGCGCGGAGGGATCGCGCTCGAGGACCCCACCGCGGGCGTCGCTGCGTTTGCTGCGGTCGTCCCGTCGGTGGGCGACGTCAACGCCGAGAGCGCGCGCATCGAGCGCATCGTCACCATGGCGCTGGGCGCAGGCGTCTCGCCGGTGCTCGTCGGCCGCGGCCTCACGACACACGAAATGAACCCCGCCGTCACGAGCACCTACCGCGTCGCGCGCATGACGACGGCGTCGGCGCTTCGAGACGCGGTCATCCTGCCGCTCGTCGGCGCCGCGGCGCCTCCCATGATGGCCGCTGTGGGGGCGTCCGCTGAGTTCTACGTGGACATCACCACGGTGCGCAGGACCATGGGCGCGTCGATGGGCGCCAACGACGTCATCGTCGCGGTCTCGCCGCGGGCGAGCTACGACAACCCGACGCTCACCACCGCGACCCGCGTGGTCGACCTGGTCAACACCACGGCCGTCGCGCAAAACGACAAGGGCCTCGGGTTCAACTGCCAGACCTTTCGCGCGGGCGGCCCGCCGCAGGTGGACTTCTTGATGACCGTCGACACGTCGGCGTCGATGGACCCGCACCAGCAGCGCATCGGTCGGACCGCGAGCATCTTGTTCTCGAACATGGCCGCCGCGGGGGTCGATTTTCGTGTGCTGGTATTGTCCGCCGAGGGAGAGCGCGGGTTCACGTTTTCCGGCGCTGCGCCGTACGTGACCAGCGCGACGCCGATGGGCGCCAACGAGCTCGCGTACGACGTGACGGTCGACCCGTACATGGCCATGGCCGCAGACACGTCCGCGCCGTACCCGGTTCGCTCGGGGATGTTTCAAGTGCAGCTCGGCGAAGAGCCGATCGCCGCCGCGGTTCGCGCGCACTTGTCGCTCGGGCCGATGGCGCCCGCGACGACGCCCGCGGCGTGGAGGCTTCGGCCCCGCGCGCAGCTCGCGGCGTTCTTCGTCGCCGACGAGACGGGCTCCAACGACGATCTGCGGTACTTCTCGCGCGACGTCCCGCTGTGGGGCGCGACGTACGCCGATCGCTTGCGCAACGTCGTCAGCTACTTCCGCACGAACAACATCCTGACGTTCGGCATGGTCAACACGCCGGACCCGGCGGTGATGTGCGCGCCCGCCAGCGCTGCGGACATGCGCCGCTGCGTGATCGTGCAAAACGGCGGCGCGTACCTGGACGTCGCGCGCGCGACGGACGCAGAGGCGGACGCCGCGATGCGACGCATCGTTTCGGCGGTGGTCGGCGCGGCGAGCCCGTATCGCCTGACGCGGCCCGCGATCACGAGCACGATCAAGGTCCGCGTTCGCGGCATGGACGTCCCGCGCTCTCGCGACAACGGGTTCGACTACGACTCCGTGGCCAACTCGATCGTCTTCTACGGCGCGCGCTTTCGCCCGAACATGGGCGACGAGGTCGTCGTCTCGTACCGACTGTGGCAGCCCTGCCCCTCGCGCGGAGCGACGTGTCGCACCGACGCCGAGTGCTGCCAGCCGCTCGTGTGCAACGGCGGCCGCTGCGACCGTCCCTGCGTCAACCTCAGCGGGACGTGCGTGGACAACGCCGACTGCTGCGCGCCCAACGTGTGCACGGCGGGTCGGTGCGCTCCGCCGACGACCTGCAGGCCCGCTGGCGATATGTGCACGCGCAGCGAGGACTGCTGCGCGCCCAACTCGTGCGTGAGCGGCCGCTGCACGCCGCCGATGCCGTGCAGGCCGGTCGGCGACATGTGCTCGACGCCGATGGACTGCTGCGATCGCAACTGCGTGGGCGGCCGCTGCGCGCCGCCTCCGTGCCGAATGGTGGGTCAGTCTTGTAGCTCGGCGTCGGACTGCTGCGACCGCAACTGCATCGGCAACGTCTGCGCTCCGGGCTGAGCGCGCGAGCTCGATCGCACCCACGTTTTCAAAGCGCGCTCGATCGAGCAGGCGTGTGCGCCGGAGCAAGCGCCGAAACACACGGGGGTGGGGGCTTCGCGACGCGCGAGGGGACCGTGAGGTCCGCGCGCCGCGGCGGCGCTCACTGCTGGCGGTTGACGGGCTGGCTGAACACGACGTTGGTCGACGGCGACCCCACGTTGGCGTCGACCTCTGCGGTGATCTGAACCTCGAACGAGGTCTCGGGAACGGTCGTGTCCCGAAGCTCTCCCGTGCGCGAGCCGTCGACGTACGCGAGCGAGCCGACTCGGGCCCAGGGCGTGCTGCCGTTGCGGCGCTGCCACACCATGAAGACGGTCCCGTTGGTGACGAGGCGCGAGGCGGGCGGGAGGTTCGAGGCGCGGACCTCGAGGCGCGTGTTGTTCTGGCCGGCGTTGACGTGCGCGACGACCTCGGCGTCCGCGCCGGGAGCGCGCTGGGAGCTCTGCACCTGATAGCGGAGCGGTCCGCCGCAGGCTGCGAGGGTCGCGAGCAACGTGATGGTGGAGATAGCGCGGGTCAGTTTCGAGCGGGTTCGATCCATGTTCACTCCCTATCCGGTCGGCAGACCAAGGTTACCTATCACGGCTGGAAGAACGGCGTCGAGATTGTTCATCGTTGACAGTTGAGCGAAACGTTTGGAAAGGGAGCGCACCGTGTCCCGATCGGCAGCGTCGAAGCGCTTCTCCCTCGTGCTGCTCGCGCAGATGTGTGCGGCGAACGTCGCGTTGGCGTATCCGATCGAGCGAGGACGTCGCCTCTCGGCGCGCGTCGAGGGGCCGATCGTCGAGAGCGAGAGCCGCCTCGCGATCGACGAGCAGACGGTGCGCGTCCGCTGCGATCGTGACGAGGGCGCGTTTCGCTGCGCGCTCGACGCAACGATGATCGTCCGCAATCCGACGGGGCGCTCGGTGGTCGAGCGATGGGCGTTCTTCGGCGCTCGCGTCGAGTCGCTTCGCGTCGCGTCGCCCGAAGACGAGAGCGTCGCGATCGCCCAGGGAGAGAGCGGCGACTGGGATCGTGCGCTGCGGCGCGCAGAGGGGTTTGCGTCGAGCGAAGATGGATGGGCCGCTTGGGAGCGCGGATTTCCTCGGCTCCAGCGCCGCGCGATCGAGCTGCGGTTGTTGCCTGCGGGTGAGCTGACGCTGCGAGTTCAATCGGCGCTCGTGCTCACCCGACGGTTCGAGCGTCGCGTCACGGAGTTCGACTCGATCGTGCCTCGGCATCCAATCGTGAGTCCGCGACAGCCGATTCGGACGTTCGATGTCGACTGGCTCTGCGCCAGCGCGGGCGACAGCCCGTCGGTTCGGCGTGTGGTCTTCGAGGTGGACGCTCCGTCGAACGTCCTGCTGGAGATGCGCGCGATCGCGTTGGGAGAGGACGCTGGCGATCCGACGCTGGGGCGCTCGATGGACGGAGCGCGCGTCGGCGGATCGAACGGCCGGAGCCTGTGGCGGTTCGCGATCGCTCCGCACGGATCTGCGGTCGCTCGGCTCGCGCTCAGCCTGACCGAGCCCGAGCCGATCGTGCGACGCGGAGGACCGCTGTTGGCCGTGGGCTTTTCGTTGGATGGCGGCGTGACTCCGAGGGTGTTCGTCCGCGCTGGCTACGAGCTTGGTCTAGGACGGTTCGTGCACTGGCAGAGCACGGTCGAGAGCAGCTTCGCCTCGCTCGACAACGCGCTGGTGGTCGCGACCTTGCTCGAAGTGTCAAGCCCGTGGTTCGTCCGGCTTCCCTGGCTGTTGCCCTTGTCCTTCGGGGCGGGGGCGTCGCTGCGCGTACCGTCCGCTCTCCCTTCGATTCGCGCGCAGCTCGGGGTGCAGTTCGTCGGAGTTGGCCTGGTGTTGCACGGCGACCTGACGCCCTGGGAGCCTTCGTTCTTCCGCGAGTGGGGACTCGGACTTCGCGGGTCGCTCTGAGACCGCTGATCGAGTTGACGACGGTTCAATGCGTGGCACCATCGCCACGCGTCGTTGTTGCTCCCTTCGTTGCGATGTTCTGCCAACGAGAGCGGTCGGGATCGGCGCGAGTCCCTGCAATATGGCGCCAGGCTGTGCCGAAACGGTGAGACACAAATGAGCGGAGTTCGTTGGTGCGCTTTGAATTTCACCGTTGTGTTCGGCGGGCTCTGCGCCTTCGGTGGCGACGCCGAAGCGCAGCAGATGGCGCCGGACACATCGATTCAAGTGATCGTCGCCGAGCCGTCGCAAGCCCCTGTCGCTAACTCTTCGGTTCGAGTCGACACCCCGCCGCCCCCGCCGTCCGATGATTCGACGCGCCTCGGAGCCATTCAAGTGCGTCCCTCAGCTCCGGTCGGACCGCGGGTGGTGTTGCAACTCGAATCGCATGCGCCGTCGGTCACGCTGTACCGACAGGAAGGTCGCGGCTACGTCGAGCTCTGCCACACGCCGTGCGCTCTTCAGGTCTTTCAGGGGAGCTTCGAGTTTTCTCTCGATCAACAGGGGCGTGACCTGCGCGTCGTCCAGGTGGGGCCGGCGGGATCGCAGCTCTACGTCGACGCCGAGGCCGCTGGAGGAATCAGCGCGCCACGACCGGACGGGATGCCGGTCGCCCCGACGAACACGCTGCAGACCGACGGAAACGCGCGCTTCGCCGCCTCGTGGATGGTGGGCATTGGCGTTGGAGTCGCTGCGTCGGCTGGCCTGTTGTGCGCGTACTTTTCGGTGTTGACGCTCGGGATTCCTGTCGGCGGCTCGACGCGCGATGTGTTCACAGGGTTGGCGGTCGGCAGCGGCGTCATCTCGGGCGGAGGGCTCGCCCTCTCTGCGATCGGGATGTCCATGATGGTCTCCAACAACGGACGGGCTCGTCCGGCGCCGAGGGTGGCGTTGCTTCCCGCGTTCAACGGACTCCAGTTGCTCGGCGCGTTCTGAGCCAGCAACCGGATTGGGGGGGGCGACTGCGCTGGAGTTTGCGCGGAAACGCCGCGAACGCCGCGCTCGGCACACGGCCGGAGGCTCGACCCTCATCGTTACGACGGATTTGTCGCAGCAGCGCGGGGACCTCTGGTGCTTCTTGACCGCTCGCGTCCCGCTGCTCTATACGGGCTTCGGATGTGGAAGCTCGACCTTCGCTTCATCGCGGATGCTGCGATGTTCGAGTTCAGAGTCGTTCGTCTCACATCCACGGGAGAAACATCATGCGGAGTGGATGGATCAAGGGACTCGCGCTGCTGGTGCTCGTAAGCACTGGTGCGTGTGCGAACCTTCGGCTGATCGAGACTGGTCAGGCTGGCAAGGCTTGGGTCGTCAACCTCAACAACGGGCAGGTCTACAACTGCGAGGCCAACGGCCCTCAGGCTGTTTGCTTTCCTGCCAACACCAACTGATCGGGAGGACAAGACGATGAAAAAAGCGATTGTCGCACTGATGCTTGCTGGCAGCCTCAGCGGATGCTGGCAGGCGATCACCGGCGCAAGCACCACGAGCCAGCAGGTCAACGGAGACCTTTGGTACAGCGCCCAAACCTACTTCCTCGGATTGGGGACCGGGTCGGTGGTTCGCTACTGCGCTGCTGCTCAAGGTGGACCTGCGACGTGCACGACCGCGCGCTTCAACTGAAGCTCGCGTCGTTGCTGTTCGCCGTCGCGTCGACGCTCGGCTGTGAGCGTGTGGCAGCGGCGCCGCCGTCTGCGACGCCGCCCGCGAGCACCGTCTGGTGGAGAGAGCAGCTGCACGATGTGCAGTTGCGCGGCGGGGGAGTCGCGACGACCCCTCCAGGGCGGGAAGAAGTCTTGCTCTCCGCGCTCTACACCGCGGGACGACGGTGGTCGCAGCAATGCGCTGCGCGGCCCGAGCATCTTCCCGCTCGGGAGGTTCGCATCGAGTTCGATTTGCGCTTGAACGAGCAAGGCAAGATCGTCCGAGCGCGTCCGCGCAGCGCGCTCTCGCTCGGCGTTTGCCTCGCAGAGGCGATGGAGGCCAGCGCGCCGCTCGGCCACTCGTTTGCGTCGCCGACCGAGCTCGTTGTGCAGCTCCAGTTCGAGCGCGATCTGCGTCCCTGACGCGGTCGCGATGACCGCTGCTCGGCGCCGGCCCCGTCGGCCTGCATCGGTCTTCGCGCTCGCGCGAAGCGTTAGCGCTCGCGCGAAGCTTGGACGACCGAGCCATGTCCGCCTGGTCCCAGCTTCGACCGACGCGTCGAGCACGCATGTGTTGCGCTTCGCGCCGCCGGGCAACGCATGTGCCGGACGCATGGACATTGCTCGTCGCAGAGCATCCGGTTGTCATTGACGGTGACCGGTCGCTTTGGGACGCTTCGCCCTCTTTGCCGACGGGAGCTTCGGCGCATCGCTGCAGTGCTTCTGTTCGACGCACCACGGAGAGACCTCATGACTGCGATCACGATCACCCTCGCGGACCTCGACAGGCTCGCCGAGGCCGAGGCCCCCGACCTCTGCGACGCGATCATCGCGCTGGCTCAGAGCGAGCCACCCCCGCGCGAGACGCCTCTGCCCGAGGGGGCCATCGCGCCCGAACAGCTCCTCTCGCAGCTCTATTCAGCGCGCGCTGCGTGGTCGAAATCACGGCGGCGCGAGCAGGCGCTCGAGGTGTGGCGCAAGTTTCTCAACCACCCTGACGCGACGGTTCCCGAGCGATTTTTGCTCGCGGATTGGCTGGTGAAGCTCTACGAGGGAGGCCGAGAGTCGCACCGCGACGTGATCGTCGAGCTCGCGTTGCGAGCGCCGTTTCGGCTCGGGTTGTGGGCGGGCCTCAAGCGCATCTACAAGCGCGCCGAAGAGACGCTCGACGCTCGCGTGTGGGGCGCGCTCGCTGCGCGCTTCGACCTCGTGATGCTCCGCTACGACTCCAACGAGGTCTCCAACGGGACGTTCTTGTATCTGCGCCGCCGCGCGTGGCGATACCTCAAGAACATCGGGCAGGCGACGCCGGCGCTGTACCCGCAGTTCGCCGTCGAGGTGCTCAAGCACTACCCCGCGGACATCTACTTCGAGCGCACGTGGATCGGCACCCACGTGATGGCACACAAAACCAAGAGCTTCGGGCGAAGGTACTTCGAGTCGAGGCTCCCCGCGGACCTCACCAAGTCCCGGGCGTTCGAGGACGCGTGGAAGGGCGCGCCCGAGTCGCTGATGAGCATGCTCGAGGGGGCAGAGCACGACGTGGTCGCCAGGTTCGCGATCCAGTGCTTGCGCAAGGACGTCCCCGAGCGGCTCAAGGACGTGACGCCGGCGTGGCTGGCGCGGCTCGGCCGAAAGAACCTCGCGAGCGTCCACGAGTTCTTGATCGAGACGCTCGACGGAAGCCCCGAGTTTCACAAGGGAAAGCTCCAGTCGTTGGGCCTCCACGAGACCGCGGTCTCGATGTTGAACAGCCCCTCGGACAAGGCTCGCAAGTGGGCCATCGAGTACGCCCGCGCGCACGCGCAGAACCTCGCGACCGAAGAGCTCATCGAGCGCTTTCTCTCGTCGAGCTTCACCGAGACGCGCAAGTTTGCCGGCGAGCTGCTGACGGCGCGCAAGGCCAAGGACCTCGGCTACAAGTCGCTCGGTCGGATGATGGCCTTCGGCGAGACGTCGAAGTGGGCCGTGCAACAGTTGAGCGAGGGCTTCGAGCGCAGCGAGGTTCCGACGGACTTTCTCGTGGAGATGGCGTTCGCGGGTGATGCGCAGATCAAGTGGGTCAAGGACTGGGTCGACGCGAAGTACGCCAAGACCGAGCGCGACCCGGCGCTGTGGATCGCGATCCTCGGCGACGCGCGGGTCACCAACAACTGGCGCGTGAAGAACACGGCGCTCAGCGAGCTCGGCTCGATCGGCGTCAAGAGCTTGCCGACCAAGTGGGTGCTCGACGCGATCGCGCACGTCGAGTACTCGGCCACGGTCGCGGGCTGGCTCAACAAGGCCGACTCGCTGCCGGGGCTCGACGTCGAGCGGATCAAGGGGCTCGTGTTCAACCCGCAGTTTCGCGCGGCGGCGCTCGCGATCCTCGGCAATCGCAAGCTGGTCAAGCCCAAGGACATCGGGCTTCCGTGGCTGCTCGCCCTGGCGCGTCGGCCCGACGCGTCGCTGAGGGATTTCGCGCTGACGACGCTGCTCGAGCACAGCAAGCCCGAGGACTTCGGCGACGGCGACAAGACGGCGGGCGTGACGCGGCTCGTGAAGATGGCGCGCGAGGACAAGGACCAACCCGTGCGCGCGTTTGCGCAGAGCTATCTGCGCTGCCACCACCCGGACATCGGCAAGGATCAGCCCGAGAGCAAGCAGTACGGCATCAAGCCGGGGCTCAAGGCGGAGGTGTTTTCGCTCGAGCGGGTGTGGCCGTTCTTCGCGAGCATCTACGAGGACGCGCGTTCGTTCGCGGTGACCATCGCGCGCGCCGAGCTGCGCCGGTGGAACGCGATCTCGAGGCTGTTCGAGCTGGCCGACCACGAGGACTCGACCGTGCGTCGGTTCGCGTTCGAGTCGCTCGGCAAAGCTGGGGACCCGGACGCCCCCAAGGAGCACACGCCGACGGTGGACGAGCTCGACCCGGTGCGCGTGTTCGCGCTCGCTGAGAGCCGTCGTCGCTCGACGAGGGACATCGCGATGGCCCTCATCCAGAAGCACTACGTCAAGCTGGGCGGGCCCGAGAAGCTCGGGCGAATCATGGAGTCGCCCGACCGCGACGTGCGCCAGTTCGCCGTGCGATTGCTGTGGCTCAAGCATCGCCCGCGGGATCTTCCGCCGGGGTGGAAGCCGAAGGGCAAAGGCGCGGTCGCGCTCGACGAGACGACGCGCTTTGCCGACGTCGACGCGCTGCGAGACTTTCTTCGACGGCTGCTCTACGGGCTTCCGCCGGGGCGCGCGGGCGAGGCGCTCGAAGCGGCGGCGACGCGGCACGTTCCTGCGAGCGTGGCCAAGCGCAACGTGATCGAGGTCGTGCGCGACCTCGGGATCGAGGACGAGGCGTTCGCGCAGTTGATCGCGCCGGTGCTTCAAGAGTTTACCGGCTCGATGGCCAAGGGCGAGTGGCAGGCGTGTCTGTCTGCGCTCGCGCGATTGCGTACCGCGCACCCGTCGATCGGGCTTCGCGCGTAGTGGCTCAGCACGATGGATTGGGACTGTCCTGATTTCGTCCTCCCTCACGCCTCGCGAAGCCTCGGCGTTTGGCAAATCAGGACATTCTCCAGTGGATTGCAAAATCTGTAGGTGAACAAGATGGCAGCGATCGGACACTACGAGCGAGTCAGGGCCCTCGTCGCGACGCCGCGGTTCTTCGTGACCGCGGGCGTGACCGCGGAGAAGAGCAGCGAGGTGGTGGTCTTCGCCCGGGCGACCAACAAGCATCAGTCGTACTTCACGGTGCCCGCGCACGTGTACGGGCTCGACTACCTTCGCGAAGAATTGATTTTGTGTGCGTGCGCGGACGGCAAGGTGCGCGCCCATCAATTCAACGACGGAAAGAGCGCTTGGGAGCTCGCGGCGCACGGAGGCTCGGCGAACGCGCTGTCCGTGGCGCGCGACTACGAGACCTTCGCGACGGTGGGCGACGACGGCGCCGTGCGGCTGTGGAAGATCTCGGATCGATCGAAGGTCAAAGAGGTCTCGCTGTCGGCGCAGCGGCTGCGGACGGTGGCGGTCGACCCCAACGTCGAGTACGTCGCTGCGGGGGGCGACGACGGGACGGTGTACGTCGTGACCCTGGCCACGGGCGCTGTGCGCGCGATGAGCGGGCACGCGGGCGCGGTGCTGTCGCTCTTGTTCAACCCGAAGGACGGCAGGCTCATTTCGGGCGGCGAGGACGGGACGATTCGGTTCTGGTACGTCCAGGGTGAGGTCGACAGCGAGGTCCGCGGGCAAGACGACACCGGGCACGTCGGCGGTGTGACGGGCCTCGCGTTCGTGCCGCTGTGGGACCCTGCCCCGCCGGGGACCGAGGTGACGCCGCGGCTCGTGTCCGTCGGAATGGACGGAAAGCTCCGCGCCTGGCCCCTCGAGAACAAGCGCAAGCCCAAGACCGTCGAGCTCTCGAGCAAGGGGCTCTTCGCGCTCGCGCAGGTTCCGGCCCGCAGCAAAGACTACGAAGCGTGGAACGACGCGCAGCACGGCAACGGCTTCATCACCGCGGGCGATCTGCGCACGGTGTACTTCGTCGGCTCGCAGCTCGACGGCACCGTCGACGAGTACAGCACGCAGTTCGGCCACGCCTTCGAGGTGTTGCAGCAGAACCTCTCGGGGCAACCAGCGGTCCGCGAGAAGGCGATCAATACCCTCGCCAAGAGCGAAGAAGAAGAGGCGAGGCCGCTGCTCACGAGCGCGCTCTCGAGCGACCGCGAGCCGACGCTGCGCACGCTCGTCGCCAAGCTCCTCGGCGACAAGAAGGCTCGCTGGGCGCGCGGCGCGCTCAAGGATCGGCTCGAAGACGACGCGCCGACCGTTCGCAAGACGGCGCTCGCGTCGCTGCGCGCGATCGACGGCGACGGGTCCCTGGCGCCGCTGCGCTTCGCGCTCGCGAGCCGCCACGCCGATGTCCGCGTCGAGGCGATCAAGCTCCTCGCGGTGCTGCGCGACTCGACGCCGCTCGCCGAGGGGCTGATCATCGAGCGCCTCAGCGACGCCCATGAGAGCGTGCGAAAGTGCGCGCTCGATGAATTGGTGGGCCTGTATCCATCTCGCGCGATCGAGCCGCTCAAGCTCGGCTACGACCGCGGAGCCGAGGACGTCGTGATCGACTCGCTCGTTCGCGCGGCGCAGTCGGGCCTCGTGAGCGACCCTGGCTTCTCGGGGATCTTCGCGAGGGCGCTCGATCACCAGAGCCACGCCTCGGTCCGCAGGATCGCCTTCGCGCTGCGCGTCAGCGAGCGAAAGCCGTTGCTCGGCGCGATCTTCGAGGGAGACGAAGACCTCGTCCGCACGCTCGACGACGTCGCGCGACGGATCGCGATCCGCGCCCGAGAGAAAGCCTCGACGCAGGACGCGGCGCAGGCCAACAAGCCCGTCACCAAAGAAGAGCTCGAGGCCGCGCGCCAGAGCCTTCCCGGCGTCGGAGACGCCAAGGCGAAGCCCACCGAGCAAGACCTCGAACCGCTGCTCACGGCGATGGCGTGCCGCACGCCCGAGACCGCTCTGCGCGGCGCTCGCGGCCTCGCGCGGCTCGGCGACACCCGCGCCCTCGGGGCGCTCTTGCAGCTCTCGCGCGAAGGCGACCCAGAGCTGCGTCGCCACGCGGCGATGGCGCTGCGCGCGCTCGAAGACCCGCGGGCGAAGAAGCGCCTCGTGTGGATGCTCGACGACGCGGACGCCGCTGTGCGCGCCGCGGCGCTCGACGCCTACTCCAAGCTCGAGTCCAGCAAAGACCTGATCGTCGCCGAGTCCGCCTTGCGCAGCTCGCACGAAGACGTGCGCGTGCGCGGCCTCGATCGACTGGTGAAGGTCGGCTCCGACGCCAAGGCGCGCGAGGGGCTGGCAGAGACGCTGCTCGGCGACGCGCTCGCCGACGAGTCCGAGAAGGTGCGCGCAGAGGCGTTTCGAACGCTCTGGGCGTGGCACGACAAAGACCCCGAGAAGGCGCTCGATCGCGCGCTCGAGGGGCGCTTCGCGGACCTGCGCTTGCGCGCGGTCAACGAGCTCGCGAGCAAGAAGAAGGACCCCTGGGCGCTCGAGCGGCTGCTCGCGACGATCGGCGACCGCGACGACACCGTCGCCAAGGCCGCGCTCGAAGCGGTGATCGAGGCCAAGGGAAAAGAGGACGGCGAGGCCTACGCCAAGGCGATGGAGTCCGTCCTCCCGTCGCAGCGGGCGCGCGGCGCCGACGGCTCGAAGAAGACCAAGAGCGACGCGCTTCGTCCGCAGCTCACCAAGCTGTTGCAAGACGAGCACTCGACGGTGCGGATCGCCGCGGTCGACGCGCTCGACGCGCTCGTCAAGGACGACAACGGCCCGCTCTACGCCGCGCTTCAGTCGAGCTTCTACGATTTGAAGGTCCGCGCCGCCGAGCACCTCGCTAAGCGCAAAGACGAGCAAATCATCGAGCCGATGCGCGCGCTGGTGCTCGACAAAGAGCTCGCGCAGCGCTTCACCAAGGCCGTCGTCGACGGCTGGCGCACGCGCGCGACGCAAGCGCTCGCGACGCTCGGCTCGCCGAGGGCGCTCAAGCTGTTCGCGACGGAGCTGCTCAAAGACGAGCTCGCGGGCGTTCGCGAAGCGGCCGCGCGCGGGCTGTCGGTGTGCTCGCGGCGCGGGGACGAGGGCTTCTTGCTCGACGCCCTCTCGCACGAGGACGTGTTCGTGCGGTCGTGGGCGGCCGACGGGCTCGCGAGGCTCGGCGACGTCCGCGCGCTTCCGGTGCTCACGGGCAACCTGCGCAACAATCACCTGCCCATTCGCGTCGGCGCGATCCTGTCGTTCGCGGCCCTCGGACAAGAGGGCTACGGCGGGATGCTCCAGGGCCTCGAGGACGCCGATCGCGACGTGCAAGAGCGCGTGTTCGCGATCGTTCTAGCGCGTGATCTTCAGGCGTTTCGCAAAGGAGAGCCGCCCGAGCTGCTCACGAGCGCGCTGTCTTCGCAGCGGCCCGACGTTCGCTTCTCCGCGGCGCGCTCGCTCGAGCTGCGCACGGACGCCGAGGACTACCTCGCTCACGCGATCGAGGTGCTCTTGCCGCCCAAGCCCGAGAAGGCCGCGGACATGAAGTCCTGGCCGAGCGAAGAGCAGCGCGGACGGATCATGGTGGGCCTGGCCAACGCGCTCGCGAGCGACGTGGCCGAGCAGCGCTACGCCGCCGCGCAGGTGCTCAACCTCCGCAGCAAGCCGGTCGAGTACTTCGTCGCCGCGCAAGAGGCCGCGAAGCTCAAATCCCTGGCGAATCCCTGGGTTCCTGACAACGTGCTGCCCGCCAAGCAAGAGGGCGACGCCAAGCCGGCCAAGGGCTGGCTGCGACGGCTCTTCACCGGCGACGAGAGCGACGCGGCCAAGCCCGCGAAGGTGGGCGACAAAGAGCAGGCTCACCTGCTTCGCCTCGCGTTCGGCGCGTACGTCGGGCTCCTGCGGCAGGTCATCAGCGACGACGAAGCGCAGCGCACGCGCCGCGACGCGGTTGATCGCATCGTGTCGCTCGCGAAGCACGAAGTGGTCGGTCTGTCCGCGGCGCTCCCGGCGATCGTGCGGGCGCTCGACGACGACAACCACCTCGTGCGCAAGGCTGCCTTTGCAGGGCTGAAGAAGCTCTACAAAGACGAGCCCGAGCGCGCGCTCGAACTGGCCCTCTCGGCGCAGTCGGGCGACGTGGCGAGGCTGGCGCTCGACGAGCTCGCGCACAAGGGCGCGAGCGAGTGGGCGCGCATCGCGAGGGCGGTCAACGCCCCCGCGCCGGACGTGCGCAAGTACGCGTTCGAGCTGCTCGAGAAGCTCTCGCCCAAGGGATCGCTCGACCCGCTGATCGCCGCGCTCGGAAGCACCTACGCGGACCTGCGGCTCGGCGTGATCGAGCGCCTCGCGCAGAGCGCGGACAAGCGCGTGACCGACGCGCTCTTGCGCGCGCTCGGCAGCGAGCACGACGACCTGCGCCTGCGCGCCTCGGAGCTGCTCGCCGAGCGCAAGGACGCGCGCACCGCGGAGGTGCTCTCGGCCTTTCTTCGGCACGACAACGGAAGCTACGTCCATCGCGCGGGCGAGGCGCTCGTTCGGTTGCCCGGCGAGGCGTGCGTGCCTGTGTTCTCGCTGCGCCTCGACGAGCTCGCGGTCGAGTCGCGGGGCCAGGTGCTCTCGTGGCTCTCTCGCGTCAAGCACGAGCTCTCGGTCGATTTGCTCTCGACGCAGCTCGACGTCGATCACGAGGGCATCCGCAATCAAGCGTTCGACGCCGCGCTCACCCTCGCGGGCAAGGATCGAAAGAAGCGTGACCGCGCGCTGGCGTGGCGGTTCTTGTCGGTCGGGGCCAAGAGCAAACACCCCACGATGCGCTTGCTCTCGGTCAACGAGCTCGACGACGTGGACGAGGCTGCGGCCAACGAGCTTCTACAGGGGCTCTTCGGTGATCGCGACCCGCTCGTGCGCGTCGCGTCCGTGCATCGCTACGCCGAGCGCGTGGTGAAGAAGGGCGCCTCTGTCGAGCCTCTGCGGGACGTGCTCAAGGCAGGCACCCGCGAGCTGGTGCTGGGCGCCTCCGAGGGCGTCGCGAGCAAGGGGGATGTCCTGGCGTTCAGGCCGCTCTTGTTGGTGGTCCGCGCGGGGTTGCCCGAAGAGCGGCCGCGCGCGCTTCTGGCGCTCGGAACGCTCGGCGACGTGCGCGCGCTCTCCGAGCTCGAGGTCGTCGCCAACGGCGGGACCGAAGAGATCCCCGTCGACAGCGCGATGAAGGACGGCGCCGTCGAGGCGCTGGGGCGTCTATTCAAGAAGCTCACCGACGAAGACGCCAAGAAGCGCGTGCTCGACCGGCTGGAGCAGACGTTGCTCGACGGCGAGACGTGGGAGCTGCGCAAGGCGGCGGCGCGCGCGCTGCGCTACGTGGGCGGCGAGTTCGGCCGCGTCCAGCTCGAGAACAACCTGTCGCACCAGTGGCAAGCGCAGGACGTTCGGATCGAGTGCGCCAGGCAGCTCGCAGAGCTCGGCGACGTGCTCGCTGAGCCGACGCTCGCGTTGATGCTGCACGACAGCAATTACTACATCCGCCTCGCGGCCAAAGAGGCGCTCGACAAGCTCTTCGAGAAGGAGCCGGTGCGCGTCGCATTTTTGTGTGTCGACTCGCCGCACTCGGACGTCGCGGACAAGGCCGTGGCGTTCTTGGCGAACGAGGGGGACGCCGCGCTGCTCGTTCCGCGATTGGCGACGCTGAAGAGCCTGCCGATGCGCTCGGTGATCCGCGCGGGCATCGCGCGGCGAGGGGCCGTCCCCGTGGCCGAGTCGGTGGCTGTGCTCTCGGGGCAAGACCCCACGGGCCGCACGCACGTCGCCCAGCTCGTCGGGACCCTCGCCGACAAGCTCGACGCCTCTGCGAAGAAGACCTTCGCCAAGGCCCTCACCGAAGCCGTCTCCAAAGCCGACAGCCGGTGGAACGACAACCGCACCCGCAGCGAAGAAGTGGCCGCCTGGCGCCAGGCGCTGTGGGCTGCGCATCGGGTGGGCGCCGCCGACGTGCTCGCGCTCGCCAAGGCCACCGTGCAAAACGGCGACGCTCGCTCGCCGGGCGTCGTTCGTCGCGAGGCGCTTCGCGTGCTCGTCTCTGCGGGCGGCGAGCAGGAGCGCGCCGTCATCGAGAAGGCGCTGCTCGACACCGACGCGAGCGTGCGTCGTGTCGCGATCGACGTGCTCGCGCGCAAGGACATCGCGGCCGCGGCGAAGACCGCGCTTCCCCTCGAGCCGTTCGATCCCGTGACGCTCTCGAGGCTCGCGGTCGACCCGGCGCTGCGCAAGTCGCTCGTCAAGGACGCGCGCGGACGCAAGGTGGTCCTCGCGGCCGTGATCAACGCACACGAAATCGACGAGCTGGCAGAGATGGCCACGACCTCCAACGACAGCGATGTCCGTCTCGAGGCCTGCCTCGCCCTCGGGCGCGCGGGCGGCGCGAAGGCCAAAGAGGCACTCGCGCTCGTGGCGAAGGACAAGAAGGGCGCGAGCGCAGAGCTTCGAAAGAAGGCTTACGCGGCGCTCAAGCGCGCCGTTCGCGCAGAGAAGCGCGCGGCGAAATACAGCGGTAGACCGGTGACGACCATCCGCGGTGCGACGGAGGCGGCGCGATGAATGACCAGGCGACCAAGAGAAACGTGAAGCTCGAGTACCCGATCGAATCCGCCGCGGAGATCTCCGCGGACCGCGCGCAGGTGCGCGTCGCCCTCGAGCGAGGACGCGGCGCGGTCGGCGTGCGGGCGAAGGTGAAGGACCCCGGGCTCTTTCGCGACGCGCTGCTGACGGCGATCGGGATTCGCACGAGCGACCTGCGCTTCAAGGCCCGCGATCGATCGCAGTACCTCGCGTACCTGATCAAGAAGGGCAAGACGGCCACCAAAGAGATCTGGGAGGCGCACAAGGCCTTTCTCGATCAGTCGTACGCCGAGGATAAACACAAGGAGACGACGCTCGACCCGGTGTGGACCGTGCACCCTGACGAGCTCTCGCTCGAGGTGTTCTCGAAGGACGAGTCGGCGTACGCGCGCCTCTCGATCGCCAACGACCTGTTCGACCGCCGGCTCGCCAGCCACGGAACGACGTTCGCAGACCTCACGCCCGCCCTGGCCGAGGGGCTCGAGCGCCTGCGCACCTACCATCCGCTCGAGCTCGAAGCGGACGCCAAGAGCACGCCGCGCGAGGGCGCTCCGTCGCGCGAGGCGCGAGACATCGAGCTGTCGCAGCAATGGCTGCGAGGCTTCTTGCAGGTCCAGAGCGCCTCGACGTTGCCCGCGGCGGTCGCTGAGTTCTCGGGCATCGACCTGTACAACCTCTTGTTCTTGCTGCGCACGCGAAAGGCCAAGAAGCCGCCGCGCGCGCTCAGGTTCGAGCTCGTTCCGGGACTTCCGGCGCGCATGGTGGTCGAGCCGTGGGAGGCCGTGCTCGAGAGCCACGCTGGGCCGTATACGGGCAAGACGCCGCGCGTCGTTCGCACGTTCGGTCGTCAGCGCTTGATGGGGCTCGCGAGGCTGTTGCCGTACGTCAAGAAGGCGCGTGTCCATCTGCTCGGCGCGGGCTTGCCGACCTTCTGGGTGCTCGAGTGCGGACACGTCACGCTCACCCTCGCGCTGACGGGCTGGGTGGACTCGGGCTGGGCGAGCGCTGCGACGTTCGACGCGCTCGTTCCGGGCGAAGACGCGCTCGAGCTCTCGCGCAAGGTGCTCTCGGTGCTCTCGGCCAAGGGGCCGCTGTCGCTCGAGGCGCTCTGCGCTGAGACCTCGGCGACGCCCGCGCAAGTGCGCGCGGCGACGCAGTGGGCGTGCCTCCACGGCGAGCTGCTCTTCGATGTCGCGCGCAACGTGTATCGCCCCCGATCGCTCTTCGCGGCGCCCGTCGAGGACTCGGTGGTGCGCTACGGAAGCGAGCGCGAAGCGAAGGCGCACCGCATCCTCGCTGAAAAGAACGGCGTGAAGCTCACCAAGATCCACGAGATCTCTGGCGAGGGCGTCGAGATCCACGGCGACGTCGACGACAAGGCCGCCTCGCGCAAGGTGTCGCCGAAGTTCACGATCGACCTCGAGGGTCGCGTGATCGGCGCGTCCTGCGGCTGCCCGCACTATCGCCGCGCGGGAATGCGCGAAGGCCCGTGCGAGCACATGATCGCCCTGCGCCTCTCGTACGCGCGTCGCAAGGCCGAGGAAGAGGCGCTCAGGCAATCGCCCGAGGGTCGCAAGCTCATCCGAGCCGAGACGCGCACGCTCGTGCGGAGAGACACCCACGGCAAAGAGACCGTTTACCGCGTCACGCTCGACGACAAGGTCGTGCGCGTCGCGTGGGGCGCGCGGCACGGCTTGGATGACACCGCGGCCAGGCAGCAGCGGCTCTGGTTCGACACGGATAAAGAGGCGCGCGAGGCATATTTCGCGAGGCTCGACACGCTCAGCGCCGAGGGCTTCATCGACGCGGCTGACGCGTGAGCAGGGAGCAGCAGGGACATGGCTAGCAAACTCGAGACGATGGTGTCCGCGGCCGCTCCGGTCGAAAAGGAGCAGCCCGCACCGAAGAGCGGTCCGACCGAAGAGCAGCTCGCCGCGCGCAAAAAAGCGCACGAAGAGCGGGTGCTTCGGTGGAAGCAGATTCAAGAAGCCGGCGGCGCTGACGAGTGGATCCGCGGCGAGCTGCGCAAAAAAGGGCTGCTCGTCGACTCCGATCCCTCGCGGTTGAGCGATCGCGAGAAGGGCTCGTTCAAAGAGCAGAAGAAGGCCGAGGCCGCAGAGCGCCGCGCGCTGAAGAAGCTCGTGTGGGAGGCGTACCGAGCGACGCACGTCGTTCACCTCGGCGCGGGCGTCCACTGGGAGGATCGCTTCGAGGCGGACCGCTTCGACGTCGAGCGCCGCGAGGACCGCCTCAAGTCCAACGACCTGCAGGACTACAAGGACGCCGAGGCGCTCGCGAAGGCGATGGGCGTCGATGTCCCGACGTTGCGTTGGTTTTCGTTTCACCGCGACGTCGACGGCGGAACGCACTACCGCCGCTGGCAGATCCCCAAGCGCAGCGGCGGCTCGCGCACGATCACGGCGCCCAAGCGCGGATTGAAGGCCGCGCAGCGCTGGGTGCTGCGCAACATCGCGGAGAAGCTGCCCGTTCACGGCGCGGCGCACGGGTTCATGTCGGCGCGATCGATCGTGACCAACGCGCAGGTGCACGCCGGCGCTGACGTCGTGGTGAAGGTCGACGTGAAGGACTTCTTTCCGACGGTCACGTGGCGAAGGGTCAAGGGGCTCTTTCGCAAGGCGGGCCTCAACGAAGCGACCTCCACGATGCTCGCGATGGTGTGCACCGAAGCGCCGAGGGACATCGTCGAGTTTCGCGGGAGGGCGCTGCCGCAAGGCGCGCCCACGAGCCCCGCGATCACCAACGCGATCTGCTTGCGGCTCGACCGCAGGGTCTCGGGCCTCGCCCGCGCGCTCGGAATGGTCTACACGCGCTACGCGGACGACCTGACTTTCTCCTGGCGAAAGAGCGATGACCGCGCGAAGGCGCCCGTCGGCGCGCTGCTCAGCGGGGTCAAGAAGATCCTGCGCGCCGAGGGATTCGTGCTCCACCCGGACAAGACCATGGTGATGCGCGACGGAGACCGGCAGAAGGTCACCGGGCTCGTCGTGAACAAGGCCGACGGGTCGCCTGCGGCGCGCGTTCCGCGAGAGACGCTGCGCAAGCTGCGTGCGGCGATCAAGAACCGCGAGCTCGGACGGCCCGGCAAGGGCGACGAGACGATCGATCAGCTGAAGGGTATGGCCGCCTTCGTGTTCATGTGCGACGCGAAGAAGGGGCAAGCGTTTCTGGATCGCATCGCGAAGCTCGAATAACTCAACTATTTCTGAGAAACAGTTGAGTTATTGAGGACCGTCCCCGCCGTTCTCCGCGCGCCGCCGCCGCCGCTGACCGCGGGTCACCGTGCGTGTGTGCTGGGGGGTTGCACATTCGCGCGCGGCGCGTAGCACTCGAGTGTGTTCGTGTTCGTGCGCGCTCCTGCGGCGCCTGCGGTGTGCTGGCGCTGTCGTTCTCCGGTGCAGAAGCGCACGTGGGTGTTCGGCCGACCGGCGGGCGCGTCGCGGGACGCGCGAGCGATCTATCACCCGATGTGCGCGGTCGACGTGGACCTCGCGTCGGCCTACGAGCTCATCGAGCGCGACCCGACCGAATTCGCCGATCGCGCCTCGGTCTCGAGCGTGGTGGTCGTTCGAATGCGCGCTGCGATCACGCTCGCCGCGCAAGCGCGGGGAGGGGCGCCGGTCGACAGGGCCGCGCTCGAAGCGGTCGAGCCTGCGCGCGACGCGCGAGGCCGTCCTCGGGTGAGGGTGCTCTTCGCGGGCAGCGCGGTCGCGCGGGGCGCGCGCCTCGCGTCGCTGGTGCGGTCGCTGGCATTCATCGGCTCGTGGACGTCGCCGATCCGAGAGTACTGCATGGTGCTTCCCGACAACGAAGGGGGCGAGCCGGTCGCGCGAAGACCGGGCGACGACGATCCGTCGCAGCCCGTTGTCGGCGCGGTCTTCGCGGTGCTCGACGGCGTCACGGTGCTCCCGTCCGAGCGCGCGTCGCTCCTCGAGTGGAACTCCCGTTCTCTTCCCACCCCCGTCCTTTGGATCGCGTCGCGCCGTCGAACGCGCGTGCACGCGCGAGCCGCCGTCGCGAGAGACGACGAGGTCCTCCGCTATCGAAGAGTGCTCGATGACTGCGGCTTCTCGGGGGACGAGGCGCTCGTCGTTCGGCACGCAGACGATCAGGCGTCCGCGCTCGACTCGCTGGTCGCCGCGCTCGATGAGTCCATCGATCGAGTCGGCGCGCCCACGATCGACGCGCGCTCGCCGATCGAGCGAATGGCCGAGCAGATTCACGCGCTGCTCGACCTCGAGCGAGACGTGGGCCTTCGGCAGGTGCTCTCGCGGGCGAAGATGCTCGTGGCGAGCGCGAGCGAAGGCGATCAGGCGGCGCTCTGCGAGGCTGCGTCGCGCGCGCTGTTCTCCTCGGCGGGGTTTCGCTTGTCGTTCGACATTCTGCGAGAGGCGACGCGGTGCGACCCGAGCGCCACGATGCTCCGCTGGCTCGGCGAGTCGCTCGCCGACGGGCGTCCGTTCGACGACTACGTCGACGATGCGATTCGACTCGTGCGCGAGCGCTCGCCCGCGCCGTTGCTCGCGACGCTCGAGTCGCTGCGCGAGCGCGAAGAAGACACGACGCGCCTGCTCTGGCTCGAGCGCGAAATCGCCAGGACGCAGACCTCTCTCCTGCGCAGGAGGGCGCGGTCGAACGGGGACGGTCCTCAATAACTCAACTAGGTCGAACGGGGACGGTCCTCAATAACTCAACTAGGTCGAACGGGGACAAGGTCGAACGGGGACGGTCCTCAATAACTCAACTATTGCCGGGCAATAGTTGAGTTATTGAGGACCGTCCCCGCACGTTTTCGCCGCGCGTTTTCCCCCGCGCGTTTTCGCCGCGCGTTTTCGCCGCGCGTTTTCCCCCCGCGCGTTTTGCGTGCCACGCCGCCGCGAACGATTTCGCCGCGGTGCTTGGACACTCGCGCGACAATCGAGCGATGACTGACACGTCGACGTCGCAGTCCGTGCTCGTGACTGGGGCCAATCGCGGGCTCGGCTTCGAGTGCGCGAGACAGCTCTTGGCGGATGGTCACCACGTGATCGTGACGGCGCGGGACGCCGCGAAGGGAAAGGCCGCGCTCGCGTCGCTGTCTGCCGCGGGCCGCGGTCGCGTCGAGCTTCAGCTGCTCGACATGGCGTCGCTGGCGTCGATCCGAGCGTTCGGCGAGCGCTGGGAGAAAGAGGGCCGCGCGCTGGACGTCGTCGTTCACAACGCGGGCGTGATGCAGCAGAGCCCCACGCGTCGGGTCACCGGTGACGGCCTCGAAGAGACGCTCGCGACCAACGCGATCGGGCCGTACCTGTTGACGAAGGTGCTCTGGCCCTCGTTGCTTCGCGCGCCCGCCGGCCGCGTGCTGATGGTCTCGTCGCGGCTGCACCTGCCGGGTTCTCGCGGAGAATCCGTGCGATTCGACTTCGACGATCCGCAGCTCGAGCGCGACTACCACCCCGAGCGCGCCTACAAGAACTCGAAGCTCGCGTGCCTGTGGGTCACCTACGAGCTGGCGCGAAGAAGCGCGGCGACGTCCGTGACCGCCAACGCGGTTTGTCCGGGGTTCGTTCCCGTGACCGCGGCGGAGAGCGTGCGGGGCTTCATGTGGTTCATGATGAAGTACTTGATGCCGTTGGCGCCGTTCGCGACATCGTTGAAGGACGCGGGCGGGTCGTTGAAATGGTGTGCTGTCGATCCGTCGATCGCCGGGGCGCGCGCGAAGTTCTTCGCGGAGAAGCGCGAGCTCGAGTCGAGCCCCGAGAGCCGTGATGCTGACAAGGCCGCGCGGTTCTGTGAGCTCGCTGCGAAGCTGTGCGGGCTCGACGCCTGGCCCTGACGGCCCTCCCGCTCAGAAGCGCCCTTCGAGGATGGCGTTGCGGTGAGCGTACTCGTAGCCGAGCGCGCCGGAGGCGAGGCCTCCGACGGGGACGAGGAGACCCAATAGCTTTCCGATGATGGCCCAGTGCGCAGTGCCGCGGCCTCCCATCGCGTGCCCCGTGAGCGTCACCAACAGAGGCGGAACGATCAGGCTGAGACCGATGCCCGTCGCCACGAGCCCGATCTGCGTCGTCGTCGAAAACGACTGCGGCGAAATGATCACCGGCGCAGAGAACGCGAGGCTGAAAACGATGCTCGACCCCACGTCGACGCCGATGGTGGCCCACAGTCGATACGTATCGCGCTCTCTTCTGGCGATCGAGGTGCTCTCGACGGGGCCCAATAGGCTCGAGTCACGCATCGGGGGAGGGGCGCTCTGAGCGAACGCCGTCGAGGGAAGCGCGAGCGCGACCGTGAACAGCGCCGCTCGCAGAGGGGACTTCATGGCGAGTCTCGGGACGGTAGCACCGAGACGCGATCGTACTACGCGGCTTCGGCGTACATCCCGCGGAGATCGGCGAGCTGGGCTTCGAGCTTCTTGCGCGCGCGGGCCTCGAGCTGACGGGCGCGCTCGCGAGAGACGCCGAGCTTGCGGCCGAGCTCGGCGAGCGACAGCTCTTCGTCGCTCATGATGCGCTGCTCGACGATGAACCGCTCGCGGGGGTCCAAGCGCGCCACCGCTGCTCGAACGCGGAGGTCGTACACGTTTTGTCGTTCGGCGTCAGCGAACTGCTCGTCTTGGGGCGTCGAGCTCGAGTCGGGCAAGAGATCTCCGCGCGTCGCGTCGCCATCGCTGAAGACCGGAACGTCCAGCGACACATCCCTCGCGTCGAGGCGCTGGAGCAGGGGCTCGAGCTTCTCGACGGACATCTGGAGCTTCTCGGCGAGGGCGGCGAGCGCCTCGTCGCGGTCGTGCACCACGTTGGAGATCCGGGCGCGCTCGCGGCGGAGCTGAAAGAACAGCTTCGAGCGCAACGGGCCCGAACCGGCGCCCACCAGGCTCCACGCCCGGATGACATAGTTGAGGACGTACGCGCGGATCCAGTAGGCCGCGTAGGTGACGAAGCGCGTTCCCTTGTACGGGTCGAACTTCTCGAGCGCGGTCGCGAGGCCCACGTTGCCCTCTGCGACAAGCTCGGGCATCGGCAGGCCGTAGCGCTTGTACTGACGCGCGACGGCGAGCACGAAGCGGAGGTTGCTCTCGACGAGCTTGGTGCCCGCGGCGCGGTCTCCGGCGCGATACCGCACGGCCAGCTCGTGCTCTGCCTCGCGAGACAGCACCTCGGTGCTCCGAACGCGCTGCATGAATCCGGTAACTGCAAGGTTGTTGTCGCTCATGACTCGGTCGCTCCGTTCGACGAGATGCGCGAGCGGGGGTATCCGTCGCGCGGGTATCGTCACAATCGGGAGGGGAAGGCTCTGTCTCTCGACAGCCAACCGACCAAAGCGGGAACTTCTTCCGGTCGATTGCTCCCGACGGCGACACCTCGTCCGTCGTGTCGACCATGGATACGCACGACCTCGTATGGTTGAAGCCCCCGAGACGTGAAGTAGTTTGAAGCGTGTAAAGGACTGTGAAGCGCTGGTATTTCAGCGGCATTTCTACGGTCCAACGGGGCTTTGGGCGACAGCGCGAGCGACCCAGCGAGCGACCGGATCGCCCAGCGGTATAGGTCGCACCTGACCGAATGGGGAGTACACTGGCCGAGAAAAGTGACCTCGCGCCGCGGACCTCTCCTGCCATGACCAGCACGGCGGTCTCGGTCGTCCTCGACAAGCTCTTTGCGCGCGAGATCGCGCTGCGCCCGCATTGGTATCAGCCCGGCGCTCCCCGCGAGTGCTGGCTCTTCGTCGCGCGAGCCGCGGCGTGGCTCATCGTGTGGGACCCCACGGTGCGCCGGGTCGAGTCCGCCACGCGCTACACCGAGAGCGCGCTGCGCGAGCGGTTGCCGCAGCTCACCGGCGCGCAGGTGTTCGATCACTCGATCGTCGCGTACAGCGCTGTGGACCCGGCGCTCGGCTCGTTGGCGACGGCCTTCGTCACGGCGCGAGACGACGCGCTGAACGCCCTGCGAAGCACCCCTCGATCGAGCGTGCGATCGACGCTGACCGACGGCGCCACCATCGCGCACCTGCTGTTCAGCGACGCGATCGGGTGGAATCGGGTGATCGAGCGCGGCGGCTCGGTCGTCTCGCACACGCCGATCGATGAAGACTACGCGCGCGGGCTCGTCGCAGAGACGCTCTTCGCGGGAGGCTCGCTGTCGCTCGAGCCCGTCGACCCGGCGCTGCTCGCCACGCTCGAGCAGGGAGAGCGCCGGTATCTCGCGCTTCGCGAAGAGATGCGAGCGGGAGCGCTGGGCTGGGGCGTTCACGGCGGGCTCACGGTGATCGAGGTCGACGGAAAGCACTACAACACGGCGTTCGCGGGAGAGACCGCGACGAGCTTCACCGTGTTTCGCGCGGGATATTTGCTGGGAGAAATGCTGCAGCGCTCGACCGCGAGCGACGCGCGACCCGCGGCCGCGAAGGCCCTCACCGCCGCGCAGTTCGCGAGCGCGAGGACGCTGGTCGCGAAGCAGTCCATGAGCGCCGAGGAGCTCCTCGCGAAGATGCAGCGCGGAGAGCTCTCGATCGCGGGAGGGGGACCGACCTCGGAGGATCGATGGTCCCTTGAATTCGTGGGTGATCGTTTCGAGCTTCGCTCGGCGGTCGGTGAGGCGCTCGAGAAGAGCCGCGACGAGGTGCTCGCGCTGCTCGCGCGACGGGGCTTCACGACGATGTACTGGCGCTGAGCCTCGCGCGAGCCGCTCGTCGCTCCCTTGGCCGAAGGGCGGCGCTCAGGGTTTGGGTTCGCTCTTCGCCTGGCTGTTCTCCTCGGGCTTTCGCTTTCGCACGACCAGCACGAGGGCGGTCACGAGCGAGAGCCAGCCGAACCAGTCTCCGGTCATCGAGTAGAGCGTCTTGCGCGAGCGAAGGTGCACGGTCGCCGTGCTCGTCTCGATGGTGAACGTCTTGGTGTTGGCGATCACGCGTCCCGCGGCGTCGACGAAGCCCGAGACACCGGAGTTTGCCGCGCGAACGAAGTCACGGCGGTGCTCGATGCTGCGAAACTTGCTGAGCGCGAAGTGAATCCACGGCTCGGTCGTGTCGCCGAACCACGCGTCGTTGAGGATCACCGCGAACAGGTGCGACTCGGTGTCGCGCTGAAACCGGTTTACGAAGCGCGGAAGGATATCCTCGTAGCAAATGAGCGGCGCGACGCGATAGCGCTGGCCGTCGCTCGCGGGGGGCAGCTGCATCGAGACGGGCTGCGCGCCGGGCGTGAAGTGACCGCTGTTGGGCGAGTAGCGATACAGCTGCGGAAAGGTTTCTCCGCCCGGAAGGTACTCGCCAAACGCGAGGAGAAAGGTCTTGTCGTAGGGCCGCTGGAGATTGCCGTCGCGGTCGCTGAGGTACGCGGTGTTGTAGAGCTTGTCGTTCTCCGAGCGCAGGGCGCCGAACAGGACGTTGGTCCCGAGGGGCCACGATGGAATGGCGCGACGGACGTTGGTGAGGTCCGAGTCGAAGACGAAGGACAGCGCGCTCTCGCTCCACACGACGAGGTCGACGCGCTCGTCGGCGAGCCTGCGGGTCGCTTGGATGTGCCTTCGGAGGGCCATGCGCGGGTCGGTGCGCTTCTCTTGCAGCCCGAGGTTCTCTTGGACGATGCCGACGCGAAGCGTGGGTGCGCTCTGGTTTTCGCTGTCGACCTGGCGGATTCGAATCGCGCCATACGCCAGCGAAAAGACCCACGTGACGGCGAGCAGCGCGAGGGTGCGACGCCACTGTTTGTCATTTTCGGGCAGGGTCTGGCCGGTCTTCTTCGCCCACGTCCGCGCGAGAAACAGATCCACCGCGGCGTGCGAGATCGAGAGGAGCAATCCGGTGAACACGACGCCGCCGAGGTCGGCGGTCTGGATAAGCAGCGGGACGTTGTGCAGCGAGTTCGCGTAATACCAGGGAAAAAGCGCAGGAAACACGAACTCGAGCGCCGCGAACACGAGCGGGATCGAGAGCAGCCTCGGCCAGCCGCGCTGATCCGCGCGCGCGACGCCCACGAAGAAGAGCGCGAACTGCAGCCCCTGGGCGGCCCACAACAACGACGCCAGCAGCACGCACAGGGGCAGCGAGAAGCCCGAGAACGTCTTCAGCATCGAGGCGATCCAGTAGAAGCCGCCGCCGATTCCGATCGTTCCGGCGAGCCAGCCGAGCCAGAAGGCCTGCTTGGGCGTGCGGCCGCGGGTGGCCAGCAGAATGGGCCCTTGCGCGACGACGGCGCACGGCCAGATGTCCATGCCAGCGAACCCCAGAAAGAGAATGATCCCGCCGACGATGGCGAGGGCGATGGCGTGGCGTCTGTCGCGGACCAGCGGTTCGGTCATCCAAGTGCGCGGGTTTATAGCGCGTTCGAGGGACGTGGGGACACGGGAGCAGAGACTCCCGCGCATGGGGTCGCGCAAGAGCGCGACGACGTCTCCGCCTTCGGCAGGACTACAGAGATGCGAGCGAAACAGAGCGTTTGGGCTGAGAATCGAGAGACGAAGCGACTTTTGTCACCGAGCCGCGCGGCGGCCCCCAAGCGAGGAGAACGACGTTTTGCATCGAGCCGCGAGGCGGCCCCCACCCGCGCTACCGCGCGCCCCGAGCGAGCCAAACGACGTTTGGCGCAGTGCTAAAGCCCCCACCCGCGCTGCCGCGCGCCCCGCCCCCGCCTGGGACGGCAGGGGCGGCGGCTTCGCACTGCGAATGCGTAGTATTCGACCAAACAAGTTGATTGTATGGCCATTGCTCTGCAATGGCTGCACTTCGCTCGATTCGTGTGCGCTGATGCTCAATTGACAATCGTGTCGCCCTTGCAGAGCAAGGGCCATCACGATACACGCATGCTGCATTCGCCAGCATTTTCCCAATGCGAAGCCGCCGCCCCTGCCGTTCCAGGCGGGGGCGGGGCGCGCGGAAGCGCGGGTGGGGGCTGCGTAGCAGCTCTGCGTCCACCGTCGTTCTGCTCACGAGGGGCGCGCGGAAGCGCGGGTGGGGGCTGCGTAGCAGCGCTGCGCCGATCGCGTTCCACGAGGAGTTTCCCGCGCACAATTTGGGTAATGATGAGGCCGTTCCAGGCGCGGGTGGGGGCCGCCTCGCGGCTCTGTGCAAACGTCGGTTTGTCGCTCGATTCACAGCGCGAACTCTACGTTGGCCACAGAGTTTTCGGCGCCTGTGCCCTTGGCTCCCGCGGGAGATCCATCGTGTTTCGGTGGCGTTTCTTCGCACGAAGTTGCAACGAGGGACGCGCTCCGCACGAACCGCGATCGCGCCCTCGTTGCTGCACTGCCGAAACAAGCGCCGCGTCCGGCGAAGGACCGACCGCGATTCGCTCGGCCGATTGAGAGTCCAACGTCGGATCGCACCCCCCACAAGCACGACCGCTACAAACGCAGCGCGCGGCATGCTGCGCACGCGGTTGACTACGTCGCCTCTACCCCGCCCAGCCATCCAGAGGACCTCCTGACATTTGCAATCGCATCACACTTCGTTGAAGCTGCCAAGCCGAGCGCCAATCGAACGCTGAGATCGATTTTCTGTGACTATTTGCAGCCTCGTAGCACGGCATCATCTTCTGGTAGACATTCGGTAGCCAAAATCGGCGGAAATCTTCGCCAACAGCACTGTTGGTCGCGCGAATCCAGCAAATTGAGCGATATTTCTCTGCGTCCGTCGCGGCGTGTGTTTCAGAGTCGAGCTCCAGTGAGAGCGTGCTGGAGCACGGTTGCGCGCTTGCTCCAGATCCCGACCTCGAGACGATCGCGACGCGGTCGCAGCACACCCGCCCCCTCGCCGCGCGCCCGTTGCCGCGCTTCTCGCGTCCTGTACGATGCCGCTCGCCCGATGACCGAGCACGACACGGCTCTGCTGGGGGCCCTCTTGCGACTGACCTCGAGCGGGGCGTTCGTGCTCGCTTCTGCCGAGCGCTCGGGGGACCCGCTGCTCGAGGACTTCACGCGACAGTTTGCGCTCAACCCGCGCAGCGCGCTGCTCTCGCTCGCGCGGCGCGAGTACGACCGACCCTTGCCGGCGCCCTTGCCCTGGCTGCGCGCGCTCGCGTCGCGGTTTGTCGCCGCGATGTGCGCGGTCTCTGATCTCGCTTCGCTTCGCGGCGACGCGCGGCCGACGCTCGACGCCGAGGTGCGCGAGACCCTGGTCCGCACGGCGCCCGCGTTCGACGGCGCCGAGCACGTGAACGCCGCGCTCATCGAAGCGCTGTGGAGCGAGCTCGGTCACGGGTGCGCCGAGGCGCTCTCTGCGCACCGCGGCGACGTCGCTTCGTGGCTGCGCGGGTTGGACCCACGATTTCATCCTGTCGGGCGCGTGTGCTTTCACCTCGCTGAGCGCAAGGGCGACGAGCGGGCGCCGTTCGCGTTTCTCGCGACGTTTACGACGGGGGTCGGCGCTGCGGGGCGCGTGCAGCACGCCCCGCTCGGGCGCGCCGTGGCCGAGGCCGCCGAGGCGAGAGACGCTCGAACGCTGGATGTGCTGCTCGAGCCGGTGCAACGCGCGGCGGACGCGAGCGCGGTCGTTCGACGGCTGCTCGAGTCGCGAGAGCTGTTTCAGCCGCTCGCGTGGAGCGCCGCGGAGGCGCACGCGTTCTTGCGAGAGGCGTCGGTGTGCGAGTCCGCGGGAGTATCGGTGCGGCTGCCGGACTGGTGGAAGCGGGCGCCGCGCCCGACCGTGCGCGTGTCCGTCGGCGACGCAGGACCCGAGCGGCTCGACAAAGACGCGCTGCTCGCGTGGTCGATCGATCTCTGCCTCGACGGGCAACCGTTGACCGAAGACGAGGTCGCCCTGCTTCGCGCGTCGAGCGCGGGCCTCGTGCGCCTTCGCGGGCAGTGGGTCGAGGTCGAGCCTGCGCGGCTCGACAGCTTGCTCGCGCGATGGCGAGACGCGCTCGAGCACGCGAGAGAAGGGCTCACGCTGCACGCGGCGCTGCGCCTCGTCGCCGGCGCGCGCGACGGGCTCGACGCAGGGGACGCCGCCCCAACAGAGGACGACAGCGTCGATGCCGAAGGGTGGGTGCGCGTCGAGGCGGGGCCGTGGTTGGCAGAGCGGCTGCGCGCCCTTCGATCACCGGCGACCATCAACGACCCGGAGAGTGTCGACCCGTTGTTGCGCGCCGAGCTGCGGCCGTATCAGCGCGAGGGCGTTCGGTGGTTGCTGTTTCTCACTGGGCTGGGGCTCGGCGGCGTGCTCGCCGACGACATGGGCCTCGGAAAGACCCTGCAATTGATCGCGTGGATGACCAGAGAAAGAGCGCGCAGGAGCGCCGGGACGAAGGTCGCGCCGCACTTGTTGGTGGTCCCCGCGTCGCTGCTCTCGAACTGGAAGAACGAGCTCGCGCGCTTCGCCCCGTCGCTCTCGGTGAAGACCGCGCACCCGTCGAGCACGAAGGACCCATGTCCCGCGGACGCCGCGATGATCGACCGTTGGCGCGAGGGCGTGGACGTCGTGTTGACCAGCTACGGGACGCTCACTCGCTCCGAGCCCCTGCGCTCGCTGCGGTGGTCACTGGTCGCGCTGGACGAAGCGCAGACCATCAAGAACGCCGGGACGAAGCAAGCGCAGTCGGTCAAGGCGCTGCGCTCGACGGCGCGCGTCGCGCTCACGGGAACGCCCGTCGAGAACCGTCTGGGGGACCTCTGGTCGCTCTTCGATTTCGTGCAGCCGGGGTTGCTCGGGAGCGAGCGCTCGTTTTCGCGCTATGCGCGGTCGCTCGCGGGTTCTGCGCGGCCGGACGCGTACGCGCCGCTGCGCTCGCTGGTCGGTCCGTACATCTTGCGACGATCGAAGCGCGACAAGAGCGTCGTGTCGGATCTGCCGGACAAGTGCGAGGTCGACGTTCGCTGCGGACTCACCAAGACGCAGGTGAAGCTCTACGCAGAGGTGGTGGCCGAGCTCGCTCGGTCGCTCGATGGTGATCCGGAGTCGATGGCCCGGCGCGGTGCGGTGCTCGCGGCGCTCTCGCGGTTGAAGCAGGTGTGCAACCACCCTTCGCAGTGGAGCGGCGACGGCGCGTACGACCCCGCGGAGAGCGGCAAATTCGCGCGCCTCTCGGACATCCTCGAAGAGTGCGGACGGCGCGGCGAGAAGGCGCTGATCTTCACGCAGTTTCGTGAGCTGTGCGATCCGCTGTCGTCCTTTGCGGCGAGGGTCATGGGAACGCGCGGGGTCACGCTGCACGGCGGGACGACGGTCAAGTCACGGGCCAACGTCGTCGAGCAGTTTCAGAAGGACCCTTCGGTGGGGCACTTCGTGTTGTCGATCAAAGCGGGCGGCACGGGGCTCAACCTCACCGCAGCGCAGCACGTCGTGCACTTCGACCGCTGGTGGAACCCCGCGGTCGAAGACCAGGCGACCGATCGCGCGTATCGCATCGGCCAGCATCGCAACGTGATGGTGCACAAGTTCGTCTGCCGAGGGACCGTCGAAGAGCGCGTCGCGGCCATGATCGACGGCAAGAGACGGCTCGCAGCCAACGTGATCGCGGACAAGTCCGACGACGCGCTGAAGCTCACTGAGCTCGATGATTCTGCGTTGATGAAGCTCGTCGCGCTGGACCTCGAGGCGGCGACAGAGGAAGAATAGTCTTGTTTTTGTGGGTCTTCGGGGCCTCAGTCAACGGAGAGACGCAGCGATGTCTTGGAGCAGGTCGAAGCGGAGCAAGAGCAAGAGCAGCGGGCGAGAGGGGATGTGGGCGCCGTACGTTCCGGTGGCCACGCGTCGCGCGAGCGCGGCGACGGCGATG
>LNEO01000258.1 GCA_001465015.1 Deltaproteobacteria bacterium Ga0077539 | reverse complement strand
AGGTTCCCCGCAAGATCGCGACGACGGTGTGGGGCGCGGCGTGGGTCAATGGGCTCGAGTCACACGCGGATTTCGACAACCGATTGCCGCGCGGGGCGACGTACGTGCGCAACGGCTCGGTGGTGCACCTCGCGATCGAGCGCGGAAAAGTGAGCGCGATCGTCAGCGGCAGCGAGCTGTACGACGTGAGCATCACGGTGAAGCCGCTGTCCAAAGAGCGATGGAGCAAGCTCGTCGCGAAGTGCGCGGGCAATGTGCGTTCTTCGCTGGATCTCTTGCGGGGAAAGCTCTCTCCCGAGCTCCTCTCGACGCTCACCTC
>LNEO01000257.1 GCA_001465015.1 Deltaproteobacteria bacterium Ga0077539 | reverse complement strand
CGGGGCGCGCGGCAGCGCGGGTGGGGGCTTCAGCACTGCGCCCACTGTCGTTGCACTCGCTCGCGCGCGGCAGCGCGGGTGGGGGCTTCAGCACTGCGCCCACTGTCGTTGCACTCACTCGCGCGCGGCAGCGCGGGTGGGGCCGCCCCGCGGCTCGGTGCACAACGTCGTTCTCCTCACTTGGGCGGCGCGCCAGCGCGGCACGCGCTGCGAACGAACCCACGCCCCACGCGCTCGCTTCACGGCCCATGAGTCACGAGTCATCCAGTCGCTTGATCTCGCCGAGCGCGCGATAGAACCCGCCCTGCGCGGCCTCGCGAACCTCGTCGACCACGTATCGCGCGCCGTCCTCGCGAAGATCCCGGGGAAACTGGCAGAACCACTCGCTGTTGTATCCGGGCGAAACGACGCGCACCCGCAGCTTCGAGCGCTCTTTGCCGCACTCGACGATCACGCCCTTGCCCGCGTGCCTGGTGCGCTTCAATTCGGCGCTCTTGGCGGTGAGCCGCGCTTGCTTGCGAGGCTTCACGGCTGGCCATCGACCGGCGTCGACCTTCGCGAGCGCCGCGTCGCTCACGTCGGCCACGCCGATCGTACCTTCGGTCGAAGCGAAGAAGAGGCGATCGCCACGCACCACCATGTTGCACAACGCGTCGCAATCGGTCGGGGCGTACCAGCGATACGCCCCTTGGTCGTCCAAGCAGAAGACGTAGCCGCCGACAGCGGCGTAAATCAGCCGCTCTCCACGAGCGTCCCTCACGACCGCGCACGCCTCGGCGCCGCCCGAGTCGAAGTCGG
This sequence comes from Deltaproteobacteria bacterium Ga0077539, assembly GCA_001465015.1. Classification (GTDB taxonomy): domain Bacteria; phylum Myxococcota_A; class Polyangia; order Polyangiales. The sequence continues at coordinate 35,238 of LNEO01000257.1, read as the reverse complement.
GCTGCCCGGCGTGCAGAACGACTCGCCAGCGGACTGCGCCAGTCGCGCGATCGATGCACGCCAGCTTGGTCTCGCCGCTGCTTCGAGTGAAGTCGGCAGTCACGAACACCTCGTCGCCGTCGATCACGCCGAAGCGCACATCGCCGGGGTCCGCGGCCCACAGGGGAGCTTGCCGCCCCAGTCGTACTTGCGAAGCCCGACGAGGCTGCCGTGGTAGAGCCCGTCCGCCGCTGTGCGCAGCACCCATCCCTCGCGCGCCTTGCGGTCGCTCTTCTGCCAACGGATGGAGCCGTCGACGTCGATGACGCTCACGGTTCCCTTGTCGTCCGAGACGCACAAGACGCCCTGGTTGACCTCGAGCCAATCATGGTTCGCGCCGCCGAGCTGATAGGCCACCTGGGCAGTCGATCCTGTCAGGTCGTAGACACACCCGTTCGCGCAGCCCGCGTAGGTCCAGGCGTCATCGCTCACGACCGCGACGCAGCCGCGCGGGAGCAGCCAGCTTCCCGCGATCGCGCCGGTGTCCTTCTCGAGCTTGAAGCACTCGCCGTTGTCGTTGCCCGTCCAGACGTGCTCGTTGACCCAGAGGCCGACGGTCTGAACGCCGGTCTCGACCAGCCACAGCCTCGCGAGCTGAGCGTACTTTTCACCGTTGTGTCCGGCTGCGTCGCAGGGGGCGGCGCCTTTGCGACGACCACTGGGCGCTTCACCGGGCTCTTCACCGCGCGCTTCGCGGGCGGTCTCGCCGCCGCCTTCTTGGTCGCGGGCTTCTTCGGAGTGACTTGTTTTGGTGTGCTTGTTTTCTTTGCGGTGCGCTTCGTCGTGACCAAGGGAGGGCTCCGATCGAGCGCGATGTTCCCTCAGCCGCTCGGCGAGCCGTGAATCTGTGCAGAAATCTTGCGACCTACATTTGCCTTCATGGACACTCATTGTATGCGTCGCGCTGTCTCTGCGGTTTCTCTGGTCTGTGTGGCCCTCGTCGCCCGCGTTGGCCACGCCCAGGTCACGTTTACGCCGACGTCCGAGCTCGACCGCGCGGGTCCGCGCCCTCCTGCGCTCAGAGGCGTGACGTTTTCGCCAGGGCCGCGGCGACCAGCGCCCGCGCGGGCAGAGGAGCCCGTCGCGCCCGCCCAACCGCGCGCGCCCGAAGCGACCGCGCAGCCAACGGCGCCAGAGCGCAGCGCGCGGCCCTGCGCCGAGCCATCGGAGGCGCGCAGCCCATCGTCGACGCAGGTCGCGCGAGCGACAGAAGAGCGCGTCGAGCGCGCGGCGCACTCGACCGTGATCGAGCCCCGAATCACGGTGCGCGCAGCAGAGCCACAGGTGTCGCCGACGCTTCTGCAACCGCTGCCGCAGCCCGAACCGCAGGCGCCGCAGCAAGCGCCGCGACCCGAGCCGCCCTCGAGCGGCGCGACCGAGTGTTCGCTGGTCCACGCCGTGGAAGAGATCTCGATCGAAGAGGCCGCGAGCGGTCGCGACGCGACGTTGCGCGCGCACGAGATCACGCTGTCATCGCATGGGCGCGACGCGGTGGCGCTCGTCACGATGGCGCGCGCCGGGACGGGCCGCGAGGGGCTCGTCTTTGCGCAGTCTCGAGTCGTAACGCTGTCGCCTGATCGACCGGTCACGGTCGCGCGAGCTCCAGGCTTCGAGCCCGGGGCGGTCGTCGCGCTCGGTCCGGACGGCGCGCTGTACGTGCTCTCGAGCCCACGGATGGACACACGAAATCATCGCCCGTCCGAGGACCTCAAGATCACCGTGCTCGACTCGCGCGGAGAAGTCCGCGTCGCCACGCGCTCGATCGAGGGAACGCGCGGATACACCGTCGATTCGGCCCCCGTCGCCTGGCGCGGCGGCGTCGCCGTGGTGCTCGGCGAGCCCACGATCGTCGGTGAAGAGCGGGCGTTTGGTCCGATTCGCGAGCGCGTGTACTCGTTCGACAACGAGGGGGCGCTGCGCGCTGCTCCCTGGGTGCTCACCGAGGCGCAGTCGCCTGACGCGGTCGGGCGCTTTCGCGTGGGGCTCGGTCGCATCGCCGGTGGCGACGCGCTCGCGGCGGTCTTCTCCGACGGGCGCTCGCTCTCGGTGCGACGCTTCGTGGGACCGTCGCCCGTCGAGGGACCGCAGCGCGTGTACGAAGGACGCGCGTGGGCGCCAGAGGTCTCGCACGACGGGGCGTCTTTGATCTTTCGCGAAGGAGGGACCGACGGACGCCCCGTCCGCCTGCGCGTCGCTCGATGGGACGGGGCGAACCCCTTCGACGTCGGCCAGGGCTGGGAGCCGCTCGCGTCGGTGCATCGCGGTCGCGTCCTGGTGGCCGGAGCTCTGGTCGGGCTCGAGGACGGTCGACGAACGACGGCGCTCTTCACCGAGGGCGCGGGGCACGATCGACCGCGGGTTTTGCAGGCTCCGGCGGGGTCGCACACGCGGCTCGACGACGCGATCGACGTCGCGATGACCCCGACCGAGGACGGCGCGGTGCTCGCGTGGCTCGAAGCCGTGCATCGTGCGCAACCCGACGGTCCGCGAAGGCTCGCGGTCGCTCGCGTGCGCTGCCGCTGAGCGCGCTCAGAGCCGGACAGGCCCTCAGCCGCCGGACGATCGCGCGTCGGCGCGGCCGCTGTCGGCAGGGACGCTGGCGTCCATCCCTGTTCCTCCGTCGGCGGTCCCGGCCATCAGGGTGCGCATGTACCCGCGGAGGCACTCGATCTCTTGCTCGGTGAGCGGCATCACGCGGGCGCCGAGGGGCATGCGCAAGCCGCAGCTCGGCGTCTCGGTGAGCTTGTTGAAGAACACTCCGTCGACCGTCGCGCCGTTGATCGTGACGAGCATGCGATTGGCGCACGAGCCCGTCGTCGAAGCTCGCACGTTGATCAGCCGCGAGCCGAGGTTGTCGGACTCGAGGTCGAGGGCGGCGACGCGGTCCATCGTGGTGTGACACCCCGCCGTCGCGCAGCGGGCGATGACCAAATCGCGTCGGACGTCGGGCGGGCACATGGGGCCGCCGCCGTCTGCCTCGACGATGTCGGGCCGCCCTCCGCCGTCTCGGGACGCGAGAAACATGGCCTCGTCGATCGCTCCAGGGCAGCCGCCGAGCGCGAGCGTCGAGGCCAACGTGAGCGAAACCAACGGAGAATATCGCCGCATGTCGGGGTTTATACCAGCTTCGGAGCCCATCCGAGCGCGCGACCGAACAACCGTACGACAACGAGGCACGCGCGGCCTTCTCGCGACGCCCGCCGGAAAGGACTCCGCGCCGCGAGCATTCTCCTGGAATCCCCGACGGGTGCCTCCGCTTTGCGTGGAGCCAGCCGTAGGCGGAGCCGTTGGAAGTGCTCGGATCGTAGCGACGGCTGATGACAACGGAGCGCGCTCGATGGCAGAACGCTCGGCGCCGTGCAGCTCCTCCCCGACCGCAACGCCGACCGCCCCGGAAACGACCCCATCTTCGCGCTCAACGCGCAGGCGCAAGAGCGCAGAGCGAAAGGCGACGCGGTGATCAACGCGACCGTCGGCGCCTTGCTCGAGGACGACGGGACGCTCGCGATCTTGCCGACGGTGATCGAGGCGCTGCGCTCGGTGCCTGCGACCAAGGCCGCCGGCTACGCGCCGATCGCGGGAGACCCTGCTTTTTTGCAGGCGGTTCGCGCGGACCTGTTGGGCTCTTCGTCGCTCGGCGACATCGCCGTCAGCGCCGCTACGCCCGGAGGCACCGGCGCGCTGCGCCACGGCATCAGCACGTTCTCCGAGCGCGGGCAGTCCATCCTGACTTCTTCGTTCTACTGGGGCCCTTACGCGACGATCGCCGACGAGCACGAGCGCAAGGTGAGCACGTTCAACATGTTCACCGAGTCGCGCGGCTTCGACGTCGCGGCGTTCGAGGCCGCGCTCGACGACAACGCCAGGACGCAGGGCCGCGTGCTGGTGTTTCTCAACGACCCCTGCCACAACCCGACGGGCTACTCGATGACGAGCGGCGAGTGGGAGGCGGTTCGGGATGCGCTCGTGCGAACGAGCGCGAAGGTTCCGACGACCGTGATGGCGGACGTGGCGTACCTGGCGTTCGCCAAGGATACGACCGGGTTCTTGAAGTACCTCGAGCCCGTCGCGGACAAGGGGCTCGTGTGCTTCGCGTGGTCCGGCTCGAAGGGCTTCGGGCTCTACGGGCAGCGCGTCGGCGCCCTCATCGCGTGCACCCGCGACGAGTCGCAGCGCAGCGCCGCGCAGCGCGCGCTCAGCTACGCGTGTCGCGGGACGTGGAGCAACTGCAACGCGTCGGGGATGGACGCGGTCAAGCGCTGCCTGACGGACGCGACGCTCGACGCGAAGGTGCGCGCCGAGCGGGCGCGGTTGATCGCGCTGCTCGACGGTCGGGTGCGCGCGTTCAACGCCGCTGCGAGCGCAACGAAGCTCGTGTACCCCCGGTACGACGGAGGGTTCTTCGTGACGGTGTTCGCGAAGGACCCCAAAGGGGCGATGGAGAAGCTGATCGAGCGCGGGGTGTTCGTCGTTCCCGGGCCGGGATCGTTGCGCGTCGCGCTGTGCAGCGTGGCCGAGCGAGACGTCGGCGCCCTCGTGCGCGCGCTCGACGAGTGTCTCTAAGAGCAAAGCGTCTGCAAGAGGAAATGAAAGAGGGATCGAAGATGGAAGCGCTGAAGAGCTATCTCGCCGGCCAGTGGGTGTCCGGTGAAGGAAAGGGCCAGACGCTCTACGACCCGAGCACCGAAGAAGCGCTCGCGACGACCTCGACCGAGGGCTTGGACTTCGGCGGCGCGCGCGCGTACGGCGCGAGCAAGGGCGGAGCTGCGCTGCGCGCGATGACCTTCGCGCAGCGCGGAGAGATGCTGCTCGCCCTGTCGCGCGCGATTCACAGCAAGCGCGACGAGCTCATCGAGAGCGGCATGAAAAACGCGGGAAATACCCGCTCGGACGCGAAGTTCGACGTCGACGGCGCCTCCGGCACGCTCGCTGCGTACGGCGAGCTGGGCAAGTCGCTCGGAGACGCGACGTTCTTCAGCGACGGCGAGCCGATCAGCCTCGGGCGCTCCTCGCGCGTGAGCGGACAGCACGTGCTCGTCCCGCGGCGCGGGGTGGCGGTGCACGTCAACGCGTTCAATTTTCCCGCCTGGGGTCTCGCCGAGAAAGCCGCGTGCGCGTGGCTCGCGGGCATGCCCGTGATCTCCAAGCCCGCGACGGCGACGGCGATGCTGACCGTGCGAATGACCGAGGCGCTCGTGGCGTCGGGCGCGCTTCCCGAGGGCGCGCTGCAAATGATCGCAGGCCCCAGCGGAGACCTCATCGATCGACTGGGACCGCAAGACGTCCTCGCGTTCACCGGCGCGGGCTCCACCGGCGCGATGCTGCGCTCGAAGAAGAACGTCATCGACCACGCCGTGCGCGTCAACGTCGAGGCCGACAGCCTCAACGCTGCGATCCTGGGGAGCGACGTCGAGCGCGGCAGCGACACCTGGCTGCTCTTCATCACGGACGTCGCCCGGGACATCACGCAGAAGGCTGGGCAGAAATGCACGGCGATTCGCAGGGTGTTCGTCCCCAAGGCGATGCTCGAGGCGGCGTGCGAAGACCTCGTCGAGCGCTTGTACGGATGCGTCGTCGGCTCGCCCTTCGCCGAAGGCGTGACGGTGGGGCCGCTCGCGACCGCCGCGCAGCTGAGGGACGTTCGCGCCGGGCTCGACCGCTTCGTTCAAGCGGGCGCGAAGGTGCTCACCGGCGGCAGCGCCGCGGTGCAGGGCAAGGGAGCTCCGGAGGGCAAGGGGTACTTCGTCGCGCCGACCGTCTTGTTGGCCGAGGACGCACATCGAATCAACATCGTGCACGAACACGAGGTCTTCGGGCCCGCGACGACCGTGCTTCCCTACGAGAGCAACGACGAGTGCGTGCAGCTCGTGGCGCGCGCGGGCGGCGGTCTCGTCAGCACGGTGTACACAGACGACCGCGCGGTGAGCGCCGAGGTCGCGCTTGGGATCGCCGCGTATCATGGGCGCGTGTGCGTCGCCAACAGCCGCATGGGCTCGGGGTGGCTCGGGCCCGGAACCGTGCTTCCGCAGCTGTTGCACGGCGGCCCCGGCCGCGCGGGCGGCGGCGAGGAGCTCGGCGGCCATCGGGGGATGCTGCTGTACATGCAGCGCACCGCGCTTCAGGGATTCGGCCCGCTCATCGAGGGCGCGGTCGCGGGCTCCAAGCGGCTGTAGGCGTCCTTCGCCGCGCGCCGCGCGAGGGGAGAATCGCTTCGCCGAACTGCGGTAGACGCGCGATACTGTGACCGATGTTTCACGGTGTCGTGTCGTTGCATCGAGGCCGCTCGCTCGCGCTCGTCTTGGCCGCGTCGCTGTGGGGGTGCGCGTTGCCGCACGCCTCCCTTCGCGCGGCGGACGGAGCCGTCATCGATCGGCTCGAACCGCCGTCGGACGGCACACCGCCCGAGGACATCGCGTCGATCGACTCCGCCGTGGAGGTCGACAGCGAGGTCGATGCAGGGGTCGACACCGGCGTGGACACGGGCGTCGATGTGGTTGGCGATGCCGGAGTGATCACGGACACGGGCGTGCTCATCGATACGGGCGTTCGCGTGGACACGGGCGTGGTGGTCGACACGGGCGTTCGCGTGGACACGGGCGTGGTAGTCGATACGGGCGTGCTCATCGATACGGGTGTGCTCGTCGATACGGGCGTGCTCGTCGACACGGGCGTGCTCGTCGACACCGGTGTTCGCGTGGATACGGGCGTGCGACCGGATACGGGCGTCTGCGGAGGCAATGGTCAACCGTGCTGCGCGACCTCGGCGAACACCGGGTGCGCCGCTGGGCTCTCTTGTTGGCCGCTCACCCGGACGTGCGAGTGCGGCGGCGCAGGACAGATCGCGTGTCCCGGCAACACATGCGATATGGGCATGGAGCAGAGGGCGTTCGCCACGGGGCCAGTGATGTGCCGAGGGATCGGCTTCGGAAGCGAGCAAAACGCCTGTCGGATGTCCGCTCCGCGGTGCACCGGTTCGCTGCAGTGCCGCAATTTCGGAGACGACTTCTGCGTTCCCAGCTGCGGCAACAGCGGCGAGATGTGCTGCATGGGGCGGTTTTGCACGACCGGTGGCTGCGGGCTGATCGCCAACTCGATCTACGGGCGCTGTCCCTGACGACGCCCCGCGGGAACTTTTCATGCCGTCTGTTGTCGAAGCCCCCGTGCGCCGCTCGCTCGTCACGCTTTCCGCTGTTTTGATTTCGTGTGCATGGGAGCCGAAGGTCCCGAACGCCGTCGAACACCGCGGCGCGCACGTGACCATCGTCGCCCCGAGGGGCGTTCGGGTCTGCTCGGCCGCGCTTGCGCTCGACGACGCGCTCGTGGCGGTCGGCTCGCGCCAGCTCGGGTTCGGCGCGGCCAAGCACCGATTTCTGCTGCTTCCCGAGAGCGAGCGCGACGGCTGCTCGGCGCCGCGGGACTATCGACAGCGCTGCGTGGCTCCGCCCAAGGCGTCGGTCGGAGCCCGCGAGACCGCGTTCAACTCGCTGGTGCGAGGGATGCTCTGGCGCTGGCATCGCGGCTCCGAAGTGCTCGCCTCTGCGATCGCCAGCGCGCTCGGCGACGGCACGCCGAACGCCGGATTGTGGGACGGAGCATGGGACCAAGACGCGCAGATCACTCGCGGCGGAGAGCTCCTGTCCTTCGCGTCGTGGCTCCTCCGCGAGCACGGGGTCGACAAGGTCCTCGCGTGGTATCGCAGCACTCAGCCCGGCGAGAGCAGCGCGATCGTCGAGTCGCGGTTCGACCGCGCGTTCGCGCGCGCGCTGCGCGAGGAGCTCACGCGATTTCGAGCGAACGCCTCGACGCTCGAGACGATCGGTCCCTGGCTGATCGAGGCGCTCTGCGCCGGCGGAGACAGCATTCAGGTCGGCCAGTGGGTGAACGAGCATCGCTACGACGTCGAGACGGGCAGACCGCGCGATCCCGAGGCGCCAGCAGAGCTTCACACGGCCGAGCCGGCAGCGCTGTGTGAGTCGGACCGCGGGACTCGTCTGATGGTCGAGCGCTTCTCCCTTCGCGCGCCGCAGACCCTGCGGCTCGCGTACGTTCAGCTTCGAGCCTCGAATTTCGTCGGCATCGCTTCGTTCGAATCGCTTCACGCGAGCTGGGCCGTAGTGTCTTGCGACCGTCGTCGACACGAGTCTGGCGGCGAGCTCGAGGCGGGCATGCTCCCCGTGAGGCTCGACGCGGGGCGGTACGCGATGGTCCTGCGCGGCGCCGCGCCGCGACAGAAAGTGTGGTGGGGGCCTGTCGAAATTCGTCCGCGGTCGGCCAGCGAGGCGCGCCTCTCCTGGGGGATATCGCCGTTCGCCAATTTGCCAGTGGGCGGCGAGGTGTCCTACGGAATGCCTGCGATCGAAGGTCCCGCGCCGTGGCTGCGACTTCGCCACTGCAGCGGAACGAACTTCACGATCGAGACGACCCCCGATCGTTGGCCGAGCCCGACGAGCGCTGCGACCCACGAGCTGCGCTTCGCGGCGCCGCTGACGAGTCCCACCATGCGATTGTCGTCCGTGCTCGGTCGCGCCCCGCGCGAGGCTCGGATGACGGGTCGGTCTTGCGTGGTCGAGGGGACGACGGAGCGGTGCGAGGCGTCCGAGAATTTCTCGGAGGACGCGCTTTCAGCGCGCGGGCTCTTGTCGATTCGATCGCGCCCGACGCGCGAGCGCGTCTCGTTGAGCTTTCAAGAAACCTGCGCTGAATGACGGAGCGCGCCGTGACCGCTGCCGAGCGTCGGGCCGTCAGAGTCGCGGCCAGGGCGCGGGCGTCCAGCGCACTTGCTGCAAATCGATCACGCGAACGTTGCCGTCGTTGCCGACGACGTAGCGGTTGTCATCGAGCCAGGCCGCGTTGAAGAACGCGATCGGCACCGGGATGTCCTCGGCGCTGACCGAAGCGCTTTGCGAGTTGGGCTCGAGCCTCGTCGCGCGCTGACCGTTGGATTGAACGAGGTAGACGCCTGCGTCATTGACCGCGCCCGATGAGCCGTTTCCCTGGTAGCGCGCGGTGTGGGTCACTCGGCCGGTTCGCATGTTGACCCACTGCAGAGACTGCTGCGCGCCTCCGCTCGGCAGCACTCGGACGCCGCGCACTACGGCCCATCGTCGACCCGGTGAGTACGCGACCAAGTCGATGCGCTCGCTGCGATCGACGCAGGCGATGCGCTCGACGTGATACGGGCGCCGCGCGCCGACGCGAACGAGGCAGCCGCCCTCTGGGTGCTCCGAGCCTGTTCTCGCGAAGACGTGCTCGCCCGTGGCGCTCCACGCGATGTCTTCGTGGTTGACGTCGCGCGTGCCCGAGGCGGCGACGGGCAACGCGTTGCCGCGCAGGTCGAGAAGGTGCAGGACGTAGTTGCCCACGACGTTGTCGAGGCGACCGACCATCGCCGTGAAGGCCACGCGCTGGCCGTCTGGCGAGATCGCGGGACCATACGCGGCCGGGTTGTTCGAGACGCGGCGCGCGCCGCTTCCGTTGCGCTGGCTCACCCAGAGGTCGTCGCCGATGTTGAACGCGGTCTGCGCGGCGCCGACGGCGAAGCGGCTGTCGTTGTTGGTCGACGCGTTGGCGAGGGCTGTGCTCTGTCGCTCGATGTCCGCGCGGTGCGCGGGCGCTTCGGCCAGGGCTGCGACGGCGTCGCGCCGAGTGCGCCCGAAGAACACGTTGGCCTCGAGGCCGTCTCGCGCGCCGAGCGTCCACTCGGTGATGACGCGCTGCGAGGCGATTTCGATCGAGCGGTATCGCGGAAGGACGCCTCGCTCTCGCGGATTGCGGACGCGAACGATCGCCGTGCGTCGATCGGCGCTCACGGCGAGGATGTCTGTCTCCGTGGGCTGCACCCTCGGCGCGGGGCGGATGGCGGACCGCGCGACCTCGGCCCGTGGAGCGGCCGATGAGAGCGCGACGAACGCGACGGTCGCCGCGAGCGCGGTCGTTGCTGCGAGCGCGCGAGGGTGGTGCGACGAAAGGCGATGGGTCATCGTGGCTGCGACGGTTCTAGCGGAATTCGTGCCGAACACATGGGGCTCGATCGGCGCAGCGGTTCGAGCCGTCGCCACGAGCACAAACTTGCGTGGTTGTTGATGAATCTGCGCTCGACGCGCTGGCGCCACGCGTTCGCGTGGGTGCAGATTGTGCGCGTCCGTGGTAGGGGCGGCGCTCCTTCGAATGGCTGGCGGAATCGCTCCCAAATTGCTCTGCGAACAGGTCGAGAACACGGCGTCGTGGGCGCTCGACGGCCCCGTCGAGGGCGAGGCGCTCTCGTGGCGAAGGGCGCTTCGCGAGGGGCGCGCGCTCGAGTCGGTGTGGACCGAGCCGGACCAGAGGGTGCGCTATTTCGAGCTGATGCTCGCGGCTCACTACACGACTGTGGCGACCTTTGTTCCGACCGACGTCGACACACGAATTCGATTTCACGCGTGGCAGGAGGTGCGCGACCGCGCGCAGTTCGAGGCGATGGTCGCGCGGGTCGACCACGCTGCCGCCCACTGGAGCGCGCCCGCCGTGAGCGCCCGCACTGTGGACACGGGCCTCGGGCCCTTGAGCGGGCACGACGGAGAGTGGTTCTCGGTGCGCGCTGGGGCGCTCGGTCGCGCGATTCAGCTGAAATTCGAGGACATGATCGAGCACCTCTCGACGAAGATCGACGAAGAGCTCGACCGCGAGCGACAGAGCTTCGAGCGCGCTCTCTCCACCAAGGGGCGAGAGCTCGACGCGCTTCGCTGCGCCTGCGTGATCGCGCACAACCTCGGTGACCTGTCACGGGTGGTCGTGGACTGGGCCGCCAAGGGACCGGCGGTCGAGCGCTTCGTCAGCCGGTACGCGAGGCTGGGGCACGACGACGCGAGCAACACCGTCCGCTCGTTTCGCGTCGCGGGCTCGGTCAACAAAGCGGTCATGGCGCTGGAGAACCACCGGTTCTTGCCGATGCGCAAGCCGCGCGCGCTGCGCAAGAGTCGCGCCCTGCTCTTGCCCATGGGGCCGTTCTTCGACGCGTGGGGCAGGGCGGTCGCGACCGACGCGAGCATCGACCGTTCGGGGCGCGCGGAGGTGCTCTCGACGCTCATCGACGCGCACGAGGCAGACCCGTCTCAGCAGGGCTACCTCCGCGCGATGGCGGGCATCCACGGCGCGACCCGCGGAGGGATCGATGATCTCGCCAAGGAGCTCCCTGCCAAACAGCGTCGAGCCGTGAGCGGCGGGTTGGTGCGCGAGGCGCTCGGCGTGAACCAAGAGCGCTTCGAGGCGCGGATGGTCAATCGACTCAAGCAGGCGCTCGCGGCGGCGCGCGGCTAGACCTGCGCGAAGGGGCAGCGCTCGCGTGTCTACTTGAACTGCTTGGCGAGCTTGAGCCGCTGCGTCTGGTAGTTGCTGCCCATCCCTTGTCCGTAGAGCTTGGAGGGGCGCTCGCTGTTGCGAAAGAACACCAGACGAAAGAGCGGGTGGCCGTCTTCGATCAAGAACGGCACGTCGTGGTTGCGGATCTCGAGGACCACGGCCGCGGCGGTCTCCGAGGGAGGCTTGCTCGGCGCCCACCCGAAGCCCGAGTCGAAGAAGCCCGCGTAGTGGGTGCGCACTTCACCGGAGCCGGCGTCGAACGGGACCATCTCTGCGCACAGGTGCGGCGGCAGTCGAACGAGCTCGCGAGAGGCGAAGATGTAGAACTCGTCGGGCTCGAGGATCACCGGCTCGTCTTTGGCCCACGCGACGCGCTCCCAGAAGCGCTCGCGCGGCAGGTCGCGCGCCGCGAGATCGATGGGACGCGCGGTCTTGCGCGCGCGGTAGCCGACGATGTCGCCCTGGGCGCCGCGCAGGTGCACCGAGAGAAAGAGACCCTGCCCGAAGCGCAGCGTGCGGGCGTCGAGCGGGCGTCCTGCGCGGTCGATCACCATGGGCTCTTGCTCGAGCTCGGCGCGGAGGTCGGTGTCGTCGAGCTGCGACGGGCCGCACTGGAAGCGCAGCTGCGACAGCGTGTCGCCCTGCCGCACGACGATGGGAAAAGACCGCGCGACGACCTCGATGTAGAGCGCTCCGCGGTAGCCGTCGGGCACGTCGTCGAATGCGACGCCGTTCTCGGTGACGAGCCGCGTGAAGACGTCGAGCCTCCCGGTCGAGCTCTTGGGGTTCGCCCGCGCGCAGAGCCCCTCGGGCAACGCGAGGGACTCGTCGCAGCGAAAGAGGTAGACGGCGTTGCGCTCGAGCACCGTTCCGTCCGCGGGGACTTCGAACGAGTGCCAGCCGAAGCGCTCGAGCTTGCGCTCGATGCCCTCTTCGCCTGGGAGCATCGAGCACTGAAGGCGCCACCCTCGGGCAGACAGCCGCAGGTCCAGCGAGTTGGGCTGGATCTGCAGCGGGCCGATGTCGGTCTCCGAGCGGACGATCCCTGCGCGGATGGCGGCTTCGATCCACTGGGAAGGTTGAATTCCTGGGCGCGTCGAGTCTGCGAGCGCGTTGGTGCGCGACGAAGCTGAGGGCCGAGGAGCGGGGGGATCGTGCGGCGCCATCGTCATGGGGGTGTTCATCCGAGCGTAGGCGCTCGCTCGAATGAACGGCAAATTACTGACGAAGTGACGATGGGCTCGAAGCCGCCCGCGTGCGCGCTCGCAGGGGGAGATCGATCGCCCAGTTGCGCGTTGGGCGTGTGGTCGGTAGCGATACTCCTATGGCGACACAAAGACGGATCGCGGCGCTCGTGCCTGTGTTGGCGGCGCTCTTTGCGTGTTCGGACGAGTCGGCGTTCACCAACAACGGCGACGCGTCGCGAGACAGCGGACGGGTGACGCGCGACGGCGCGACGGACGGCTCCCGAGGCGACACTGGAGTCGGCCCCGTGGGACGCCCGTGTCGAATGGACACAGACTGCGACGACGAAGAGGGCTGCACCCTCGATCGCTGCGACACGGCGCGGGCGGTCTGCGTCAACACCCGCGACACGTCCTGCAATTCGCTGCGCTCGGGCGGAGGGATGGGGGGACGGCCGTTTCGACCAGAGGGGCAGCAAGGGGTTGCGTACGACGAGCCGTCGATGGGCTTGATCGTGCGCGCGGACTCGCGTCGAACGGACTACTTGTGGATCCCCAACGTCGCCGAGAGCACGCTCTCGAAGTGGGACGCGCGGACGGCGACCGAGGTGGCGCGCTACCGCATCGGCCTCGCTGCCGGCGAGTGCGTCGGGCGTTGCTGTCACGTCAACGGCTGCAACATGCCATCGCGCGTCGTCGTCGACTCTGCCGGCGACGCGTACATCGCCAACCGCGGATTCGGCATGCAGGGATCGGTGTCGAAGATCGCCGCGGATCGAAGAGATTGCGTCGATCGCAACGGCAACGGCATGATCGACACGAGCGCGGGACCGATGGACGTGCGGGCGTTCAACGAGGACGAGTGCGTGCTGTGGACGGCCAACGTAGGCCCGGTCAACGCGGTGCTGCGCTCGCTCGCGATCGACCGGGGCAACGAGATGTTTCCAGACGGGACCGTGTGGGTCGGCGGATGCGCGTCCATCGGCGCCGCTGGAAATGCAGGGCTCTTTCAGCTCAACCCGCGCAACGGCATGACCATGCGCTCGGTGCCGATGACTCACTGCGCGTACGGCGCGGTGGTCACGTCGGATGGGACGCTCTGGGAGCACTCGGTCAACGGCGGAATCATCCCCGTCAACGTGACCGCAGGGACGGCCGGAGATCCCGTCGTGCTCCCGGCCGCACTCCGCGGCGGTTGCGGACAGTCCTATGGCATCACCGCGGACGCGCGCAATCGCTTGTGGCTCTCGGGTCGCGGCTGTCGAGACATCATCGGCTACGATCCCGCGACGAGGCAGTGGTCGCGGGTCGACTTGTCGACCTACGTTCCGGCCGGCGGAAGCGCCGGGCTCGGGATCACCGTAGACCCGATGAATCGACTGTGGGTCCCGATCTCGACGAGCGGCGACTGGGTCGGCTCGACTTTGGTGGCGTCGGTTCCTGCGGATGCGTTCATGGGCGGCGCGTCGGTGCCAGCGTCGCGCGCGACGTTGCACACGCCGACGACGCCGCACCGACAGCCGACGGCGGTCGGCGCAGACCTCGCGGGAAATATCTGGGTGGCCTCTGCGGCGAGCCCCACGGAGCTGCTTCGATTCGAGCCCGCGATGAATCGTTGGCAGACGTTCACCGGCCCCAACCAGGTCTACACCTACACGGACTTCACCGGCGGAATCCGCCGGCTCGTGATCGGTAGCGGCCGCTACACCGAGGACTACGAGACGTGCGACGGAGGCACCTACGGCGAGCTCTACTGGAACGCAGAGACTCCCATGGGCACCACGCTCGCCTTCTCGATTCAAATCGCCAACAGCGCGACGGGGTTGGCCATGGCTCCCTCGCTCGTGCTCGGCATCGCGCCGCGCGATCGCTCTCCGATCAACATCGCGGACAAGCTCCGCATGGCTGGTGTGACCAACGTCGGTCGGTTCGCGCGCATCACGGTGACGTTCAATCCCGTGAGCCTCCCGATGGTGGCGACGCCTGTTCTCAAGTCGCTCTCGTTTACCTGGCGCTGCGGCGGCGCTGGCTGAGCGCTCGACCGTGACCGACCCGCGCGCCCCGCGATCGAAGGGAGCTGAGTTCGAAGAAGACCGCGTCGCGTCGGTCGGTGTTGGGCCGCACCCCGAGCCCTGGCCGGACGACCCGCGGCTCGACCCCGCGCTGCTCGAGGAGGGCGACCGGCGCAACGTCATCGATCGCTATCGCTACTGGTCTGTCGAAGCCATCACCTCAGACCTCGACGCGCGAAGGTTCGACTATCACGTCGCTGTCGAGAACTTCAAACACGACCTCAACATCGGCACCGTCGTGCGCAACGCCAACGCGTTTCTCGCCAAGCGCGTCCACATCGTCGGCGCGCGCCGGTGGAACCGCCGCGGCGCGATGTGCACCGATCGCTACGTGCACATCGAGCACCACGAGTCCGTCGAAGCCTTCGCGCGCAGCATCGCCCTCGAGTCACTTGAAATCGTGGGTGTAGATCTCTTGCCCGGCTCCGTCCCGATCGAGCGCGCGAAGCTGCCCCGAGCGTGCGTGCTGGTGTTCGGTCAAGAGGGCGAGGGGATCTCCGAGGCGATGCGCGCGCGGTGCTCGCTCTTGTGCTCGATCGCGCAGTTTGGCTCGACGCGGTCGATCAACGCGGGCGTCGCGTCGGGCATCGCGATGCACTGGTGGCTCGCGCAGCACGGCGGCGTGTAGCTCGGGGTCACAGCGGGATCGGGATCGCAGTGAGCACCGAGGCGTTGCCGCCCGCTGGGTACGCGTAGGACGCATACGAATCGAGCCCCCAGACGGTGACGCCGAAGGGGCCGTCGCTGACCGCGGTGTGCCTTCCGTTGGTGCATCCGGTCGCCGACCGTCCCGCGCGCAAGAGGTCCACCGTCGCGTACTCGTACGCGTGCGGGGATGCGCTGCCGACCGCGCGAAACCCAGAGACGTCGCCGACGCACCCGATGTTGACGGGCGCGAACATCCCGTTCGCCCGTCGCTTGCGCACGATCGTGAGCGACGTCGTCGGGTACGAAGGGTCCGTGAAGAACACGTAGCGCTCGAGAAACTGCGCCGGAGGAAACGCGAGCACGAACTCTTCGTCGCCGAGCAGTCGACCCATGTACGGCTCGAGCGCCCCCTCGCGGCTGCCGCTCGGCACGGTCGAGCTCGTCATCATCTGCGCGAAGCCGAAGGGATGCATCGCGTTCTGGCTTCGGACCACGAACGCTCCGGTGGCGCTGAAATCAATGACCTGACCGCGCCCGATCGTCGCTGGCGCGCCGGAGACGGGCGGGTCGAAGGCGAGCGTCGTTCCGTCGACCGTGCCGACGATGCGGTACGGGATCACCTCGGGCATGAGGTCGCGCCGACGGGTCTCGAAGGGGGCGCCCACGTATTCATTCGACATGGCAGAGACCGGCACGAGCTGCTGGTGCGTCGAGTCGCCGCCCGCGGTCTCCATGGTCTGCAGCCGCAAGAACCGATTGCCCGCGAACACAGCCACGCGACGATTGGCGACGACGATCGTCCCGCTCAGGTCCGCGGAGCCGCGCACTTCGAACTGCGCGACCTGCCCGGTCGTGAGCGGAAACTCTCCGGTGGCGCCTCGCGAGATCGACGGCAGCCCATCGCGCCCCGTGAAGTCTTGCGTCGGTCGCACCCGCACGGTGGTGTCGTCCTCGAGCGCGACGATCTGAATCCAGTTCGGGCCCGGCGAGCTCGCGGTGCCGACGGGCGCGTTCATCACGACGTAGGTCTCGCCGTAGACGCTCGTCGGCAGGACGAGCTGCGCGCTCGGAAAGAAGCTCGGCGCGCCGCCGTACGGGAGCATGTCGTACGCGCCCACGGGCACGTCGCTCTGCACGCGCCACGCGGGGCCGCGGCCTGTCCCCGCGATCACGGTTGCGTTGTTGATCGCAGGAACGACCGGGCACCGAAGCGGGACATCCGTCTCGGGCATCACGCTGTTGGGGTCGCTGGACAAAAACAGCACCGCCACCGCGTCGACGGGGATGCCCTCGGCAGGGATGGGACTCCAGCTCGTCGCGGGACGACCGTTCTCGACGATGCGACCGAAGCGCGATGGGTCGTAGGTCATCGCTCCGCGGGTGATCGTGAGCCGCGCCGGACGCGACCAGGTGTTGGTGACGAACATCGCGTGACACGGCGGGAGCGCCGGCGGATACGCGGGCGGCGTGGGCGCGTAGAACTCGCACGCGATCGTTCCTTTGCTCGCGGCCGCCGCGGCGCACGCTGGGACGCATCGCCCCATCGAGCATCCCTGATCGTCGGGGCAGCGCCCGATCGGAAGTCCGTTCGCGTCGAGCACCGTTCGCAAGTCCGCGCTGCACCCGAGGCCCACGATCGGCGCGTCGCCCGCGACGTCGTTTGCTCCGTCGTTTGCGCCGTCTGCTCCGGACGTCACGTCATTGGAGCTCCCGCTGTCTATGGTCGCATCGAGGTCGCTGCCGTCGGTTGCGCCGTCGGTGATGCAGTTCGTGCCTCGCGCGCAGAGGCCCATGGGTTGACTGCACGCGGCCAAGAGAGACAGCGAGGTGATCGCAACGAAGCTGGCGCGGTTCATGCGGCTACGATACCGCGAGTCGCGCGATCAGTTTGCGATGCACCGATTGGTCGACGCGTCGCAGCGAAAGCGCTCTGGGCAGGCCCCGCGCGTGCACGCAAACGGCGCGCACTGCGTCGGAGGGACGCACTCGCCGTAGCAGGTTCCCACGACCGTTCGCACGAGGCCTGCGGGGCACGGCGCGGGAGCAATCTCGCAGAGCGTTGGCGCCCCGAGCAGATCGCAGTTGGCTCGAGCCCCACCGTCGACTCCGACTGTGCACGGGGTCATCGAAGACGCAGGCATCGAGGGTCGTCCTGGACACCCTCGGAAGGTCATGCCGTCGCAGCGCGCGCGCCGCAGCGCGTCGAAAGCAAAGAACGGTGACTCGTGGCTTGCATGAGAGTTACTCCAGTCGACGGGCTCACAAGATCTTTCGAAACACGTAGAAAAACCACTCGATCAGCCGTTGATACAACGGGCGCGCGCTCCACGACTCGCGGCGGATCTGTTCGCTCGCCTCGATGTCGGTGCGGATCGACCGCTCGACGTCGCGGACGAAATCGGGGTGCTCGGACGCCGCTGTGACCTCGAGGTTGTACCGCAGCGAGCGATAGTCGAAATTGTACGAGCCGACCGTGGCCCAATCGTCGATCACCGCGGTCTTCGAGTGGAGCATCGACTTCGTCCACTCGTGAATGTGAACGCCGCCCGCGAGCAGCCCCGCGTACAGCGCCCGGCCGGCCCACGCGACCGGCGGTACGTCGCTCTTTCTCGGGACGAGCACGCGCACCTCGACGCCGCGCTGCGCCGCGGCGATCAGCGCGCGACGGACCGGCAAATCCGGGGCGAAATAGCTGTTGGCGACGAGGATGAGCCGCCGCGCCTCGCTGATCTTCTTGACGTATAGATTGCGGATCGTCCGCGTCGCGCCCCATGAGTCGTGACCGATGATCCTCGCGCGATCGCGCGCGGCGGGCCCGCTCGTCGGCGGCACGGTCGTAGCGCGTCGGCGCGTACGCCGATTGCGGCGCGAGACCGCAGCGCGCACGACGTCGACCGTCGCGTCGAGGGTCGCTTCGAAGACGGGTTCTCTCGAGGTCTCGTCGCACTCGACCTTCGCCGCCTGCGTGAGCGCGCGCTTGACGCGCCAGCCGATCGCCGCGCCTGCCTTCGGCTGCGGCCCGCCGACGCGCAGCCACGTGTCGAAGAACAGCGCTCGCAGCTCGAACACCGCCTCGCCTCGAAGCGCGACCGCGTCGTCGCGCCACGCCTCCCCGCCCTGGTCCAAAGGGAGGTTGTGATCGCTGATGTTGATTCCGCCGGTGAATCCGCGCTCCGCGTCGATCACCAGGATCTTGCGGTGGTCTCGCTGCTGGACCTTGGCCAACGCGAAGCGCTCGGCCCACGGCGTGACGGGGTGAAACTCGATGACTACGGCTCCTGCGCGTCGCAGCCGCTCCCACTGCGAGGGCTCGACCCCGAAGGATCCAAAACCGTCATACAGGACGAACACCGTGACGCCCCGCTTCGCGCAGCGCTCGAGCGCATCCGCGAAGCGCGTGCCGATCTTGTCCGAATCGAACCAGTACATCTCGAGGAGCACTTCGCTTCGGGCGCGGTCGATCGCCTCGAGCCAACGCGGGTACACCTCGACGCCGTCGCGCAGGAGCTCGATGGGTGCTTCAGGCTCCTTTGCGCGCGCAGCGGACTCGCGGGGTGCGTCCTCCATATGCCTCGAACCATAGCGCAGCTTTTCGTGGCCGTAGCGCGCGCTCGATGGGCGTCGGCGGACTATCATCGCGCTCGGCGATGTCGGCGCCCGACCCGAAGCCCTACTTCGAGCTCGAGCCACGGTACGACCGCGCGCCCGAGGGGGCGCTGCGCGCGCTCTTCGTCGGCACGAGCCACACCTACTACCACTCGATGCCGCAGCTCGCCGAGCGCTACTGCGCGCGGCCGCTCGTCGCCCGCGTGCTCGCTCACCCGCTTCGCTCGCTCGCTGATCATCTCGCGAGCGACGAGCTCGCGCCGGCGCTCGAGAGAGGACCGCTGGACGTGCTCGTCTTGCAAGAGAAGACCACGCTGCCGCTCGAGCGATTCGAAGAGTACCTCTCGTCGGTCGAGCGCGCGAGCGAGCGAGCGCGACGCGCCTGGCCCGGCGTGCGCGTCGTGCTCCAGCGGCACTGGCCGAGGGCGCCGTGGCATCGCGACTACGTCGAGTCGAGCGCGCTCGTGGGCGCGGACCCCGCGGAGATGTTCGCGCGGCTCTGCGCGGTCACGGCGCGTGTCCGCGAAGCGCTCGACGTCGAGCTCGCGCCGGTCGGTGACGCGTGGATGCGCGCGAAGCTCCCGCCCCAACGGCTCTACAATCGCGGTGGCAACCACGCCAACCTCGCGGGCGCGATGCTCACGGCGCACGTGCACGCGACGATCATCGCCGGCGAGCCATCGCAGGCGCTCGGGTTTCGCCACGAGGCGTGCTGGGAGATCGCCGAGCCGCTGGCGGAGTGGGCCCACGAAGCGGTCTTCGCGCGAGGGAGGACAGTCGGGATCCGCGCGGCTTCGCCGTCGAAAGCGACGCGGTAATCCCCGGGAAATTCTCTGTTTGATCGGCCCTCTGCGATATCGTGTGTCACCATCGTGACCATGACCGCTTCGCCCATCTCTTTGCGCGCGGCGCTTCTCGCGCTCGCATGTCCGCTCGTGATCGGCTGTTCGCAGACGCCGATCGCCCCGACCGACACCGGAGTGACCGAAGGCGGCTCGCTCCCCGACGCGCTCGCGCCGTTCGACGCGGGCGAGTGCGCGCCGGAGCAGACGCGATGTCTGGGCCGTTGCGTGGACACGACGAGCAGCCCGACCCACTGCGGCGCGTGCTCGAACAGCTGCGCGGCGGGGGCCAACGCCGTCGCCGTCTGCGCCGCGGGGCGATGCGCGAAGGTGTGCGCCGAGGGCTTTGCGGACTGTGACGGCGTCGAGGCCAACGGGTGCGAGGCGGACACGCGCAGCTCCGTCGATCACTGCGGCGGGTGCGGCCGGAGCTGCGCCGCGCCGATGGGCGCGAGCGCGATGTGCGTCGCGGGCTCGTGCTCGGCCTGCCCGATGGGCACGATGGCCTGCGGCGCGCGCTGCGTGAACCCGATGACCGACAGCGCGAACTGCGGAGCGTGCGGCACCTCGTGCGGCGCGCTCGCGTGCGAGATGGGCGTGTGCGCCGGGCCGCCGACGCTCGTGTCCGCCGAGCCCTCGGCGGTGTTCGGGGCGCGCCGCGAGATGATCACGCTCACTGGCACGCGCTTTCGCGACGGCGTTCGCGTGCGCGTCGCGGGTCGCGAGGCGGAGTCGGTTCAGTTCGTCTCGCCGACTCGAATCACCTTTCGCGCGCCGCCGCTCGGGCTCATGGGCCGCGACGTCGAGGTCGAGGTCGTCAACAGCGACGGGCTCGGCGCCGTCTCTCGCTCGATCTTGCGGGTGATCAACGTACAGACGCGATTCGATGCGCCGGTGTCGACGTCGACGACGTCGCCGGTGTTTCACGTGGCTGTGCGCGACTTCGACGGCGACGGGCTCGCGGATCTCGTCGCGCCCCGGCCCGACGGGATGGCGATCTCGATCCTGCGCGCGGCGCCGATGCTGCGCTACGAGGTCGCCGCGACGATCTCGGTCCTGGGGGCGCCGTTCTTTCCTGCGGTCGGCGAGCTGACTGGCGATAGTCGTCCGGACATCGCGGTGACCGCGCGCGATCGTCGGCAGGTGTTCGTCTTGCGCAACACCGGCGCGGGCTTCACCGCCAGCGCTCAGACCGTTACGTCGCTGCCCGTGGGGCTCGCGATCAGCGAGCTCACGGGCGACGGGGCGCAGGACATCATCGTCGGCAGCCTCGACAGCCCCTCGACCCTGCTCTCTGGCGGGGGCGACGGAACCTTCACGCAGAGCGACGTCATGCTCAGCGTCGGGATGCCGTATCCGTCCATCGGTATCGTGGGCATCGACCCTCGCGTCGCCGTGTTCGGCGCGATGGGCGGACAGCGCGGGATTCAGGTCGCGCGCGGGCTCGTCACGGCGGGTCGAGAAGTGACGACGTACGCGATCGAGGGGGCTGCGCTGCCCTTCGCGATCGTGGCGGACCTCGACGGGCGTCCGCCACTTGATTTGTTGTGTACGAGCACCCGCGGGAGCGCCTTCGTGGCGCGCGCCCGCGCAGACGGCACCTTCGAAGCGCCGACGTTCTTGGCTCCGTCCATTGTTGGCAACTCCGTGGGGCTCGCCGCCCAGGACCTCAACGGCGACAACGTGCTCGACGTGATCGTCGCCGGCCCCGGCCCCCGCGTCGCGGTGTTTGCTAACGAAGGCAACGCGACCTTCACCGAACCCCCCTTGCTCGTCACCGCGCCCGGAACGCCTTCGAGCCTCGCGCTCGGCGACGTCGATCGCGACGGAAAGCCCGAGCTGATCGTCCCGCAGGGCCTCAACTCGTCGGTGCTCGTGTTTCGCAACGCGAGCCCGACGCCGATGCGCTGAGCGAGCGAAGGGGAGAATTCTCCCTACCGAAGCGGCACCACGCGATCGCGCGGCACGAAGATCCCCGCGGTGTAAGCGGGCAGGCTCACGGTCACCCGGCCGTTGGCGACGGTGTACGAGCGGCTCGCGTCGGCGCCGAGCACATCGACGAGCTCGGTGCCGTTGGGGAAGGTGACCTGCATTCCGTTGCCGCCAAACGCCGTCGAGTGCTCGCGCCCATCGCCGCTGGTGTTGATGACGACCAGGACAGAGCCCGAATCATCGGTCCGCTCGAACGCGAGCATTCCGCCGTCGTCCGCGTTGGTGGGCCTGTTGGTGGTCCACTTGACGTTCATCGACCCGCGGCGCAGCGGCGAGTAGGCGCTGCGGATCTTCGCGAGCCGCGAGATCCACTGGAAGGTCGCGCCGTTCGTCGGAAAGTCACGGGCGAAATCGTTGGTGAGCGGACCGGTCGGCGACGGCGTGCCGTCGAGCGCCGTTCGGTAGTCTCGCGCGAACTCCCAGAGCACTTCGCGGTTGGACGGGTCGTTGGCGCCGCGCATGTCGAGCTCGGTGCCGTAGTAGATGCACGGCAGTCCGTCCTGCGCGAACATGAACGCCAGCGCGATGTGCATCTTCTTGAGCAGCCTCGCGCGGTCGTCTTCGCTTCGAACGCGACCCGGCGGGCAGCTGTTGGGGTCCTCGTCGAGCACGCCCGCGAGAAAGCGCGGGACGTCGTGGTTGTCGAAGAAGTTGACGAGAAGCTGTGATGGAGGCGCGCCGGCGCCGTTCTCTTGCGCCGGATGCGGGTAGTTGCGCATCCGGTCCATCAGCACGCCCTCGAGCTGCGTCGTCGGACCCTCGCACTGAAAAATGTCGCGATAGACCCGAAATTTCTGCGAGAAATAGAAGACCGAGTCCATCTCGCCGGGGCGCGTGTAGCTCGCGATGAGCGCGTCGTCTCCGTCGAAGGCCTCGCCGAACATCAGGAAGCGTTGCTTGCCTCGCAGCGCGAGCCGCGCGCGGACGCGAGGCGAGAAGTCCGCCCAGAACCCGTGCTCGACGTGCTTGAGCGTGTCGATGCGAAAGCCGTCGATGTCCGTGAGCTCGACCCAGCGCGCGTACGCCTCGACCATCGCGTCGCGCACGTCCTGGCGCTCGGTCGCCACGTCCTTCAATCCACCAGGAAAATCACCGAGCATCACCTGATCGCCCGGCTGGTTATTGACGTTGTCGTACGACACGATTCGCCCGCGGCGGTGGTAGCCCTCGGGCGACGCGAGGATGCACTGCCACGCGCGCGGCCCGTCGCAGCGCGGCGGCGTGCGAAAGATGTCGGGCATGTTCAAGAACGTCACGGGCGCAGGGCCGGCGGGCCCGAGCGACGTGAACGACTGGATCACGTCGCGCGTGTTGTAGTCCGGGTCGTACTCGCTCACGCGGGTGAGGGGACTCGACGATCCACCAGGGTTTTGGAAGCCCGAGTTGAGCCCGCCGCCGTACAGGTTGTCGTCGGGTCGGCCGTTCTGGTTGATGTCGTAATAGAACATCTGACCCATGTGGTTGGTCACGATGTCGACCACGACGCGCAGACGCCTGTTGTGAGCCTCGCGCACGAACCTGCGCAGCGTCGCGAGATCGCCGAAGTGCGGGTTGAGCTCGGCGAGGTCGCTGGCCCAGTACCCGTGGTAGCCGTCGATTCCCGCGTCGGTGTCGACGTTGCGCACGATCGGTGAAATCCAGAGCGTCGTGACGCCCAGGGACTTGAAGTAGTCCAGGTGCTCGATGAGCCCCTGCCAGTCGCCGCCCTGATAGCGCGCGAGCGACCTGCGATTGACGCGCCAGTCATTGGCGGGCGACCCGTTGGCGAAGCGATCGACGAGGACCTGGTAGATCACCTCGTCGCGCCAGTCTTCGACCTGCGAGGTGAGCCTCGCCTGTGCTGGTTCGAGGGGCGTCTCGACGTCCGACAGGTTGAAGCATCCGCCCGCTGAGAGCGCGAGCGCAGCCGCGAGGATAGCCGTGGGGGTCTTCGAGCCGATCACGGTCGAGACGATAGCTCAACGGCCGCTTGGAATGCAGCACGTTCCGGGCGATCTACGTCCGCATCGCGCGCTCGACCGACGCGCAACGGGAGGACGGAACGAACGTTTCCACCCTCCTGCGCCTGCGGCCGCGCTCTTGGCGATGAGTTACACGGGCGCGGGCAGCACGTGATCGATCCACGATCGAAGCCCGTGGGCCGTCGCCGAGCGCGTCAACCGATGGTCGTCGGACACCGTTCGTAGCTCCGCGCCCAGCTCGTCGGCGAGCTGCACCGAGTGCTCGTACGGAACCACCTCGTCCTCGCGACCGTGCACGATGAGCGTTCGCTCGAACCCCGGGCGGCGCTCGAGCGGAGTCCACGGCACTCCGGCCCGCTCGGCGACGCGCAGGTGCGCGGGACAGAGCAGCACAGCGGGCCCCTTCCACGCGCCGCGACGAAGCAGCTCGAGCACGACCGCGCCGCCAAAGGACGAGCCCACCACGACGTCGACCTCGTGCGTCGCGAGGGCGTGCTCTTGCACAGCGACGCTGCGCTCGAGCATTCTGCCTGCGATCCACCGCTCGAAATGAGGCCGGCCCTGTCTCCAGGCGAGCGCCGAGGCCGCGACGCTCTTCCATCCCCATCGCGTCGCGGCGATCACGACCGCCATCGATCCTGCTGCAGCCGCGGCGAGCACCGCGGGGTCGCTGAGCGCCCGCTTTGGGCCGCAGGGCATCTCCTTTGCGATTACGGTGCAACCCGCTTCGGCGAGGGCGCGCGGCTTCTTTCCATCGGGGCCCGACTCGAGTCCGTGCACGTACAGGACTCTTGGTGGTTGGTGGTTCGTCATGGGGAGTTTCGTGGCTCGTCGCCCGCTGCGATCGGTTCGCCCGCTGCTTCGGTAGACTCTCGGTAGTCACGGGCGATCGTGAGGATCTCGCTCGCGAGCCGAAGCGAGAGGGGGCCCAGGACGAGCCCCTTGGCGCCGAACGCGGCGAGCCCGCCAAACGCCGCGAACAACAGCAGATAGGCCGGGAGCTGGAGGTTTCCGCCCCACCGCTGCATCAACGGGCGAACCACGTTGTCGATCGAGCTGATCCCGAGGCCGCCGAGCAGCGCGAGCACGATGCCCTTGACGACCTGCCCCTTGAGCACGAGCCCGATCGCGACCGGGCCCCAGACGACCGCTGTTCCGATCGCGGGAACGAAGGCGCACACAAACGTGAGCGCGCCCAGGACCGCGAACCGCGGCACGCCCATCACCGCGTAGATGAGCGTCGCCAGCAGAGCCTGCGTCAGCGCCGTGAGCCCCGCCCCGACGATGAGCCCGCGGCCAGTCTCGAGAAACGCCTTCGCGAGGCGCTCGCAGATCGCGTCGGAAGCAGGAGCGTGCCGCTTTGCCCACGCCCACATCGCGCGCCCGTCCGCGAGAAACGAGTACAGCGACACAAAGAAGATGAACAGCGTGAGGATCACCACGGCGCCGGCGCCCGCGAAGCTGCTGGCCGCGCGCCACGCGGTTTCTCCGTGGGTTCGCGCGAGCTCGGGGATGCGCGCCACGCTCGCGCGGAGCAGCGCCGCGACGCTCGTCGGGGTCACGCTCGCGCCTTGGCCTCCCTCGGCGGACACGATCGACTCGAGCGCCGAGCGCGCCGCGGGCGACGCGAGCACTTGCCGCACGAACGCAACGACGCTCGCGCCGATCGAGGTCAACGCGAGCCACACAGGCACGATCAGCGCGGCCACGAGGGACGTCGCGATGCCCGCGCCGAGCCCAGGGCGATCTCCCAGCTTGCGACTGAACCACCTGGCGAGCGGGTCGAGCAGCGACGCGGTCCACAGCGCAAACGCGAGCGGAAGCCAGAGCGGCGCGAGCGTCATCCCCGCGAGCCCGATGATCGCCAGAGCGATCCCGGCGGCCACCCCCGAGGAGACGAGGCTCACGCGGTGCGCCGCGTCGTCACTTGAATTCATGGTCAGTCGATCACTTCCAGAGGCTGGCCGCGCGCGAAGCGATGATGGCCCGCGCTTGTCCGAAGCGCCCGGCGCCACGGATGCTGGCGAGGGCGGGGCAGTGATCCATCCAACCGACGTCGATGAACGGCTGCGACACCGCGCCCTCGATCGCGTCGAGCGCCGCGTCGTAGCGACCCGTGACAGAGAAGATCTCTGCGCCGACCTGATACCAAAACGCCTTCAGGGCCGGCGACGGGGCGACGCCGGCGCCGCGCTGAAACTCCTCGATGCCGTGCGCAGGCTTTTGCCCGCGCGCAAACGC
Organism: Deltaproteobacteria bacterium Ga0077539; assembly: GCA_001465015.1. Classification (GTDB taxonomy): domain Bacteria; phylum Myxococcota_A; class Polyangia; order Polyangiales. Next base: position 9,316 of record LNEO01000257.1, on the reverse strand, counting down.
CTGCAGCGAGTCGATGAGCCCGCGAGAGAAGTGTCCCTCCGGGGCGAGCTCCTCGATGCGCTCCGCCGTCCTCGCGGCGTACTCGCGATCGCCGCGCCAGAACGCCACGCGCGCGCGGACGAGGTTGAGGGTGACCTCGCTGCCCGTCGCCGCGAGGGCCTGCTGCATGATCTCTTCGCTCTTGGCCCAGTTGGACAAGAGCGCGTGGGATCGCGCGAGGTTCCACCACGCGTGCTGGATGCTCGGCTCGAGCTTGAGCGCGAACTCCAGGCGCTTGATCCCCTCGTCCATGTAGCCGCTCTCGATGAGAAACCGCCCGAGGTACGCGCTGGCCTCCGCGCATCGCGCGTCGCGAGCGATCGCGTCGCGAAACGCCCGGACGCTCGAGCGAACATCGCCTTGGTGCAGTCGAACCAACCCCAAGGTCACGAAGGTCGAGGCCAGGCCCGCGTCGGCGTTGAGCGCGCGAAGCGCCCAGTCTTCTGCCTCGGCGATCAAGTGCTGGTTGTCTTCTGCGCGCTTCGAGAGGGCGACGCGGACGAGCAAGAGCCCGAGGAGGCTCATCACCGAAGCGTCCGACGGCGCGAGCTCGTTGGCGCGCCGGGCGAGATCGAGTCCCTGCTCGAGCGCCGCGAGGTCGTTGCTCTTGTGCGAGCACTCGAGCGCGCGGTCGTAGATCGCGCGCGCCGCGGGGTCGCTCGGTCCCGCGGTCACCGTCGCGTCCGCGCTGCCCGACAGCGCTCGCAGCGCCGCCTCCGCTGCGCGCGAGAGGGTGTCTTCCATCGCGAAGGGGGCGGCGATCGTCCCTTCGAAGCGCTCGGCCCACCGCTGCGTTCCCTGGGCGAGGTCGATGTATCGAAGGTTGACGCGGAGCCGTTCGCCCTCGGCGCGGACGCTGCCCGAGAGCGCGACGTCTGCGCGCGCGCCCTTCAACAGCTCCGACACGTCGTCGCCCCCCGCCGTCGCGATCAACGGCGGAACGATCTTGATCGTCTTCATCCGCGACAGCGCGTCGGCGATCGTCGCGCCGAGCTCTCGCGCAAACGGCGCCATCGACGGCTCTGCGCTCGTCAGCGGCAGCACGGCGACGCTGCGAAACCGAGGCACGCTCGAGGACTCGAGCATCATCGTCGTCGTCCCGGGAACCTTGGCGAGCCCCGCCACGGGATTGTTCGTGGAACTTCGACCGACGCCGCGCAGGCTCTCGATTTCATCGAGCACGCTCGCTGCGTCGGGGCGCTCTTTTCGGTCTCGCGCGAGCATCGACAAGAGCAGCTGCGCGACCGCGTCGGGAACGTCTGCGTTGAGCTGCCGCACGTCTGGCGGCGGTTGCGACAGCCGCGCCATCGCGATCGCCACGGCGCTCTCTCCCTCGAACGGCAGTCGCGCGGTGAGCAGCTCGAACAGCAGCGCGCCGAGCGCGTAGACGTCCGAGCGTCCGTCGGGCGTCTCGCCGACGATCTGCTCGGGGGCCATGTACGCAGGCGTCCCCACGATCCCGCCGACGGTGAGCGCCTTGCCTCGCTGGCTCTCGCTGCGCTCTTCGGCGCCTTCGCGTTCGTTGGGATCCGCCGCGCGAGCGATGCCGAAATCCGTGATCACGACGCGCTCTTGTCCGGTGAGCGCCTTGCCGTGCTTCGAGCCCGCGAGCATCACGTTGTCGGGCTTGAGGTCGCGATGAACAACCCCCGCCGAGTGCGCGGCCACCAGCCCTCGCGCGACGTCCCCGCACACTCGCAGGGCATCCGCGAGGGTCATCGGCCCCGCGCTGATGCGGTCCGAGAGCGACGCGCCCTCGATGAGCTCCATCGTGATGAACTTGAAGTTCTCGCACGCGCACAGATCGAAGGTCCTGGCGACGTTTGGGTGCGTCACCTTTCGCGCGAGCTTGACCTCGCGTCGAAAGCGCTCGATCGCGCTCGCGTCCGTCGAGATGTCCGAGCGCAGCGTCTTGAGCGCGATCTCTTCGTCGAGCTCGACGTCGTGCGCTCGATACACAGCGCCCATCCCTCCCTCGCCGAGCAAGGCGTCGATCCGATATCGGTGGGCGACGAGCGTGCCGCTCTGCAAAATTTCGCTCGAATGCTCGATTTGTGAGGTCGAGCGTTCGCCGGTGGTTGCGACTTGGGTGGCGAGGGTCGGGTCGATTGCGCGCATCTTTGGCTCAGCGTGGAGACCGCAGAGCCTACAGCGCGGCGGCCCGAACGAGGAGTGGGCGCGCGCGTGATGCGGGCGTTTGCCCGCGAGAACACCCAGCGTTCAGAACGTTCCAGCGACGGTGAGCCCCAGGGGACTCTCTGCGCTCGCCGTCGGCGCGAACACAAACTGCGGGCGCTGAGTCGGTCGAGTCCGCGAAACGCGCGGCGCGCCAGAGCTCCCTCCGCCTGCTTGCGGTTGCTGTTGCGCACGGACTTCGTGCCAGTAGCGGTCGGTGTCTCGCGTGACGAGCACGCCGAGGAGCGCGCCGAGCGCCGCACCGGCGATCGATCCCCAGCCGTAGGCCAGGAGCGTCGAGCTTCCGCCGGACGCGAAGAGCATCGAAGACAGGCCGACCACCGACCATCCAGCAAACATCGAGAGGTTGATCCACGCCATGCGATCGGCGCTCACGCGGACAAAGGGAGCGCTGATCGCGCCCACGCCTCCTGCCACGAGCAAGCCGCCGAGCAAGAACCCTCCGACGCCTTGGATGCGGATCGACGTCGGGGCGACGCCGAAGTACGCGTGCGTCGAGAGCATCGCGCCCCAGAGCGCCATCGACGAGAAATAGAGCATTCGGCCGCTGGTCGGACGGGTCATCGCGACGATCGCGCCCGTCGCAGTGCCGACCGCCATCCCTCCAGCGAGGAGCCCAAACGTGGTCTCCGTCGAAGGTGACGCGAGCATCGCGAGGCTTCCGCCGAGCCCCAACCCCAAGAGCGAGCTCATGTTGACGATGACGGCCTGCCCGTTGGTGATGCCATTCAAGCTCGCGACCAACGATCCAGTGACGCCGAGGGCGCCGCCGAGCAACGTGCCGCCTGCGATGTGCTCGCCGCGCGGTCTGTTCGACACGATCAGCGGAACCCACGCGCCCACTGCCATGCCCACGATGGTCTGGCCGATGACCAGGTTGACCCGCGCGCCGACCGTCACCGGGTCCGGCCCATATACGAGATTGTAGGCGGGAGGGGCGTTCCATCCGGTCCACCCTCCGGAGGTGCTGTTGGGCCAGCCGTTGGACAGCGGCTGGGGCCCGATTGTCGCACCTGCCGTCGCCGAGCTCTGCGCGGCGCTCGTCCCGACGACCTGAACCGCGCCGACGTGCGTGCTTCGCGCGTGCTGTTCGGCGTTGGCGCGCATCACCGCCGCGCTCGGGTGAGTCGGGCAGAGCTCGAGCACGCGACCGAAGAGCACCGCTGCCGCTGCGTCGTCGCCCGCAGACATTCGAGCGATTCCAGCGCTGAACAGCGTGTCCGCGGCGGAGGGACACGCGCCGGGCTGTTGCGCGGGCGGGGCGCTCGGCTCGATGGGCGGAGGCTCGGTCTGCGCGCTCTGGGCGAAGCTCGCCGAAGACCAGAGCGCGCCCGACACCGCGAGCGCGACGCGAAGACCAACTGGTGAACGCACCATCATGCGCAAGGGAATCCAACTTCCGTGCCGGTGTCGAGCGCGCGCTTCGACGCTGGTTCTCGCTGTGTGCGTTTCGGTCGGCGCGTCGCGGTGTGCCGCCGATGTCACAGATAGCTCGAGTTGAACCACCACTCACAGGACAGCGCCAGGTAGTGCTCGACGTTGAAGCGCGCGAAGGGGTCATCGGGCGCGTACAGTCGAAGGGCGCCGTCGTCGCGGAGCGTCGCCGCGTAGATTCCGCGGAGATGTGGGCGCGTGAAGTTTCCGCGACCCGCAGGCGTCACGAAGGGAATCACGCCGAAGCGCCAGGCGCTCGCGGTTCGCGCTCGACCCGTGCCGCTGTCGAGCATGTTGAACGCCTGCATCTGGAAGCTGCCCTCGGCGCTCACGCCCACGTGCTGTCCGATCCAGATCGTCGGGCGCACGACCATGGTGCCTTCCCACAGGTCGTTGCGACCGAAGAGCGAAGGATCCGCGTCGCGGAAGTACCGGATGTATCCGCCCGCCATGACTCCGAAGAACGAGTGCTCGTAGTTGGCCGAGATCGCGAGCCTCGCGTCCTGCGCTCGTTGTGCGGTCTGGGCAGCGCTGAGCGTGTACGGCACCGCGAGGTCGCCGTACGCGGCGAGCCCCTGGGCGTAGCGAAAGAACAAATTGACGAACGTGTCGCGATGGCCCGTGTACGCGCCGACCTGCGCGCCGAGGACGTAGCCGCCGTCCGAGCGCAACAGCTCTCTGTCGCCCGTCTCGCTGTTTTGCCGCACGCCGTCGGGCAGCGAGTGCACCTCGCCGTAGAGCGACGCCTTGATGCCCGCGCGCGCGGTGCGGCCCATGAAGAACAGCGTTCCCTTGAGCGACGCGATGAGGCGCGGCCTGTCGAGCAGCACCACGCTCGCCGCTCCGATGCCGTCACGCGGGACGACGCGAATGCGCTGAAATTGATAATTGGTGTCGAGTCGATTCGTCCCGACGTGCGCCGCGAGCGTGACCCGATCCGCGATGTCGTAGCGGGCTCCGCCGCCGACGGTGTTGAGGTTGTCGAGCGGCCACCAATTCAAGAGGTAGATGTCGTCGCCGCGGTACATCCTCGAGCCCACCCACAGCGCGAGCCCGCGCGTCAGGATGTCTCGCGCTTCGATGTAGAGGTTGCGGACGGCGACCGTCGCGTCGAAGGTCCCTGACTGATGAAACAGCGGTCCGGTGAACGCGAGCGTCGCGACGACGCGGGTGTGCACGCCGCTTGCGAAGTCGTCGTCGCGCTTCACTTCGAGTTCGCTGTATGTCTGGTCATCGATGCGGGTGCCCCACGCGACGATGTTGGCCTCGCGTCCGCTGTGACCGCGGAGGTCCGAGCTGATGATGACGCGCCCGTACGACCCGAAGGAGAAGCCATCCAACACGCGGCGCACGGGCTCGGGCAGCACGCTGGCCAGCCCCGTCGCTGGGGGAGTCGCTGGTTGTCCGCTCGGCGGCCGCTGGGTGCTGGCTCCGTTCGATCCGGCGCTCGACCCTGCGTTGGCTGTCGGCTGCGTCGTGCTCGCGGCGGACGTGCCCGACGAGGGTGCGCTGCTCGATGTCGTCGCCGTCGCTGGCGCGCCGGACTCGCCGCCCGGATCCTGGTTGGCGAGCGAGGTCGTCGTGGTGGCTGTGCCCGTCGTGCCTGGCGGGACGGGCGGGGCCTGCGTGGGCTCGATCACCGACCGCGACGTCGTGCCGCCGGGCAGGGGCGCGCTCTGCGCATGCACGATCTGGCTCGCGGTGAGGCACGCCAGGGATGTGGACAACGAGAGACCGATACGCGCCGCGGCCTTCATCGTCGAACGTCTTTCGAGAGTCTGCACGGAGGCGGAGACTATCGCAGCTGCGCTCGGCGGCGCGAGGGCCGAATCAGCGCTCAGTTTCCGAGCGCATCGTGCACGGAAGAAACGATCTTCGCCATCGAGGATTCGTCGGTCGCCGTTCGGTCGGCGAGCCGATCGAGCACTGCGCGCTCCTTCGCGACGATCCCCCCAGAGATCTCGGCGACGAGCGCGGCGATGAAGAGCCCCTCTCGAACGACGTCGTGTTTGACCAGCGCTCGCGCGAGCTCGTCGCAGCGTCGCTCGACGCCCACCTCCGCGGTCTGCTCGATCGAGCGCGTGAGCATGGCGTCGGCGACGACCGAGCTCAGCGAGTCGATCGAGAGCTTCTGCAGCACGCGCTGGATCACCTCGCGCTCGTCGTCGTCGACCTCGCCGTCCGCCACGGCCATGAGGCTGGCGGCCTCCATGAGCGGACCGATGGTGCCGAGCCGCTTGCCCGCCTCGAAGTTGGCGAGCCGATCTCCGAGCAGCTCGAGCGCTCTTTGCACGGCGAGCTTCGATGCGCCTGGCGCCTTTCCGGCCTTGGCGAGCGCGCCGTTGGAGTAGCGGTCGTCGTCGGAGACCTCGTCGCCGACCCACTCGGGCACGTCGTGCGCTTCGTCCGCGCGCGACAGCTCGATCTCTGCGAGCCACAGCCCCTTGTGGGGGCCGAGAAACTCGTCGAGCTCCCAGGTGTGCGCGCCGACCTTCACGCGATAGCGGATCTTGTCGAGGGCATAGCGACAGAGCCCGAGCAGGTGCTTGGCGTCCGCCGCGGGGATCTCGTACTCGTACTCTTGTCGCGCAGGAGCGTCCGCTTGCCGATCGCGATCCTTCTCGATGGCCTCGCTCTTGATCGTGAGCCACGCGTGGCCGCCGTGCTCGAGCCGCACGCGCACGCTCGGCCTGGCTGACAGATAGCCCTGCGTAAACCGCTGCCCGTTGGTCCTCGCGGTGCTGGGGACCTTCGCCGCCTTCACCAGGAACTTCCGCTCGATTTCGAGTTTCATGCTTCGCCGAGACACTGCCAGAAAAGAGCCCCTTGCGCAGCGCGCGCTTAGCGGCTATCAACACGCCCACGCTTTCGGAGGCGTGGCCGAGTGGTCGAAGGCAGCAGCTTGCTAAGCTGTCGTACGGGTAACCGTACCATAGGTTCGAATCCTATCGCCTCCGCTGAATTTCCAGGGTGAACGTGGGTGGGTGAGCGTTGCGGATGGTGCGTCGAGCGCCAGTCCGCGCGCCGTTGTCGAACGGTCTTCGCGTGTCGCGTGAGGATCACCCTGCGCGCGTGTCGGCGAGCCTCGATCCCAACATCGGGCGTGCGCGATTCACCGTCGGCCGAGCGCGCGCGTGCGAGGGACGCAGATCGCCGCCGCTACGACGAGCAGCGCATACGGTCGCGATGACGCCCCTCGAGCGCCGCCCACCGAGCACGAGAACCCGCGACCCGGTCCACCACCGTCGCTCGCCGCATCGAAGGCTGTGTGCATCGATTCGAGGAGTTCGTGGCGGGTTGACTTGATTTCAACCGCGCCGACGCTCGGCTCATTCTGCGACGTTCTGTCGCGCCGTGGTTCAAGGGGCCGAATCGAAGGTCGACACGACGGAGCGCATCGATCTTGCTACGATCTGACGATGGAGTTCGATTTTCGAGAGCGACCCCGCGTCCAACTGCCTCTTCCAGTCGTGCTCTTCATCGTATCGATCGTCGCGTTTTTTCTGAGCGCAGACGCAGACTCGAAGCAGAGCAAGCTGCTCTACGGCCTCGTCGCGGTCGCCGCGCTCGTGTTCGCTGCTCGAACGACGTTGCAGGCTCTGCGGGGCGCGCAGGTTCCCTGACGCTGTCAGGGAGATCGCGGATGATCGATAGCGGTCTGCAGTTCGGGGACGGATGATGTGGAGCGCCGCCCGACCGATGTCTCGCAGCGCTTCGCGAGCCGCGCACAGCGCGTGACCGAACTGTGGTTGCGCTGGCGACTGCGAGAGTCGCTCGACAACCTCGTCGCGCAAGCCTGCGTACCAGTCCTCGACGCCTCGTTGCGTCGCTGTCGCCCAGCAGTACCAGTCGAATGCCTGTTCGATCGGCCGCGCACCGTGGTCGAACGGTCTTCGCGTGTCGCGAACCGAATGCCGTCGTTGCTCGATCGCCGCTGCGCCGCGGGGACGCCTTCGCAAGCGACGCTCAGCGCATCGCAGGCCATGAGCAGCCCGCGAACCGCGCGCAGCCGGCGCACCACCAACGCGTTTCGGCTGCAGTCCAGCCATGCGCCCTCGCGTGCGCGAACACGATCGACCATCGATGCAGCCACCACCTCGTCCACTGCAGAGCTCCTCGCCAGACGAGGACATCGCCCAAGTCCGAGGAGATCGCCTGCAAAAACTGAGAAGTGATTTCGAGCTCGACGCCTCGAATCACGGAGGACGCAGCGTCTTCTCGCACGCGACCCCATCCGAACGGCCCGTAGCAGGTGTCGGAGGCTCGGTGTCTTCTCCAGCCACACGCGAGCAGCGCGCTCACGAACGCGTTGCGAGTCGCGTGTTCGACGGAGTCCTCGAGCGCGTCGAGCGGGCGGCCTTCGATGCATCCCCTCGGTCGAACAGCGACGAATCGTGACCATCCTTGCGACGATCCGCCGTCCCAGAAGAGTCGTTCGTACGAGAGCAAGGCTGCGCAGTGCTCGATGCTCCAATCGACGGTCGCATCGAAGTCGACCGCTCGATCGGCGAACGTCGCATGCAGCGACGCGATGTGCTCTTCGAGCGCTGCCATCGTGAGCCCGCGAAGCGCTTCGAAGCTCCTGCGCGCGACGCTCGAATGCTGCTTGCCGACCGCTGACTCGCAGCGCTCGAGCGACGCGACGAGCGACTCGTCGTCGAGGCGGGGGCGCGCGCAGCCTGCAACCATGTCGTCGGTGCAGACCGTCGTTCCGTTGCCCCGCGCGCCGAACGAGACGAGCGCGACCGCAGCGATCGAGTACACGCGTAGCGTTTGCGTCCACGGCTCGAGCGCGCCCTCGAGCGCCGCGGCGCGAAACCGCCGTTTGTGTTGGAACATCTCAGCCAGGACGCGAGCGAACGCGAGCTCGAGCTCGTCCGATGCGCCCCCGCGAGGGACGAGCTCGTCCACGCGCGCAAGCGTCGACGAATCGTGGCGCTGTCGTTCGTCGTCATGCAGCAGCGCTGCGACGGATGCTGTCGAGAGGAGCTGATCTCGAACGACCTTTCGCAGCGCGTCGCGATCCGAGCAGAGCGCGGGCGCAAACCGTGGATGCGCCGCGGACAGAGAGAGTTGTTCTGCAACCTCGTCGATCCAACCAGCGTACCAGTCCTCGGCGAGCCGCTGCTTCACGAGGACGTCGTGCGCCGCTGCAGCGCCGAAGCACGGGTCGAACGCTTGCCCGATCGGCCTCGCCCACTGCGTGTGCACCGAATGCAGCTTGAAATAGATGGCATCGCAGCAGCGCCCCATGAGCTGCTCCCACTCGAGCAGATGGCTGTGCTCCGGGCGCGCTGGCGCGCGAGCCTCTTCTCGGAGAAGTCCCTCGGAGGCGAGCCACTGACGAACGCGCTCGTCTGGGAGCAGCACTCGATGGTCGAAGGGTACGGTGTCGGGCGCGGCCACGGGAGAGAACGCACGAGCGCGGCGTCAGCGTCCCGCATCGCCGCAGGAGATCATCGTTACCCAAATTGTGCTTGGGAAAATCCTCGTGGAACGCGATCGGTGCAGAGCTGCTACGCGGCCCCCACCCGCGCTGCCGCGCGCGCGCGAGTGCAACGACAGTGGGCGCAGTGCTGAAGCCCCCACCCGCGCTGCCGCGCGCCCCGCCCCCGCCTGGAACGGCAGGGGCGGCGGCTTCGCATTG
>LNEO01000256.1 GCA_001465015.1 Deltaproteobacteria bacterium Ga0077539 | reverse complement strand
CGCCACTGACAACGCTGCTACTTCGACGCAGGTGATGAATGATGAGAGCTCGCTGCCGCGCCGCCGCTCGCTGCCGCGCCGCCGCTCGCTGCCGCGCCCCGGCTGTCGTATGGGAGTAGATGCACCCTGTACGAAGGCTCGGGCAGCAGAACGGACACGCTTCGATCTGGCGTCCGGTCTCGGTCCGCGTAAACGTTGACCGGCTCGAGCATGGAGACTCGAGCGTAGCGCGCCGCTGCAACGCGGGTCCGATTCGTGCACTCTCACCTCGTCAGGCTCGACCGCTATGGAAAAACTCGGAGAACTTCGATTCGGCACGACGTTGCGCTCTGCGCTTTGTCTGTCGTGTTTGCTCGTGACCTCGTGTCCGCCCCCTGGGCCGCCGCCGCCGAGCTGGACGGTGGTGGCGCAGGGCCTGCGCGAGGGTCTGCTCTCGATCGCCGGGCGAAACGCGAGCGAAGTGTGGGCGGTGGGCGCGGACAAGGGCGCCGGGCCGATCGTGCTTCGCTTCGACGGGACGCGGTGGGAGCGAAGAGCGACCGGGACCCGCGGGACGTTGTGGTGGGTGCACGCGGCGCAAGATGGCACGACGTTCATGGCTGGGACGAACAGCACGATCCTGCGCGTGACCGACGCGGGGTTTACGCGCGTGGCGACGCCGGGACTGGCGAGGCACACGGTGTTCGGCCTGTGGGCTGCGGGAGCGAACGAGGCATACGCGGTCGGGAGCGAAGCAGGTCGCAGCGGGTTCTTGTGGCGTTGGAACGGGACGCGATTCGAGGAGGTCGACCTCGGGCGCGCGCTTCCGACGTCGGAGGACGGCACGACGCCCGGCCTCTTCAAAGTGTGGGGTGACGGCGCCGGGACGATCTGGGTCGTCGGAGGACGCGGCGTGATCCTGCGCGGACGCGCGGGCGTGTTCGAGCGTATCGAGAGCGGAACCACGCAGACGTTGTTCACGGTGACGGGCGCGAGCGATCGCGTCGTCGCGGTGGGCGGCGCGGGCTCGGGCGTGATCGTCGAGCGCGAGGGCGAGGGCGCGTTTGCGATGCGCGCCCCGGACGGAGCTCCCTTGTTGCAGGGCGTGTCGCTCGCGCGCTCGGGCGCTGGATTCGCAGGGGGATTCAACGGCTCGGTGTACGAGCGCAACTCGAGCGGCGCGTGGAGTCGGGTCGAGTCGGCTCCTTCGCTGCCCATCGAGTCGCTTCACGCGGCGTGGGTCGACGACGAAGGCGGCGCGTGGTTCGTCGGCGGCGGAGTGCTCGGCCCTGCGCTGGACCGAGGCGCGATCACGTACCGCGGTCGCAGGACGGTGCCGCGCTTCGAAGAGAGCGTCGCCACGGACGGGGGGATGGACGGCGGTGACGCGAGCGAGGGCGGCGTTGCGCCCGCGGTGTGCCCCGAGGACCAGGTCGATCCGGCGCCGATGGGCTCGATCGCGCGACGGTGGAACGAGGCGATGCTGTGGGCGATTCGCCGGGATATTCCCAAGCCTGTCGTGCACGCGCGCAATCTCTTTCACGTGTCTGCGGCGCTCTGGGACGCGTGGGCTGCGTACGACGCGACGGCGGACGGAGTGTTCTATCGAACGCGCGCGACGTCGGCCGCGGTCGCTGCGGCGCGCGCCGAGGCGATGAGCTACGCGGCGTATCGAGTGTTGAACGCGCGGTACTCGCCGGCGCTGGCGACGGGGGCTCCTGTGTCACAAGCGTGCTTTCGCGCGCTGATGCGCAAGCTCTCGCTCGATCCCGACGCGACGGGGACCGACGGCGACTCGCCGAGGGCCGTTGGAAATCGCGTGGCAGCCGCGGTGCTCGCGGCGACGATCGACGATGGCGCCAACGAGCGCAACGCGTACGCGGACACGACGATGCATCGCGCGCGCAATCCGCCGCTGGTGTTCGATCAGCCGGGCGTAGGAGAAGGCTTCGTCGACCCCGCGGAGTGGCAGCCGCTGGTGTTGGCAGAGTCCGTGACGCAGAACGGCATTCCTCTCGGCGCGGGCGTCCAGGAGTACATCGGGCCTCAGTGGGACAACGTGCGGCCGTTCGCGATCGAGCGCGCGCGGCCGAGCGACCCGTACTTCGATCCGGGGATGCCGCCTGGCTTCGATGCGCGCATGGGTCAATGGGCGCTCGAGGTGCTGCGCTTGAGCGCCGCGCTCGACCCGTCGCTGCCTGCGATGATCGACATTTCGCCGGGCGCGTACGGCAACAATCCGCTGGGCACCAACGAGGGCCGCGGTCACGCGATGAATCCGACGACGGGGATGCCCTACGCGTCGCAGCGCGTGCGGCTCGGGGATTTCGGGCGAGTGATGGCCGAGTACTGGGCGGACGGGCCGAAGTCCGAGACCCCGCCGGGTCACTGGAACAAGATCGCCAACGAGATCACCGCGCACGCGATGTTCTCTCGTCGCGTGCGGGGCATGGGCGCGCCGATCGACCCGCTCGAGTGGGACGTGAAGGTCTACCTCGCGATGAACGGCGCGATGCACGACGCGGCCATCGTCGCGTGGGGCATCAAGCGACGCTTCCTCGCGTCCAGACCCATCACGCTGATTCGCTACATGGGCGGGCTGGGGCAGCGCAGCGATCCGATGCTTCCTCGGTATCACCGAGACGGACTCGTGCTCGAGCCGGGCGTGGTCGAGTTGATCACCGCGCAGTCGAGCGCTCCCGGTCAGAGGCACGCGCACCTCGCGCGCTACGTCGGTCAGGTCGCGGTGTTCACATGGCGCGGCGAGCCGGGCGAGCGACGAACGGAGATCGGCGGCGCCGGGTGGTTGCGCGCGGTCGAGTGGGTTCCGTTTCAGCTTCGTAGCTTCGTGACCCCGGCGTTTCCCGGGTTTATTTCGGGGCACAGCACGTACTCGCGCGCGGGGGCCGAGGTGTTGGCGGCGATCACCGGGAGCGAGTTCTTTCCGGGCGGGCTCGCGGAGTTCGTGGCGCGGGAGGGCGGGTACCTCACGTTCGAGCGCGGCCCGAGCGCGGAGCTGCGGCTGCAGTGGGGGACGTACTTCGACGCCGCGGACCAGGCAGGGCAGTCGCGGCTGTGGGGAGGGATTCACATCTCGCCCGATGATTTCGTGGGTCGGCGAATGGGCCGCGAGGTCGGGCTTCGCGCGCTGACGAAGGCCACGACGTTCTTCGACGGAACCGCTGTTCCCTGAGAGGGTGCTCAGCGTTGGTCGTTCGTGGCGCGCGCCTCGAAGCGTCGCTCGGCGACGTAGACCGCGGCGAGGCCGACGGCGTACGCGACGAGGTCCCACGGGTCGAACGTGCGGCCCACGGTGAGATCGACGAGCGCGCCTCGTCGCAGCGAGAGGTTCAGCGCTTGAAAGCTCTCGGTCGCGACGGCGACGAGCGCCACGATCAAGAGCCGAGCGCGCGCCGAGCGCTTCGTCACGAGGCCGAGCGAAGCGTAGATGAACGGCGTGATCGCCACGTCTCCGAGGTGCCCGCGCACCAACGCGCGCCCCGGGCCTCGGTAGGCGAGGACGAAGAGCCCGAGCGCGAGCGAGAGCGCCCAGACGAGCGCGAAGAACCGACGCATTCGTGGGTGCGTATTCAAGTCGCCGTGCTCGAGGAGGGCGCGCTCAGCTTGTGCACGGCGAACGCCGCGGCGATCGCCAGGAGGATCTCGGCGACGAGCCACACCCATTGGAGCGTGTCGGGCCTCCCGTCGAAGACGAACCCGACGAGGCGCGCGACGGCGATGCCGGCCATGAGCGCGCCCAGGAGACCTGCGCCGAGCACGCGCCCGCCCGCCGCGAAGCCGGGAAACCACGCGGAGAACAGCGCGATCCCGAGCACCGTTCCCCCGAAGGTCGCGCGGAGGTTGATCCGCTGCGAGACGGTCTCTTGCGGCCGGCTGAGCAGCCGGGCGATCTCGAGCGGGTGAGCGATCATCCAGAGCGCCGCGGCGACGAGCAGCGCAGCGACGAGGTAGCGAGCGGTGCGCGGCATTCGGGCGCGCGAGGATAACAGCGCCGCGAGCGACCCGCGCGTGACGGTGTTCGGTGCGGTCGCGACCGCGGGCCCCGACGAGTGAGCAGCAGCCGCTCACGCGCAGGTGGGCAGACCTTGCTCAACGGCGAGCGCGCTCGGGTTGCTCAGCGCGTGAACTCGCGATTCGTCAGCGATTCGAGCGGTGAATCGTGACGACGAGCGCAGAGATGCCGTTGGCCGGGCGGTTGCAGCGGCGTCCTTCGCGCCCTGTCGCGGAGGAAGTCATCCCATGCCCCGTACATCTACGCTCGTCACGTCGCTCGTTGTGTCGCTGATCGCCGCCTGTGCGGGAACGGACGCCGACGAGGTGGTCGCTCGTCGTCGCGCTCCTGTCGGCGACGCGGGGATCTCCGACGCCTCGGGCGGCGGTGCTGGAGGAGGCGCCGGCGGTGGCGCGTCGTGCGAGCTTGCGTGCGCGAGGGTGTACGACTCGTGCCGCCGCTCGCTCTCCAACGGACGCGGCGCGCTGTCGCGTTCGCAGTGCGTGAGCGAGTGCCAGGAAGGGGCGTTCTCGGGAGCGGCCGCGTGTCTGAGCGAGGTCCAGTGCACGACCGAGGCGATCACCGCGTGCTTCTCGGCGATCCCGATCGCATCGGACAGCGGCGCGCCGTCGTCGCCGATCGACGCGAGCGTTCCTGCGGCGGACTCGGGCGTCGGCGGACTGGCGGACAGCGGCGTCGGTGCTCCTGCGGACTCGGGCGTCGGCGGACCCTCGGGCGGAGCGCACTCGTGCTCGACCGCGTGCGGACGCATCTACGACGGGTGCCGTGTGGTTCTGTCGCAATCGGGGGCGGATCTCACCCGCGCGCAGTGTGAAGCGCACTGCACAGCGACCAGCAATTTTCGCAACAACGTGGCGTGCCTGAGCACGATGGCTTGCACGATGGACGCGTACTTCGGCTGCCTGTCCGGCGGCGGATCGGGTGGTGGATCGGGTGGTGGCGCGCCTCCTGCGGACGCTGGTGTACCGCCGACGGACTCTGGGGTCGCGCCGACGGACTCGGGCGTTCCCATGATGGGCTGCGCTGCGCCGACGACGGGCTTCTGCACGAGCACGGGGTGCTTCGCGCGGCCGACGACCTTCACGGCGATCGATGGCTCGTCGCATCCGCTGTACGGCCCGGCGTTTTGCACGGCGAGCGCGACGGTGGTGATCGTCTCTGCGGGCTGGTGCGGGGTGTGCGCACGCGAGGCGCCGACGCTCGAGCGCGACATCACCGCGGCGTATCGCGCGCGCGGCGTGCGAGTGCTCACGCTGGTGATCGAGAACCCAGACCGCACGCCGGGGACGCTCGCCTACGCGAACACGTGGCACTCGCGCTATGCGCTGACGAGCACAACGGTGATCGACCCGGCGCGAGACTGGCTGCGCGCGGTGACGATCACTGGAGTTCCCGCGGTGACCGTGCTCGATCGCACGGGGCGGATTCGTCACCACACGTCGGGGATCTCGGTCTCGCAGGTGCGCAGCGCGCTCGACACGATCCTCGCGGGGATGTGAGCGAGCGTGGGGGAGTCGGCGCTGTCGAACCCCAGTCGGTTGGCGCTGGAGATCGCATCCGACGGAACGGCAAGTTTGCCGACGGAACGGCAAGTTTGCCGACGGAACGGCAAGTTTGCCGACGATCACTCGTCGCGCGCGATCACAGGGAGATCGCCGTCGTACATCGGCCCGCCACGGAGGCGGGATGGGGACAGCGGCATCCGTTCGCACGTCACGTACGGTTGCGTCGTTCGCGTCCATGACGATCGCATCCACGGACGCATCCGTCGGGCGAGGACGCGTTGCACGCGCTACACGCAGTGAGCAGTGAGCTCACCCACGACACGAGCAATCATGCCTTCGTCGCAGCGGTGCCGTCGTCGAAGCCGCACGTCGAATGACTGTGGCACGTCGAGCCGATGTAGCCGCCCGCGTACACATAAGCAGGGAACCGGATTTCGGTTCGAAAATGCACATCCGCAGGAAAATCAGTAGCGGCGTCAACACCCAAGCGGCAACACGCTCGCCTGACGGCCAGAG